>JBEISV010000364.1:0-4964 GCA_040375265.1 Verrucomicrobiales bacterium
CCCTGCCGGATTTGCAGGTCCACCTTTTCGGCGAGCGCCGTCTTGTCGGCCAAGTTGACGCTGAATTTATAGTCCAACGCCAGATCGAGGACCGGCGACGCGCCATTGGTCAAAACGAGGCCGAACTGATTAACCGAGAGTTTGCCGTAGGAAGCGAACAACTGCCCGAACTGCGCAAGGTCCACCCGGCCCGCGGCGCTGATGGAAGTATTGCCAAAACCCACCCCGGTCGCGGCGGCGGCGATTCCCAGGACGTTCTGGTCAATGCCGTCCACCGAGTAATTGATGCGGGCTTCGCGTTTCACCAAGTCATACGGACCGTTCAGGGAGATGCTGCCCAACGCTTGGTTAGCCCGGTTGAAGGTCAGTTTGAACTGCTTCAGTTCGGTCGCCGATAGGTCCAAGGCAAGACCCGCTCCGGCGTTGGCCAAGTCCTTGAAGGCGCCCGCGGCAGCCCCAATGTCGAACTTCAGCTGTCCGGCCACCGCGGACGGCATCAGCTTCGCATCGAGTCCGACGGCAAATGAACCCTCGCCCTTGGCGGCGATGCGGTTGGTTCCCTGGACCGAAGAACCGGCGAGGCCGAGGAGCAGTTTACCCGTCTGCCCATTGCCGAGCTGGTCGAGGCTTAGGTTCAACCCCGTGACCTCGCTCACTTCGGTTCCACCCGCCGTTTCCTTCGAATAGCGGAGGGTCGCGTTCTTGAGGCTGAAATTCCGCAGGTTGAGCTTGATGGGCTCAGTCGATTCAAGCTGGGCCGCCTTGGGTTCCGATTTCAGGCCTGCCAAGAGTTTTGCCAGATTGCTGTCACCATTGAGCTTCTCAACCACCGTCACGGTGGGCGCTTCGACGGAAATTTCATCCACCTTGATGTCGCCCCCGAGGATGGCGAACAGACCATAGCGCACGCGGACCAAGTCCACCGCGAACAACGTCTCGCTGCCGCGCGGCGTGAGCTTTACCTTGCGCAACTCCAGCTGCGAGAACGGGCTGACGCTGATCTCCCCCGCCTCAATCTCGGCGCCGAGTTTGCCGGCCACCTGCGGCAGGACCGCCGACTTGATGAACCACCCGCTGGTGGCCACGAAGTAAACGACCACCAAAAGTCCCACCAAGCCACCCACGATCAGCGGCCATTTTTTCCGAGGTTTGTATTGCGCGACATCCATGATCCAAAAGCCCGCATCGGCCCACGGAGCGTGGGCCGATGCGGCCGCCAAGTTAAGGGGGAGCCCCCCGGCCGCAAGCGGCTTCTCACCCGTAGTCCGCCAAACAAAAAAACCGCACCGGAACGCGGTGCGGGTCGAAAGGCAAAGCCAACGGATCAGACGGTCTTGGTCTGGCCCGGCACGGCGATCTTGTAGAAGCCGTTTTCGTCGGGCAGCGACTTGGGCATCGCATCCCACGCCAGCTTTTCCGGGAACAGATCAATCTGGGAATTGATCGCGTCGTCCCAGGAAATCTCCGCGCCGGAATAGGTCGCCATGCGGCCGAGGATGGACGTCATGGTAGACTTTGCCCCGTTGAAGGCCTCGTTGTAGTCCTTGTTGCCGCGGATCGCCGCAAACAGGTCGTCGTGTTCCTGCTGGTAGGGATCCACGTTCTTGGTGCCGCGGAAGCGCCAAGCTTCGGCGCCGGTGGCGCGGATGACGTGGCCGCTGACGTCGGCGTTGCCCTTGGTGCCCACGCAATGCTCGCTCACGCTGCTCCAGGCGCCACGGATGTGGCGGCACTGGCTGAACGCGGTTGAACCGTCGGCGTAGATGTATTCCACCGCGTGGTGGTCGTAGATCTCGCCGTATTCCTTGGCGGTGCGGACCTGTCGGCCGCCCATGCCGCGGGCCTTCACCGGGTAGCCATTCTTGACCCAGTTGGCGACATCGAGGTTGTGGATGTGCTGCTCGCAGATGTGGTCGCCGCACAGCCAGTTGAAGTAATACCAGTTGCGCATCTGGAACTCCATTTCGGTCTGTCCGGCCTTGCGCGGGTTCACCCACACACCGCCGTCATTCCAATAGACCCGCAGGGTGTGGATGTCACCGATGGCACCGTCGTGGAGGCGCTGGATGGTTTCCAGGTAGCCGGGCTGGTGATGGCGCTGGAGGCCGATGCCGACCTTCAGGTTCTTCTTCTTGGCCTCTTCGGCGGCCGCGAGGAACCGGCGCACGCCGGGGGCGTCGGTCGCGACCGGCTTCTCCGCGAAGACATGCTTGCCCTGCCTGACCGCCTCCTCGAAGTGGAACGGACGGAAGCCGGGCGGCGTGGCCAAGATCACGACATCGGCCAACGAAATGGCATTTTTGAAGGCGTCCAGGCCCACGAACTGCCGGTCGGCGGGGACGTCGACCGAGTTGGGATGCGCCTGCTTCAGGCTGTTCAGCGCGCCGTCGAGCCGGTCCTTGAAGGCGTCGGCCACGGCGACCAGCTTCGTGCCGGGCACGTTGAGCGCCTGATTGGCGGCGCCGGACCCGCGGCCGCCGCAACCGATCAGGGCGATCTTCAGCGTGTCGCTGGATTGCGCGAACGCAAAGCGGCTCGCGGACAAGGCCGCCACCGCGGCCACGCTGGTGGAGGAGATGAAGCTTCGGCGGGTAACGGGAGGAATGATCGACGACTCTTTCATAGATTTGCTGTGCGGCTGGTCGGACGGCCAGTTGGACCGACCGATTCAAGCCTTGAGTGATTCGCTGGGATGCGCGGGAACTCTGGGTGCGAAACGGACCTCCGGGCAAGAGTCCTTTCGTGCTTATCGGGTGGCTTGACCATGGCGGGTAGCGGGTGGAGCGCCGCGCATTGCTTGGCTTGAAAACACTGCCTTCCGGCAATGGCCGAGCCATGCTCCTTGTTCCGACATCGGCAAACCAGACCCGCACGGCTTCAACTTGGACCCTTTACTTCGGCTCCGGTTGGGCTTGGGTTGGCAACCAATGCCAATCCCCCAAAACGCTGCCGCCGTGAACCACGCCCTAGCCGGCGCCAGTTCTCCGACTCGAACCGGGGCCACAGTGTGCTCGCGATTGATCCTCGCGGCGGCTTTGGCGACCGGATGGGCAATGCCCACGGCGGCACAGATCGTTCCGACGGCAGCCCCGGCCCTACCCGACACCAACTACGAATTTCGCCCGGGGTCATTCGACGGCATCGGCAAATGGTTCATGGGCCGCGAAGTTGCGCACTTCATGAGCCACCAGGGCGCGATGTGGCTGGAGCGGGAGGAACGCGTGGAGGAAGAGCAGCCCAATGATTTGCTCCAGTTGCTCAGTCTGCAGCCGGGACAAGTCATCGCGGACGTTGGCGCCGGCAGCGGCTATTTCACGTGGCGCATGGCCAAACAGGTCGGACCGACTGGCAAGGTGTTCGCCACCGACATCCAACCGGAAATGCTCCTCATCCTGCGGACGAATCTCCAGGCGCGCGGCGTGACTAACGTTACCCCCGTGCTTGGCTCGACGACCAACGTGAACCTGCCCGCCCGCTCGCTCGACCTGGCGCTGTTCGTGGACGTCTACCATGAATGTGACCATCCCAAGGAAATCATCTCCACTCTCTGCGCCGCGCTCCGGCCCGGCGGACGAATTGTGCTCGTGGAATACCGCGGCGAGGAGAAGTGGGTCCCGATCAAACCGTTGCACAAGATGACCGCCGCCCAGGTTGAATTGGAAATGTCCCTGCATCCCCTGCGCCGCATCCAGCACCACCGGCTTTCCCGGCAACATGTCCTAGTCTACGAGCTTATCCCCGCAACGGTCCATAGTCCGTCCGCAGGCGTCCTCGGAAAATGAAAGAGCCCGCCACTTCGGGCGGGCTCGTTGACTGAACCGCAGCAGGGATTAGCGAGTGCGCTTTTCGTTGAACGAAGTGCGGTCCATGACCCAACCCCAATCGTGGTCGCCGGCCTTCACCGCGGGCGGGCTATAGGTGAAATTCGGCTTCTCCAAGTTGACGGTGCTCTTCCACTTCTTGATCTCGCTGTGGCCGTCCACCATCGAGAAACCGCACGCGCCATTGTGATAGTTGGCCGGCATGTCAATCCAGCGGCGATCCTGCTGGGCATTGAAGAACGCTCCGTCGTTGATGGAATCGGGGTTCTCATCGACAAACATCCACAGCTCCGAAGGTGCCGGCCGGCTCACGTCGGTCGTCTTGATGAACAGCTTCTCGCACTGAAGCAATCCATCCGCGGCCGTCTTGTTACCCCGGCCGATGGCGCCGTTGGCGGAAATACTACGCACCCGGGCGGCCCACTTCTTGGCCCGCTGAGTGGGGTGCATCAATTTGTCCGCCGGGCACTTGTAAAGCTTGGCAGAATTGCCGGAGTAACGCGCCAGCACAGCGTAACGAGAATCAGTCAGGTAAAGGGTGTTGGTATTGTGCGTGCTGGTCCCCCAATCCAACCAACCCATGACCCAAGGGCGCTCACCGGCGACCGCCTCGTTGATCACGGCGCCGCTCTGGGCCGATCCACCGTGGGTCACGTAGGGAAACTCTTCGCGGTTGTCACCGGCGTAGAGATGCACCGCCAGCATGAGCTGCTTGGTGTTACCCATGCAGAGGATACCTTCGGCCTTGGTTTTCGCCTTGCTGAGCGCCGGCAACAGCATGCCGGCAAGGATGGCAATGATGGCGATGACAACGAGCAGCTCAATGAGGGTAAACCCCCGCCGCCCCGTTCGACGCAAATGGATGTTCGTGTGCATAGGATACAGCTTTGCTAACCAGTAAAGTGGTGTGTGGGTGGACCCTAACAGCGAACATTTCGCGTGCAAGCGTTAGTTCCCACGACCACGACCTCATGGGTGCCGCAATTCTTCGTGGTGCGGACCCGGGCTGGCCAAGGCATCCGCCAGCGGCCCGCAACATCGGGCAGGCCTGCCGCCGGGCCAATATGCCACCGCAATCTATTGGGACTCGCCGCGGATCTTTCGCACCGCGATGTCGGCCTGGAAGCTGACCGACGGATCGGC
>JBEISV010000240.1:0-7023 GCA_040375265.1 Verrucomicrobiales bacterium
CGAACTCGAAGACCCAGCCGGAGGCCTCGACCTTGGCCGGGTTCTTGTGGATCCAGTCGCCGCGGAAACGGATCTCCTTGTCCATCAGCCAGACCGCGGCCTGTTTCATCCGGGGATGCTCGGGCGGCACCCCGGATTCGCGGAGGCAAATCTGCACGATGGCCGTGTCCCAAACCGGCGAGAAACACGGTTCGATCCGGACGGAATCCGGTTCCAGGTGCATCAACTTGAGCAGTTCCTGATGTGCCCGGATCACCTGGGGATGGTCGTCGGGATAGCCCATGGCGATGAGGGCGATCAGCGCGTTGAGCATCGCCGGGAAGATCGCGGCCAGGCCATCGCTGCCCTCGAACCGTTCGAGCATCCACGCTTCGGCCCGTTTCAGCGCGGTCGGACGGAAGGGATGGAAACCGTTTCGGCTGAACCATTCGGCCAGTTTGTGCAACCGGTCCAGCCAAAGGAACATGTTCCGGATGCTGAAGTCGAAATAACGCGGCCGGAGCGACTCATCGAGCTCGAGTTTTCCGTTGGGGAACAGTTCGTCGAGGTTGACGCCGTTCTTCAGCGGCCGGGTCGGCCGGAAATGGTTGATGATCGCCAGCGGGATGATCATCGCGCGCGACCAGTTACTCATGTCCCAGAAGTTGACGTGGAACCACTTGCCGATGAGCAGGACTTCGCAGGGGATGGTGGGCACGTGCCACCATGTAACCAGGCCGACCAGCGCCAGGTAGAGTTTCGAGAAGGTGTTCATCCGCGGCACGCCGCCGAGGGCGTTGGCCATCTCGCGGGCCTTGAGCATGCGCGGGTCGGTGACCGGCACGCCGCAGAGCTTGAGGGCGAAGTAGGCCTTGATCGTGGCGTTCACCTCCGCCGGGCCATTCGGATAGATGTTCCAGCCGCCATCGGGCAACTGTTTGCCGAACATGTGGTTGACGGCCTTGCGCTCCCACTCGCGGTCCACCTTTCCCCACCAATGGTAAAAAGCGACCATGTCCGCCACGAGGGTGACGTCGACCATGAGTTCGCCAATCCAGTAGCCCTCGGGCTTCTGCTCGGAGAGCAGAAAAGCCTGCGAACGGGTGATGGCTTTATCCAAGGGGGAGCCGGAACCTGCCACCGAGGCAAAGGCACCGGCCGGGGCGGTCGCCGAGGCGGCCGCCGGAACCGACGTTACGGACATGCGCGGGAGGATGGGAAGCAAGGCGGACGTGTAAAGCCGTTGTTTCAGGCGGGTGACTTTGGCCAGACGTCACCGTTTGCCCGTCGCGGGCTGGTCATCAGTCCGATTGAACGGAATCCGGCCGGTCGGGTCCGAGAGCCGATGAAATTTCGCCGAATTCGCACCGTGTTCAGCCTGGAAGCCTGGGCCGTGTTGGCCGTGATGACCGCCGTAGTCGGCTCGCTGGCAATGACGGCGCGCCAGATTTGGCGCACCCAATTGGTTGCCCCGGGCATCGCCCGCGCGTTCCGGGAACAGCCCGAGCGCGCGATGGCGGAACTGCTCCACGGGCCGCAACTCCCGTTGGAGGCGGAAATTCAGTGCGTGGCTTGCACTAACGGACCGGCCACCAACGAAACCCCGCGAATCTGAGAGGCGCCGGCGGTCATTTGCCGGCCGACCGGGAGCCACCGTGACTGTCGCGCTCGCGGAACTTCCGTTCCCGCTCCCGTTCGAGTTCGTCGAACTTGGCCCGCTGCTCCGGCGTGAGGATCGCCGCGATCCGCTCGCGGCCGCGCTGCATGGATTGCCGGACCCGTTCGGTATTTTCGCGGCGGCAGCCGTCAAACTCCTCCATGTTCCGCTCAATGATTGGCTCCAACTGCTTTCGCTGGGCTTCGGTAAGGCTTAGATCACGGCTGAGGTCGGCAGTGATCTTCTGCTTGAAAGCGGCCGGGTCGAACTTGGGCGGCTTGGGGCGGCGATCCACGGAATAGCCCACCGCTAAGCCGGCCGCGCTGCCCACGGCAAAGGTAGCCAGGAGATAAAACAGGGCCGCTTTCCGGGTCAGCAGGTTCATTGGGCGAGGGCAAGGTTCATGGCGTCGGCGGAGAGGGCAAACTCCTCGACCGCAATATTTTGGACTGGCCGGTTGAGGTTGAGCCAGCAGAGCGCGGCCACCAATGCCGTCAGCCCGCAGGCAAAGGCCAACCCCCGACGGAACAGGGCCAGAACCGCGGCCAATTCGGAATCCGGCTGGCAGGGGCGGAGCGCCGCGAGGACTCGGCCTTCGAAGCCAAAGGGCAGGGGGGCCGGCGCCCGCAACGGGGCCGCAGCAGCCGATTTTAGCAACCGATCCAGGGCGTTTTTCGGCGCATTCATGGGCGAGACTCCTTCATCAGCTGTTCCAGGTGCTTCTTCATCTTCAGTCGGGCGCGAAATGCCCGGACTTTAACCAACGGCGTGCTCCAACCGGTCGCCGCGCGGACTTCCTCGACGCTCCGGCCTTCCAAGTGGAGCAGCGTGACCACCAGCCGGTCCTCAGGATTCAGCTTGGCGAGCATCTTTTCCACCAACTCGCGGGAGGCCACGCTCTGTTCGGCCGGCAGGTCGGCCGTGTTGGCCGCAAGGTTCTGCAGGACGGCTTCTTCATCCTCCGACAGATCGGCGTGCCGGAGTTCCGGCCGGACTTTCTCCCGGCTGATTTCGTTGAGGCAGGTGTTCACGGCCACGCGGGAAACCCAGTGGGCGAGGGGAACCTCCCCCCGAAACTGGTCCAACCGGGTGAACACCTTGATGAATACGGCCTGCATCAGATCCTCTTCGCTTGTGCGGCGGGGCAGGTGGGAACGCACGATCTTGGTCACCAGCGGCGTCAAGTGCGCGATCAGTTGCCGCGCGGCCATCTCATCGCCAGCGCGGACGTGCCTGAGGCACACCGTCACATCCAGTTCTGGCGGTTCCATGCGTTCAGCCGCACCACTGCGAGGAGAGTGACTGCTGTTGCTGGCATCGGTTACGCCCAAAGTCGGTCTTGGCCAAGGTTTCGTGAAGGCCCCAGCCAACCAGCAATTGCCGATTCGGCGAAACCTAAATTGGAGTGGACTCGAAGACGCCGCGGTGGTTTCGGAGGTGCATCGGGCAACCCCGGCGACGTCACAACCCGAGCTCCGCGAGCACACGGAAGTAGAGCCAATGCCCGAAGTCGTTCGGGTGGTTGATGTTGTTGCCCAGCAAGTCCTCCGGTTTCTTGCGGTTGGCGATGGCCTGCCAGTTGTTGAAGACATCCGCGAAGGCGGCGCCGGTTTCCCGCGCGACCCGTTCGGCGGCGGCGGCGTATTGCTCCATCCGGTGTGAGCCAAACTTCCACTTCGGGTTCGGCGGGAACGCTGAGAAAAGCACCACTTCGGCGCCGGTGGACACCCGGATCCGGGCGATCAACTCCTTCAGGTTGTCCTCGAACTGCGGGATCGGCACGCCGCCCCGGTTGTGGTCGTTCATGCCGAAGCCGATCAGCACGAGGTCAGGGCGCTGGTCGAGCACCTTGGCCTGGAGGCGCTGAAGTCCCTGCACCGTGTTGTCGCCGCCGGTGGCCCCATTGATCGCGGTGAGGCGCGTCTGGGGATATTTCTTCCCCAGCTCCGTGGCCCACTGGTTCCAGAAGATCAGCTCCGGCCGGGTCGCGTCGCCGCCGGCGGTGATGCTGTCACCGAACGCCACCAGCCTGAACTCGCCGCCAGCCTTCAGTTTTGCCGCCGACTTGGGCAGCAAGGCGGACTGCGCGGGCTGGACGGGCCACGCGTTGGTCGGGCGATACTCGTAGTCCACGAAGGCGAAGAAACGGGTGTTGCCGAAGCCGGGGAACTTCGAGTGGTCGAAATCCTCCTGCCCGAACAGGGAGTTGGTCCGAAAATCCGGCAGGCGCGAACCCGGCAATCGGCGCAGGGTGCCGGCCGAGAAATCCACCGCATAGTCCTGCCCGGCGACGTATTCGACCACGCCCGGACCGGGTGTGAAGGCACTGCGAACCACCAAGGGCGCAGCCGCCAACGGGCGTTCCGCCAAGCGGGCCGGTTCCTCGCCAACGAAGACCACGGATTCGCCGATTCGGCGTTGCTGGGATTCCGCCGGTCGATGCTGGCATCCAATCGCCAGCAGGACACCGACCGCCATAGACCAGAGCGTAGCGCGAGTGACCGAGTGGGGCTTCATGCGGGACCAAGCTAGGAAACTTGCCCCGGCATTGGCCACGGGAAACGCGCTCGGGCCAAGGCCGCCTACTCTGCCTTGGTCCGCGCGCGCAACTGGCCCGTGGCAGTTTCCCGAAACCGCAGGAGGAGGCCGTTGCGGGCACGGAGGATCCAGAAGAGATTGTTGCCTGCGTTCAGGGCAAGCCAGGCGACCAGAGATACCACGGCCCAGTTCACGTTGCCGAAGTTCCACGGGGCGAGTAGTCCCGCGATCAGGACGCTCACCAAGTGCACCGCCCACGGGAGCATCAGGAGCCGCAGCACTACCCAGAGCGTGCTGCGATTGCCCTCGGCCGACAGCCCCAGCCAGTTGCCCACCCAGGCGATGGCGTGGAGGTCGAGGAACAGCAGGACGACGCGGACGAGGAAGAACAGCGCGAACATCGGGTTATCGCCGTCGTTCGGGCTTTCGGCCAACTGCCGAAGCAGGACGAGGACATCGCCGGCCGCCACCGCGACCGCCGGCCAGAGGAATTGCCGGCGCAAGGCCAGCAGCCGGCCCCGAACCAACTCGCGGCTGTCCGTCGGGATGGTCAGCAGCAACTCCAGGGCGCCGCTGCGGCGGTCGGCGAAGAACTGCCGCGGCGCTTCCAGGGCCACCCAGAACTTGAGCAGGGCGTGCGCGGCGCAGGAGCAGAACATGAGTGGCGGAACTTCCCACCAATTGTTGTCGCCGGAAATTAGCGCCAGCCCCACGTAAATCCCGGTTCCGCCGCCAAGCCAAGCCCACACCAGCCAACGTCGCAGCCAATACCGGCCCGAGAGCCAAGCCACCGGATGCACTTCCAGAACCGTCCGGCGAAAGCGGGCCCAGCCTTCGCCGGTGCCGAATCGCAACCGTTTGAGCCACGAGCCCAGGCCGAGATGTCGACCGCCTTCGCGGACCTGCCACAGGCGCGGCAGGCGCAGGCTGGCCAAGGTCACCGCTGTGAGCCCGAGGCCCACACACACCGCAACTGCCCCACGAAAGAGTCCCGCCTCCTTGCGATAGGAATCCTCGAAGGCCGCACCCATCGCCGTCCCGGGCGTCAACCACCAGACCAGCCGGAACTCGGAATCAGCGCCGGTCCCGGCCGATCCATCCCCGAGACGTTCGAGCACCAGGCTGGCCACGGCCAAGATCAGCGGAGCGCCAAATTGCCAGGCCACGGTCAGGCCGATCGCCGCGGCGACCGCCCGCATGGAGTCATGGGCCCAGGTGGAGGCCAGCAGGCCCAATCCCAGCGAGGTGAACAGGGCGCAGACGAGTGCCAGCATCACCCGGCCGTATTCGGCCCCGGTCACGCCGCCCAGCAGCACGCACACCCCCAGCACGGGCAGCACCGCGAGCAGCCCATACACGGCGGCGAGGGACGAGGCGGTGAGTTTACCCAGGGCGACATCCACGCCGCGCAGGTCGGTGAGGAACAGGAGACCCAACGTGCCTTCCCGCCGCTCGCGACTGATGCTGTCGGCGCTGAACAGAACGCCCGCGAGCGCGGCGAATACGTAGGCGAGGACGGCGATGACCCGGAACAGCGTCTGACCAATCTGGGACGGCGCCGCATGGCGTTCCAGGAGGAAGATCCACGCGAACACGCCCATCGCGACCAGCGCCGCGACGGAGCGTCCCCAATACGACGAACCGCGGCGGGAGGCGACGCGCAGTTCGCGGGCGACGACGGGGAGGAGGGTCATTCGGCCACCCCTCCTTTCCGTGTGGCGCGAGCGGAGTCGGGCGCCGGCACCCGCGGCGCGGCGACCACGAAAGTCCGTTCCGCCAGACTTCGCACCGCGCGCCGCCACGCGGTCCTCGCGACGAAAACCATCACTGCCAGTTCGAGCGAGCCGAAGATCCATTGGTAATCGTGCAGGAAATAGTCGGTCGCCGACTGCGGACTCAGCGCGAGATTGCCGAGGTTCACGTCCCCGACCTTCAGAAACAGGCTGGCAAACAGCATCTTGGCGGTCGCGATGACGTGGTGGGCACTCGCCGCGATGAGGCAGGAGACCACGAAGTTCACCCGAGACAGGGACAGCGCGAGTCCCAGGAGCGCGGTCGGCACCATCCAAGCGAGCGACCACAGCGGCGGCAGGTAAACCGGGGATCGGTCGGCCCACGCCACCGTCACTGGGATGCCCCACACCAAGAGTGCCGCCGGCCCGAACTGAACCGCCAGCGCTAGCAATCGCCCTTGCAGCATCCGGGCCGGTTCGAGGCCCGTGACCAGGAGCAGTTCCATGGCGCCCGTTTCCCGTTCCTGGCGAAAACTGGAGGCCGCACTGAACGCGACCCCCAGGAGGAGCAGTTTTTCCAGCACCCAGTTGGCCCTCACGGCCGCGGTGCCGAAGCCGGTGAACGCCGCCGTCAGCAGGATCATCGTCAGGCCGAGCCAGCCGAGCGTCGTCACCCGGGCCGACCAGGTGGACGTGTGCCGCCACCAGATCGGATTGAAGTCCATCAGCCGGCGCATCCGGTCCCGGAACCAACCGCGGGAGACGCGCACGTCGGTGAAGAAGCGGATCCGCCGTTGCCACGCGGGCGAGGGCGGTTCGGCCTGCCAGGTCCGTTTCACCGCGCGGGTGGCGACGCCGATCGCGGCCACCACCAGCAGCAGCGACACGCCAAAGACGTCGAGGGCGAAGCGCACCGACGCCCAACCGCCGGTCACGAGCCCGAAGTCCCGCCAGAAATATGCCGGCGTGCGCAGTATGACGCTGTAACGGAACCAGAGGGTCTGGAAGTTGTTCGCGAACATCTGGCCGAAATCCATGCGGGCCGGGCCAGTTGATGAAAGCCAGACGGTAAAGGTCGTCATCGTCAGGTGAAGCAGGAGAAACAGCACTCCGGCG
>JBEISV010000337.1:0-5297 GCA_040375265.1 Verrucomicrobiales bacterium
GGCAACTGGCGGACCTACCGCGGCATCCCGCTCATGCCGACGTTCCACCCGGCCTACCTGCTGCGGAACCAGGCGATCACCGAGAAGCGCAAGGTCTGGGAAGACATGCTCGCCGTGCTGGAACACCTGCAACTGCCCATCAGCGAGAAGCAGCGCGGGTTCTTCCTGACGAAGGGGTGACCAGCCAAGACAATCAATCGTCCCGAAATCTCAGACAATGAGCCCGGCCGAAATCTCTTCCGACTGGAACCCGCGGCTTGTCGCAGCCCTGAACGAACAAGGTTTCTTGTTCCAACAGCGGGTTAAGGAAGAGATGCGTTTGGCATTCGAAAGCGGTGAGCCCTTTTGGCGATTCGAAGCAGCGGAATATCCCGTAACGGCGATCAACTCACGCCAGACGAGAATTGATCTGGTCATGGCCAATTGCCAATCGGCTGGGACGTTTCTTGCCGTCGAATGCAAGCGCGCCAATCCGGACTACAAGTGCTGGGCTCTCTTTGATCGGACCCCGGCGACTCGAGCGTCCGGCCAAGACGATTGTTACATCGAGTCCCAAATTGTCTGGCAGCGACCGCGGACCGGTCCCAACACCGCAACCCACAAGATCGACCGCATTCCGATGGAGGGTGGTGTTCGTGCCTTCAACTACTACTTGGAATGCAAAGTGGACAAGAATGGGAAATCGTCATCGACCGAAACGATTGAGGATGCGCTTTCGCAAGCGACGTTTGGCCAATCGGGCTTGATGCAAAAATTGATCGCGCTCCACGAGCACTCCTTGAATCGATGCATCCCCGTTGTGATCACAACCGCTCAGTTGGTCGAAGCTCAGTTTGATGTAGGAAAGGTGCTTCTCGATGGGGGACGTATAGGAAATGACGATGTCACGTTTCGGTCGTTGGAGTTTGCGGCCGTGAATTTCCGCGCGAGTGATGAGTTGGCCGTTCCAAATAGCGCATTCGCGAGATCGACAGTGACAGGTGATATTGTTGGCAGCCAGATGCGATCAGTCTTTGTGGTCCAAGCGGCTTCGGTTTCGAAATTCCTGCGATGGTCAAATGAGGCGTTAACGCGTCTAGCGGCCTGACTCATTTCCTACAAATGCCGACTCTGTCCCGGGACCCCTCCGACCACCGTTGACCGAGCCGGCGGGCACACTGGCCCGCAACACAGCGATGAACCCTTCCGATCCCCATCGCGGCGCCGGCTTTAATCCGGCCAACCGCTTCCTCGCCACGCGGCGCGAGGCCGATCCGGAGCTGGCGGACCTTGATCCCGCGGAGGAACCCTCGCCGCGCACCCAGTTCATCGAGGACCACACGCAGACCGCACTCAACCGCAACGACAGCCCGGACGTCGGCTTCACCTGGTCGCTCAATCCCTACCGCGGCTGCGAGCACGGCTGCATCTACTGCTACGCCCGGCCGTTCCACGAATACCTCGGCTACAGCGCCGGCCTCGACTTCGAGACCAAGATCGTCGTGAAGCCGAAGTTGCCGGAACTGCTCCGGGCCGAACTCGCCCGCAAGACCTGGCAGCCCGAGGGCATCGCGCTCAGCGGCGTGACCGACTGTTACCAACCGGTGGAACGGCGCCTTCAGATCACGCGGCGGTGCCTGGAAGTCCTCGCGGAATTCCGCAACCCGGTGGGCATCGTCACCAAGAACGCACTGGTCGCCCGCGACGTGGACGTGCTGGCCGAACTCGCGCGGCACAACTGCGCGGCGGTGTTCATCTCGCTCACCACGCTGGACCCGGACCTGCGGTCCATCCTGGAGCCCCGCACGTCGCCGCCCGCGGCCCGGCTGGCGGCCATCCGCCGGCTGCGCGCCGCCGGCGTTCCCGTGGGCGTGATGATCGCGCCGATCATCCCCGCGCTGAACGACCACGAGATTCCCCGGCTCATCGCGGCGGCCGTGGACGCCGGGGCGCAGTTCGCCGGCCGCGTGGTGTTGCGGCTGCCCTTCGCGGTGGCCCCGCTGTTCGAGGATTGGCTCGGCCGGCATTTCCCCGACCGCAAGGAGAAGGTCCTGAATCAGGTCCGCGACCTGCGCGAAGGCCGGCTGAACGATCCCAACTTCGGCGCGCGCATGACCGGCACCGGCCCGGCCGCGGAACGCATCGCGCAACTGATGGACGTGGCCTGCCGCCGCGCCGGCATCGCCGGGAACTGGCCGCAGCTGACCACCGGGAACTTCCGGCGGGTGGAACCGGGGCAGTTGGATCTGTGGTGAGCGGAGCGCGGACGCCTTCGTCCGCAAGTTTGCGCCGGCGGAGATTCCATCCTCTCGTCAGGCAGGACGAGGATGGTCGTTTGACGCCCTTGAAATGCCCGGCCCGAGGCTGCTTCTCGTCGCCACGGTCGCTGCTCGCGGACGAAGGCGTCCGCGCTCCGTTTGTCCATGCCGGCTTGGTCCCTTCAGCCCTTCTGCGCGAGGGCGCTGCGCAGATCCCGGGCGGCGGCCAACAACTCCCGGGCGGCCGCCACGGAGTCGCCGGCGGCTGAGGCGACGGTTGGCGGCGGCGTGGATGGGTTGCGTTCCTCCGGGTCGCCCAGGCCGGATTGCCGGAAGTCCCGCAACCGCGCGAGGATGAGGTCGCGGATTTCCTCGGCGTTGCCCACGCCATGGAAGAAACCAACGTGCAACGACCGCTTCTGGCCCTGCATTTCCGAATGCGCGGAGCCGCCGCCGCCGGCGGATTCGACCCGCAGGTCGGCGAGGCCGAGCCAGCGTTGCAAAGGCCCCTGTGTCACGACGACCTGCTGGAGGTTCGCGAAGCTCATCGTCATCTCCCACACGCTCCAGACACCGGACCGGATCCGCAGGCTGCGGTCGGTGACGACATACCAGCGCTGCTCGTAATCAAGCCGTAGCACGACGTAGGTGAAGACCGCCTGCACGAAGAAGAAGAGGATGGCCAACACCTCCAGCACGACAAACAGCGGCAACGCCCAGCCGGGCAGCTTCTTCGCGACTTCGCCGGCATATTGGGCGGGGCTCTTCGCCGGGCGCTTGCGATTCCGGCGCCCGGCGGCCGGGGCGTTGGTCGCAAGCGTTACAGGTTCCAGCACGGGCGCGTTGGTGGTTGCGGGCGCGGCCGCCGCGGCGGCCTGCTGGGCCTGCCACTGCGCCCGGCCGTAACCGACCGCGACGAGCCAGAACACAATGCCCAGCAGCGCGAGCACCTGCCGCAGTGCCCAGAGCGCGAGGCGCACCCGGAAGTAATTCGGCGCGGCGCGGAACACCCGGACGGAAGCCGGATCGCCCGCGGGCGGCTGCGGTTCCGCCGGCACCCGCAGGAGCCGCAGGACGAGGGCGCGCACGCGTTCAAGCATGGGAACCTCCGGCGCCATCGTCGTGGTGATCCCGGGCGAGGGAGCGCCGGATTTCGCGCAGTTCCGCGGCGACTTCCCGGAGCGTCGCGGCCAGTTCGACCGGTTGGGCCGGGCTGGCAACCGGGGCGACGGCGGCGGCTGGGTCCTTGATGCCGCGCATCTTCGAGTAGAGGAAATCACGGACCGCCTCGAACTCCTGGAGTCCCTCGATGGTCATCTCGGCGGAGGCATTGCCGCTCGCGGTCTGCACCATGATGCGGGCAAGGCCGAGCCAGCGTTCGACGAAGTTCGATTGGAGGTGGATGTCCTGGATGCGGGCGTAGTTCAGGACCGTCTGCCGGCGCCACAGGATGCCCCAGCTCATGGAGACGCCTTCGTCGGTGAACCGGTAGCGCATCGAGTTGTAGCGGAACCAGAAATACGGGAGCAGCACCGGCGCGGCCGGAAGAATGGCCAGGGCGTTGAGGAGGTAATACGTCCAGAGGCTCGCATGGGGACGCTCGATCCGGAGAATCGCCGCCTCGTCGAAGTCGGGGCTCACGGGCGGGATGAGGCGACGGGGCGCGAGCCTTGGCAAGCGGCCGGATGACTCGACGCCGATTCCGTCCAGCCCCAGCGGCGATAGGCGGCCTCCGCCGCCGGCAGCAACACCGCGGCGAACAGCAGCCCGGCGATGACGTCCACGCCGTAATGGGCGCGGGTGTAGACGGTGGAGCCGCAGATGCTCAGCGCGAGCGCCATGTGCGGCCACCGGATGGCTCGGACGTAACGCCACGAAAACCAAGCGGTGACGAAGGCAATCGTCACATGGCTGCTGGGAAACGCCGCCCCGGCGATCTCGGCGTGGCGTTCGATGAGGTCGAGCAGTTGGTAGGCGGGACCCGCCTCCAGCGCCGCCGGAACCGGCCGCGGGGCGTGACCATAGGTGGCGAAAAACTGGGCGCGTTCCGGGGTGTCCGCATAGAGCACGCGCGGCCCGACCGCGGGCACAAACAGGTAGGTGGCGTAGCAGACGTAGAACACCAACGAGACCACGGTGACGAAGTGGCCGAACGCCCGGCGATCTCGCAACGACAGCCAAAATCCAACCCCGCCGACCATCAGGTAGAAGCTGAGGTAAGACAGGTGCAGCAATTCCCCGAGCCACGGCTGGGAGCAAACGGCCATGAACGCATCGGCCGGCTGGCAGCCGAACACCGCTTGGTCCGCCCGCATTAGCCACGGATCGAGCCGCGGGGTGCCGGTCATGCGGTTCATCACCCAGGTCTCCGCGTAAAACCCGAAATAGAGCAGGATGGGGTAAAAATCCCGCAGCCAACGCAGCCAGGCCGGAGCCTTGGGTCGCCCGCCGATTCGCACCAACGCATGCACCGTCACGAGCGCGGCCAGGTGCAACCCCGCCAGCGCCAGCCAAGGCCCGCGGTGGACTGCCACGGCGACCACGGCCACCAGGAGCAAGTAGCCCTGGGTGGCCAGATCCACGAACCTGTAACCTTCCCGTAACCGCACGGCGCGGGAGGGAGCCCCCACCGCCCGCTCAATGCAAGCCGCCAGCCATGGTTCCGGGCAATTTGCGGCCCGACGTGGGCAATTCGTGGGTGGCCGGCCGGCCCGGCGCCCGCTGCCATGTCCCGCCATGACCGCCGCCTTTGAAGCTGCCGGGGAATCGGCTCCCGCGTGCGCCTGCTGCCCGCTGGACCAAGTCCGCACCGGCGCCACCGTGCGCATCCGTCGCCTGGCCACGGCCCCGGAAGTGAGCCAACGGTTGCGTGAGATTGGCTTCGGCGAAGACCAACTCATCCGATTGGTCGCCAAATCGTCGAACCTGATCTGCCAGGTCTGCAACGCGCGCCTGGCCCTGAGCAACGCGGTCGCCGCGCAAATTCTGGTGGAACCGGTCCTGCGACCGACCTTCCGCGCGTGAACCTCCGTCGGCGTCGCGCGGTCCTTGGATTCGGCC
>JBEISV010000044.1:0-17729 GCA_040375265.1 Verrucomicrobiales bacterium
ATGTCGGCGGCGGGGTGGACGGAAACTCCGCCTTCGTCACCAGCCTGGCCGCTGCTTCAACGAACCTTTGGGTCGGCGGGCCGTTCACCACCGCAGGCACCCGGCGGGCAACGGACCTCGCCCGCTGGAGCATCCCGCTCAACCACCCGCCGACGGTGGCCTTTGCCACGCCCGCCGACGGCACTGAGTTCAACTTCGGGGCGACCATTCCGATCAGTGTCGCGGCCAACGATGCCGAAGGACCGGTGGCCAGCATCCGGCTCCGCGCGAACGGCGAACCACTGGCAGAACTGACGGCAGCACCGTTCGACTTCGCGTGGACGGACGTCTTTCCCGACACCTACCAACTGGAAGCCGTGGCCGTGGATGCTGAGGGCAAGCTGAGCCCTCCCGTCCGTCGGACCGTGGTCATGCTCCCGCCGCCGGGCAACCAGCCACCCCTCGTCAGCGTGACCGAGCCGGCTCCGGGCTCACTGACGTTGGGGCAGCCATTTACCGTGGCGGCCACCGCCAGCGATGCGGACGGGCAGGTCATTCGCGTGGACTTCTATCGCGACAGCCAACGGTTGGGCTCGGCTGACGCCGCCCCGTTCCAATGGCCCACCATGGCAGCGCCGGCAGGGGAATTCGCCTTCCGCGCGGTCGCCATCGACAATGTGGGCGGCAAGGCCACTTCGGCGCCGGTCATGGTCCAGGTCATTGCGCCGGGGAGCGCCCCGACACCCAAGTGGACCTTTGCGGCCGGGTCCAGTGTCCAGAGTTCGGTCGCACTGGGAGCCGACGGAACGATCTACCTCACGCCCGGGCCGGGCGACAACAAGCTGGTCGCCCTGAACTCGGACGGATCGCCCCGCTGGACATACCAGGACACCGATTACCCGCTGGCCTGGCCGGCGATCGCCGACAACGGTGACATCGTGGCCACCCGTTACAACGGGCGCCTGGTCGCCATCACCGCGGCCGGCACGAAGCGTTGGGAGTTTGAAGCCAGCGGACTGACCCTCGGGGGCGCCGCGATCGGCCGCGACGGCACGATCTATTTCGGCAGCGAAAACCAGCGGCTCTACGCCATCAACCCCGATGGCACCAAGCGGTGGGACCTTGCCACCGGCGATTCCCTCAGCTCCGCCTCCCCGACGATCGCGGCCGACGGCGCGATCCTCGTTGGCTCCAATTACGGCAATCTGCTGTGTGTGAATCCGGACGGCACCGAGCGTTGGCGCTTCCCGGTTTCCGGCTCCATCTCCACGGCCCCCGCGTTGGCCGACGACGGCACGATCTATTTCGTTTCGTCGCTCGGCTCCCTGTTCGCGCTGAGCCCGGCAGGGCAAAAGGTTTGGGAATACAAGACCTCGAGCAGCAGCCTCGGCGGTTCGCCCGTCGTGGGCCCGGACGGCACGATCTACTTCGGAGTCCAGGATGGGAACCTCCACGCCGTGTCACCCGCCGGACAGCGCCGGTGGGCCTTCAAGACGGGCGACGCCCTCTCGGGCACACCGGCAGTGGCGGCAGATGGCACGATCTACTTCGCCGCGCATGACCGAAACGTCTACGCCGTCTTCCCCACCGGCTATAAACGCTGGGCCGCGGCCACCGAGGGACGCAACGGCAGTTCGGTTGCCATCGGAGCGGACGGCAGCGTGTATGCCGTCTGCGACGAGAAGCTGTATGCAATTCCGGGAAGTTCACCGCTGGCCGACGTGCAGTGGCCGAAGTATCACCGCGACGCGCGCCAGATCGGACGCGGGGCGCTGCTGCCCCAGGTCACGTTGGCCAATCCAACGAACGGCGCCTCGTTCTTGCAGTCGGACACGGTCCGCTTCACGGCCACGGCGAGTTCGCCCAACGGCGGCATTTCCCGGGTGGAATTCCGCCTGGGCGACACGGTGCTCGGGACCGATGCGGTGGCACCTTACGAATTCGCCTGGGTTCGACCGCCGGTCGGCGTCCTCGGAGTCAACGCCCGGGTGGTGGACCAGGTCGGGGCTTCGGCGGTGACGCCCCGCGCCCGCATCTTGGTCGCCGCCGTGGGAGCCGCGCCGCAAATCGTTGCGGCGCCTTCGGCGGCCACGGTGGGTCCCGGCGAAACGGTCAACCTGACCGTTGAAGCACTGGGCCAAGCGCCGCTGGCCTTCCAGTGGTTCAAGGACGGCCAGGCGATGGTCCAGGAAACGAACTCAACACTGACCCTGAAGAACACCTCGGCGGCGATGTCGGCGCGCTACTCGGCGCGCGTGGCCAACGGCGGCGGGCAGGCGGTCTCGGAACCCGCGCTGATCACCGTGCTGCTGCCGCCGAAGGTTTACTGGAGCCAAGATGGCGGCTCGGACGGAAAACCACCGGCCTTGGGGCCATCGGGAAATATCTTCACCAGCGGAAACCCCGGCGGGCTTCAGTGCCGCAACCGCGCCGGATCGTTAGTGTGGATGCTGGATGGCGCCGCGAGCACCGAGATCGTCGTGGCCGACGATGGCTCACTCTACTTTGGCCAGGCCAACCAGCTCGTCTGCGTAAGCGCGACTGGGCGAGAGCTCTGGCGTCAGCCCACGACCGGACTGGTGGAAGGTCTGGCGCGGACCGCCGGCGACACCATCTACCTCACCACCGATGCGGGCGTGCTCGAAGCCTGGTCGCTGAGCGGCACCAACCGCTGGCGTTTCCCCACTCTGCTCGCCCGGGCCACCAGTCCTTCGATCACCACCGAGGGCAACATCGTTTTCGCCGCCGGCGACGGACGGATCTACCTGGTTGCGCCCGACGGTTCAAAACGATGGGAGCACGACACGTTTTCTCCCACGCTCACCAAAGCCTCGATCGGGCCGGACGGGGTCATCATCCTCGGGGTTGGCGCCAAGATCCTGGCCCTGAACCCGAGTGGCACCCGCCGTTGGGAGTTCACCGCGGCAGGCAAGGCCGCCCAACCGATCATCGGGCCGGACGGCGCCATCTACGTGGGCACCGCCGACCCGCGAATCACGACCCAGCCGATCAAGGGGCAGGCCTTGGTGCTGAATGCCGATGGTTCGGTCCGCTGGGAACTGGAGCTGCCGGCACCCGTGATCGGGGCGGGCAGCCTCGCAGCCGACGGCACCTGGTTTGTGTGCTCCGGACCAGAACTGTTTTCGCTGAATCCCAACGGCACGGTCCGGTCACGTTTCGCGAGCGGTTCCCTGCTTTTCGGGTCCACGATCGGGTTCGACGGCACGGTTTACGTCGGCTCGTTGTTCGGGGGCTTGCAGGCCATCGGCGGGACCACCGCGATGCCGACCAACGGCTGGCCGTGCGCCGCCCGCGACGTGCGACAACGTTCCGATGCCTCCAGCCGCCCCGACCCGGACGAATGGTTCTTCCCGCTGGCATCAAGTGCGTTTGACGGTCCGGTGACCAGCATCGTTCCGGTGCCCGGCGGCGTTTATGTGGGCGGCGAATTCACCCTGGCCGGCGGGCGGCTGGCCAACCGCATTGCGTTCTGGAACGGAACCAACTGGTTCGCCTTGGGCGAAGGCGTGACCGGGCCGGTGCGGGAGATGGTTTGGTTTGAGAATCACCTCTACGTCTGGAGCCTGAACACCTCGGAGCCGGGCACGCCGCCGCCCCTGCTCCGGCGCTGGGACGGCCTCAACTGGAGCCGGGCCGACGCCGGACTGATCGAATGGCCCCGCGCCCTGACCGTGCATGAAGGGGCGCTCTACTGCGTCAGCAACGCCCAACTGCCGGAACAGCCCGCACGAGATTACCTCCTGCGCTACGACGGGGCGCGGTGGACTCCGGTAGGGGCGCCCGTGGCCGGCGCGATCCGCCTGATGATCAGCCGGACCAACGGCCTCTTCGCCGCGAACAACAACACCGTCCAGCGGTTGGAAGGGGACAACTGGGTCAGGGTCGGCGCGCCGTTCAGCGACACCGTCTACGCCCTCCAGGAAACCCCGCTGGGCCTGTTCGCGGGCGGAACCTTCCGCGATGGCACGGGCAACTCCGGCTTTGTGGCGCGCTGGGACGGCACGGCTTGGAAGAGCGTGGGTGGCGGCCTGCGGCAACGCGAAGGTTACCTCGGCTCCGTGTTCACGATGGCGGCCCAAGGAAACGACCTTCTGGTCGGTGGCTGGTTCTCGGCCATCGGCGAGACGAATGTCCCCGGGGTGGCGCGCTGGAATGGGACCCACTGGGCCCCCCTCGCTGGTCTCGAGTATTTCGCGAGTGACCGAATCGGTGGTCCCTCGGCGCTGGCAACGAGGGGGCCGGAGGTCTATGTGGGCGGAAGCTTTCTGCGCCTGAACGGCGACAGCGAACTCCGCTACTTCGGCGCCTTCCGGAATAACTCCTGGGCGCCGTTGGGACCCAAGCTGGTGCTACTCGACGGCCAGTTGCAGTTGATCCTGTTCAATTTCCTGGGCCGTCCGTTCGCGGTCGAGGCCTCCACCGACCTGCGGACATGGACGCAGGAATTCCTCTACAGCGACCTGACGAGACCAGCTCAGATCAACATCCCCGTCCGCACCGGAGACGAGTCGCGCTTCATCCGGGTCGCCGTCCCTTGATCGATGCATTTCCTAGGGCGCACCCCGCTTGCCCCTCAGTCTCCGACTCGCCTGCGACAGGCCCGCATCGGACACCGAACGGCGCAGGGAATCCGCAGGCATTGCATTCCGGAAACCATCGGTTGCCCGAGCCACCTGCCGCGGCCGGGCAACCCGTCGCGGAATCAACTCGCCCGGGCGAGGCACCCGGATGACACCGGGAGCTTCAAGGCGAGCGGGGCAAAAGCAGAGCGGGCTCGCCCACCGGAATGGACGAGCCCGCAGCTTAAGCCCGCGTTATTGGAGCTTCTTCTTGGCGTCTTCGGGCACCTCGATCTTGGTGGTGCCCACGTCCTTGATCTCGACGGTGGTGGTGCGGTCCACTTCGCGATCGTTGCCGTTGAAGCTCATGGTCCCCTGCACCTTGAACTGGTATTTGGCGAGCACGCCGTCCTTGACCCAGAATTTCACGGAACCCTTGGCGCCGCTGATTTCCGGACCATTGCCGCCGCCCCGGCCACCAAAAGACAGCAACGATTTGGCCCCGGCCTCCGTCAGGTCGCCGGCCACCGCGTCGCCGTCTTTCTTAAGCTCCTTGGCCTGCTCCGCCAAGTCGGAGGCCTGCACGGCCGGAGTCTTGTAGGTCTGGACCATCCGGGCGGCAAAGCGGGCGGGATTTTGGCGATCCTGATCGGCCGCCGCATCTTCGGCACTTAGCCAGCCGTCCGCGGTCTTAATCGCGCTCTTGCCGCCCTTGAGGACCGCGACAATCGTGTTTTCACCACGGGTCATCGACAGGTGGGTCGCCCCGTCCTTCTCCGTCTTCCCTTCGGTCGGGCCACCCATCCGGCCGCCGCCCCCGCCCCCACCCCCGCCTCCGGCATTCTCCACGTTGGATTTCCAACTGTAGTTGGGCTTGTCACCCAAGGCCTTGGCGGCGGCCTTGATTTCATCCTTGGGGCCGGCATCGGCGGCGAACAGTTGACCGGAGGCGGCCAGCAGGCAGGCGAGGAGCGGAAGTGCTTTCATGAAGGGAATAGTGTGTATGCGTGCGGACTGTGAACTGCGGGGAACGCGGGTAATGACGCGGAAGCAACGCTTTGGTTACAGGCCATGAAATGCCGACCGGAACACCGCTAAAGTTTTGACCGGCGAATCGGCGACTGGAACCTTGCGGGCGAAACATGACTCCGAATCGCATCATCCCTGATCTCCAGTGCTCGCTCCTTTGTGAAGACATCCGCCAGGAAGTCTCCGGCAACCTGATCCTCGTGGGGGTCATCAACGTGATCCGCGTCCCGCAGGTGCCCATCACCGCCGCTCGCCTGCTCATCATGAACCGCTGGTGCGCCGGCGTCGGCCAGTTTACGGAGACGATCCGCGTGATCGCCCCGGACGGCACCGTGGTCCGGAAGAATTCCTCGAAATTCCAACTCGGCGACCCGACCCAGGTGGCGGTGCTGGCCAACGTGTTCGGCAACCTCGAGTTCCCGGCCGCCGGCGTTTACCACGTCGAGGTGCTTGTCGATGAGGTCATGAAGCTGCGCTATCCGGTGCCCGTGGTCGTTGTCCAACAGCCCCCGGGCGGTGCCCCGACGGCCTGAGTCCAAGCTGCTCCTTTTCCCGAAGCCGACCGGTGACGAACGTCCCAGTCGGCTTCATCCTTTTCCGGGGTGGCCTCGAGACCACCCCCTATCCCGGAATGGCAGAATCCACAACAGCACCTTCCCGACTTGCCCGGCTCACCGCTTGGGTCGGAGCTTGGCAACCGCTCACGGGCGGCGGCGTGGCGGCGTTTGCGCGGGCCACCTTGGTGCGGGTCATGGTCTTCCAGTTCGCCTTTGCGTTAGCTGGCGCCTTCGCGCTGGTGCTTGCCCTGCGCCTCGCCTGGGTCCCCACCGTCGAGGATGCGCTCCGACAATTGCCGGAACACGGGGCAAATGTGAAAGCAGGCCGGCTGAATTGGCCCGGAACCAACTCGGTGGTGCTCGGGGAGCGGCCGCAGTTGTCGCTGATGGTCAACCCCGTCGGAGGAGCGAAAACCGGCCAGGTCAGCGACATCCAAGCGGAGCTTTTGCCAGACCGACTCCGGTTGCGGGGCCTGCTCGGATTCGTTGATCTCGCCTACCCGCCTGACCTGGAACTTCCCCTGACTCTAACCGGCGGGCGGGCGGCGTGGGACGCTTGGCGAACCTCGGGCGCCGCGGTTGCCGGCGGGCTGACGGCGTTAGGACTCATCGCCGGGTGGTGGATTCTGGCGACAATCTACACCCTCCCGGTTTGGGGAATCGCCGTCCTCGCGAGCCGTTCCCCGGGGGCAGCCGGGGCTTGGAAACTGGCCGCCACCAGCCAACTACCGGCCACGGCCCTCCTCTTTGGATTCCAGCTGCTCTACGCCGTCCGGGCCATACCACCAACTGGGTTGGGCGTCGGGTCAGTCATTTCGCTGCTTTCTACGTGGGCTTGGATCGCTTGGGCAATTGCCAAGCTGCCGACGTCCAGCGCTACGACAACTCCCACGGAAGGGACTGCGGCCGAAACATCGACCGACCGGAGGTCGAAGTCCCAAAGGAAAAAGAATCCCTTCGGAGCCTGAGCCAGGGGACCGGCAACTCCCGTGCGAACGGGAACCGGAGGCGGCTCGTTCGCCCAAACAAAAACGGCCGCCGGAGTTCGGCGGCCGCCTTGGGGAAGGACCAGATGTTATTCGAAGCTCTGGCTGCCACCGGAAGCGGCCTTCTTCGCATACCACTCGGCGTATTCCGCGTCGGTCACCACCTTGAAGTCACCCTTCATGGTGGAGTGCAGGTTGCCGCACAACTGAGCGCAGATAATCATGTAATCGCCTGCCTTCGTGGCCTTGAAATGAACTGGAAACGTCATCCCGGGAATGCAGTCCTGCGTAACCCGCATACGAGGCAACTTGAAGCAGTGGATGACGTCCATGGAAGAAACGCGGCAAATCACCTCGCGGTTCAACGGGACATAGAACGGCTCCCGCAGGCAGGTCACGTCGTCCTTCGCGCCGGCGTCGTTGGAATCCAAGCCGAATGGGTTGGTG
Organism: Verrucomicrobiales bacterium; assembly: GCA_040375265.1. GTDB lineage: Bacteria > Verrucomicrobiota > Verrucomicrobiia > Limisphaerales > UBA9464 > CAIWAH01. The sequence continues at coordinate 7,579 of JBEISV010000044.1, forward strand.
GCGCTGGCAAACTTGATGTCCTGCTTGCCCCACTGGTTGTCCGGACCGGAGTAATGGGCGTTCCAAGCGAACTGCTGGCCCATGATGTTGATCTCGATCGGATCAGTCTTGGGATCACCCTTCTTGGTCGGGAACTCCTCAACCGCCTTGGCCCACAGCGGCACGGCAAAACCGAGCAGCAGCAGGGCTTCGATCATGGCGACGCCCACCTCGGCATAGGAGCTAAAGTGAGACTTCGCCCCGACGTAATCAGCCTTCGGATTGGCCGAGCGCCGAAAGCGGAAGACCGCGAACAGGAAATAGCCGAGCCAACCCACAAACAGCACGCCCATCAGTAGATGGATGTAGATGATGAATTGGTCGAGTTTCGGGCCGTGCTCCGAGGCCACGTCCGGCAGATTCAGCAATTTCGAGAAGAATTCCATGAGAGTGAGGGCGAAAAATCAGGGTTGGGGATTTGCGGCCGAGGATTCATCGGCCGATTCGATTCGGGCGGCGCGGCGGACGACAAAAACGAAGAAACTGGCGACGCAGAGGAGCATGATGCCGATCACCGCCAGCAGAGTCAGGATGCCGGCGTTCATCCCGTGGGCGAGCGCCGAGTCACTCTTTCCAAAGCACGCCGCGCAAGCCCACGCCGACGGGGCGAAGGCAACGTGGCAACCTAGCAATGCGAGCCAGCTCAGCGCGCGCTTCATGCTCAGAGATAACTGATGTTCTTGAACTTGCGGAGGAACAACTTGCCGTAGACGACCATCCCGGCCGAAGCGGCAACCGACAGCGAACCCCAGACCAAATGCAGGGCCGCACCGTCCTCTCGGTAATTGCCGAAGCACCAACCGGCCAAGACCAGCAGCAGCAACACCGAGGCCGTCACGAAGACGATGTGGAACGCTTTAAGGGACATAATGGGTTTTCTTGGCGGAGTCCTTGGGGAGATCGTGATCACTCCACATGATCAACCCGACCATGCCGACAAAGAAGACCGCCGTCGTCACTAGGGTGAGATAGATGGTCTTCTTTTCGGAAATCAGGTGCATGAAGTAACCGGCGACCAAAAACGCCTTGATCGACGCGATGAACATCGCGACGGCGATGGTCAGCGCGACGCTGTTGAACTCCCATTCCCGGGCCAACACCGTCACCACGGTGCCGACCAACAGCGCCGCCCCGACGGTCCAATAGACCTTCTTGTGGGAAGCGTGGTCGTGATCGTGTTCGTGCCCGTGCTCGGCGTGGGCGGCATGACTGGATTCACTCATGATCGGTAACGATTGGGGTCAGAGGAGATAAACGACGGGGAACAGGAAGATCCAAACCAAGTCAACGAAGTGCCAGAACAGGCCGGCCACCTCAATTCGGTTGGTGAATTGCTCGGGATGCTGCTGCCAGAACCTTTTCCCGAGGAAAGTGAAGTAGGCCAAGACCAAGGCGCCTCCCAGCACGTGGAGACCGTGCAGGAAGGTCATCGTGAAGTAGATGGCGAAGAACGTGGCCGTCGAGGGGATGAAGGCCTTCAGGCTGGCGATGTCCGTCACTTTGATTTCGCGTTCCTCATGATGTTTGCCGGCCTTGTGGGCCTCGTGAATGGCGTCCGGCACCTTGAAGCCGACCGGAAAACGGAACTTGTTCGGGATGTCCACCTCCACCTTGAGCGACTCCAGCTTCTTTTCCTCCACTTTGGCCAAGTTCCAAAACCGGGGACTGTGGCCGTCCACATTCAGGTGTCCGGTGACCGCCGAACCGTCCTTCAGCCGGATTACGTAGTGGGTGAACTTCTCGTTGTATTCGTAGCTCTTGATCCCAAGGAAGCCGAGGGCGCAGGCCACGGTGAAGGCCATGAACTTCTGGAACTTCGGGAAGTTACCTTCCTTCAGTGCCGCCCACCCCATGACCACCGTGACCGACGAGGCGATCAGCACCGCCGTGTTGAACGTGCCGATTGGGATGTTCAACAGGCCGTGCGGCCAACCGGTGGCGACGTCAGGCCAGAAGCCTTCCGGCGCCCCGACCCGCAGCAGGATGTAGGCGGAGAAGAAGGCACCGAACAACATCACTTCGGAGGCCAGGAACAGCCAAATGCCGACCTTGGCATTGTAGAGCCCCGTATCCGGACGAGGTTTTACCGTGTAGGGAATTTCCATGGAGGGATTCGCAGAGTGGTTCGTGTTGGAGGGCGAGGCGGCAATCAGTTGGGTTGCCCCTGCGGAGTGAAGTCCTTGGCGGCACCCGGGACGCTGTATTCGTAAGGCCCACGATACGCGACCGGTTCATGGGTGAAATTGCCATGGGGCGGAGGGGTGGGGGTCTGCCAATCCAAGGTCGTGGCCTGCCACGGATTGTCGGATTCAACTTTCTTTCCGAACCAGGCGCTCCAGAAGAAATTGAAGATGAACGGCAACTGGAACACCGCGAGGGCGATTGCGGCGGCGGTGATCGCGTTGTTCAGCCGCAGGATGCCAGGATCGGCCCCTGCGCCACTGCCGAAGTAGGTCGCGCCACCGTCATACATCCGGCGGCTCATGCCCCGCAGACCTTGGATGAACATCGGCATGAAGATGCCGTTCATGCAGATGAGCGAGCCGATCCAATGGATCTTGCCCAACGTCTCGTTCATGTGGCGGCCGGTGGCCTTCGGGAACCAGAAGTAGATGCCTGCGAACAGCCCGAAGATGGTTCCGGGCGCCACGACGTAGTGGAAGTGCCCAATCACGTAGTAGGAGTCGTGCAGGTAAATGTCGGAGGCGTTGAAGCCCAGCGGCAGACCGGTCAGGCCGCCGATGCCAAACATCGGGAGGAAGGACAGAGCGAAGAGCATCGCCGTGTTGAACCGGATTGAGCCGCCCCAGAGCGAGATGAACAGAGCCGTCAGGATGATCACCGACGGAATCGAGATCATCATCGTGGTCGTCTGGAAGAAGGTGGCGATCTTGGTTCCCATGCCGGTCAAATACATGTGGTGCGCCCAGACGATGAAGGCCAGGAACCCAATGGAGAGGGCCGCGTAGACCATCGACTTGTAGCCCCACAACGGCTTCCGCGTGTTATTGGCGATGATTTCGGCCACGATTCCGATCGCCGGCAGGATCAGGACGTAAACCTCGGGATGGGCTAGGAACCAGAACAGGTACTGCCAGAGCAACGGGCTGCCGCCACCGGAGATGTCAGGCTGGCTTCCGTTTACTACAAGGCCCGTCGGCAGAAAGAACGAAGTCTTGAGAAGGTTATCCGCCAACTGCAGCAAGCCCGCCGCTTCGAGCGGTGGGAAGGCCAGCAGCAGTAGGAACGCCGTCACGAACTGCGCCCAGGTGAAAAACGGCAGGCGCATCCAAGTCATGCCCTTTGCGCGCAATTGGATGATGGTCGTGATGAAGTTGGCCGCGCCGAGCAGCGACGACGTGATGAGGAGCACCATGCCGATCAGCCAAAGGGTCTGCCCGTTGATGACGTTCGAGTCCGCCATCGTGGCGAGGGGAGAGTAGCTGGTCCAACCGGACTTCGCCGCCCCGCCGGGGATGAAGAAGCTCGCTAGCATCACGATGCCGCCCCAGAAAAAGAGGTGGTAGCTCGCCATGTTGAGCCGGGGAAACGCCATGTCTGGCGCACCGATCTGGAGCGGGGTCACGTAGTTGCCGAAGGCGCCGAAAGCCAACGGAACGATCGCCAGGAACACCATGATGGTGCCGTGCATCGCTCCGAAGGCATTGTAGAGGTCCGCCTGCATCACCCCGCCCTTGGCCATGTCTTCACCGAGAGTCTTTTCGAGGAGTCCGCCCACGAATGGAATCGGCTGCCCCGGGTGGGCGAGCTGGTAGCGCATCGCCAACATCAACATGAACCCGAAGAACAGGAACAGCAGGGAGGTGATCCCATACTGGATGCCGATCATCTTGTGATCGGTCGAGAAGATGTATTTCTGCCAAAAGCCGGGCTCGTGATGCTCATGAGCCTCAGCGTGAGCGTGGCCGGCTACGTGGTTCGTGGCGGTCTGCATAGAGTTGGTCTCAAATCAAAGTCCGATCAGCGAGGAAAAGCGGCACCACCCTCGGACTCAAGGCGGGCGAGATTACAGGGATTGGTGTCGGCTTCGTCAATTTTTTGGTGTTTTTGTCGGCTACCAAGATTCCCAGCATCAACGGCAAGTAAGCGATGCTGGTCAGGAACAGCGCCCGGGCCGTGACGTGGGTCAGGTGATGGCCAAAACGGAAGGCCATCAGCAGGAACACAAATCCACCCGCAATCGCCCCCGCCAGATACCAGTAGCCTGCGAGCCCGAAAAGGTAGGGAAACAGCGACACGACCAGCAGGGCAAACGTGTTCCGGATCGCCGACGAAGCAGTCCGGCGTCCTTGGGGATCCCCACCCGAGAGCATCTTGAACCCGGCCCCGGCATAATCATCCCGGTAGAGCCAAGCGATGGCCATGAAGTGGGGCAGTTGCCAGAAAAACAGCAGCCCGAATAGGCTCCAACCGGGGGCGGAAAGCTCGTTGGTGGCGCCGGTCCAGCCCATCAGCGGCGGCAACGCCCCGGGAATCGCTCCCACCAAGGTGTTGAGCACCGTCACCCGCTTCAGCGGCGTGTAGACGAAGACGTAACACGCGTGGGTTGCGGCCCCGAGCATGGCGGTCAACGGGTTCACGAGCAGAAGCAGCCAAGCCAACCCCGCCACGCTCAGCACCACCCCGACCAGCAGGGCCGAATTGACGCTGACCCGGCCCGACGGCAGCGGACGATCCGCCGTGCGGCGCATCCGGGCATCAAATTCGCGTTCCAGCACCTGGTTCAAGGCCGCCGCGCCACTGGCCACCAGCGCGGTTCCCAACACCGCATTCACCATCAGCACAAGGTCCACCGGAGCCGGCGCCCCCAGATAAAACCCGACCAACGTCGTGAGCACCACCAGCAGCGTGAGCCGCGCCTTGATCAGTTCGAAGAACAGGGCGGCGACGCTCTTTTCCTTAGGCGAAAGGTCGGCGGCAAAGCTGGTAGCGGTGGCCTTCAAGTGCGTCCTAACGAGTGGCGGGCGCCAAAGCGGTGACATCCCCCTTCTCGGCCCGAACCGGAGCGGGCCATTCCTGTCGGCGGGAAACCAGCACCAGCAGGCAACCCGTGACGAGAGTCAGGGCGCCCACTGCCACGTGGGCGGTGGCGACGTCAGCCGGTTTGTTCCGCAGGATGGTGAAAATGCCGAGGAGAACTTGGACCAGCACCAGACTCGCCCAGGCCGAAGTCATTCGCCCCCAGAGCGACTGGAAACCACCCGTGCGCAGAGCCTGGACCCAAGTCGACAGAATTGCCCCGGCAGCCAGCAACCCGCCGAGCCGGTGAAACATCTGGAGTTGGATCTGGAACGCCGTCACTTCGCTCTCTTCGGCTCGGTTTTGGTTATACCTCAGCAAGGCTTGGGCATCCGTCGCCGGCCAAACTTGGTCATGCGCGAGCGGGAAATCTTGGATCGCCAAGCCTGCGTGTTGGTGGCGCATCAGGGCTCCCAGCAGCAATTGCAGGAAAACCAACCCGGTCGCCAGCGGCAGCAGCAAGCGGAAACTGGAGGGCGACGTCCCCGATGCCGGCAATCGCCGCCAAAAGCCCGAAAGGCGGAACGCAATGACGCAAAGCAGGACCAAGAAGGCTTGCCCCAGGCAGCCGTGGAAGACCCCGAAAGCCGTCCCAAGCGTCGTGCCGGAGAACACATGCTTGTCCAACACCACCCGCAATCCGCCCAGCAACCCTTGGAGCTGCACCGCCCAAAACGCCAGCCAACCCAGCCGCGGGAGCGGCGCCTCGATGGGCAGGTTCCGAAACCAAGCCGCACCGGCGAGCAGCACCACTCCGCCGATTCCCGCCAGAAAATGTCCGGCCCCCTTCCAATCCGGCCCCAACCCCAACAAGCCCACGCCCATCACGATTTCCGAAACGCCGACCGCGATGAGCGGCTTCCGGGACTCGTTTCCACCCAGCCAACGGGTCAGCGCCACCACCAGCAAACCGACGGTTGAAGCCCACAGGCGATGCGTGTGCTCATCAAACACGCCACCCGTCAGCCAGGTGGAAACCGGCAGCGCGAACATGTTGTAGCCGTAGCTGGTTGGCCAATCAGGCACGGCCATGCCAACGCCCTTGCTCGTGACCAAACCGCCCATGCAGACCAAGCCCCAGGTGCAAACCGCCACCACGACCGCAAAGGCGGGCAGCCAACCGCCGGAATTCTGGGAACTTGTCCTCATCGGGAAACAAAAACCGGGGCAACCAACCACTGGTTACCCCGGCGTCAAATTTTCAGGCGCTTACTGGGCCTTCACCTCAAGGGTGAAGGCGGCCGATGCCTTGCCGCCCTTGACCTCGATCTCCTGGGTCACGGCACCGGCCTTCATGTGGAAGGCCTCGACGGTGTATTTGCCGTCCGGCAGGTCACCCTTGAAGGTGTAATTGCCATTCTTGTCGGTCACCGCAAAGAACGGGTTCTCCAGCACGTGGACATAGGCGATCATCCACGGATGGACGTTGCAGGCAAAACGGACACCCAACTCCGGCTTGTCGAACATCTTGGTGTTGACCTGTCCGGCATTCGCCTGGGCGAAATTGAAGCCCTTGTTGACCTTGGGCGTGGCGTTGACGTTGTGCATGAAGGCATCCGAGTTCTTGACGTCGAACTGCTGGCCCGCCTGAACCGCGCTGATGTAGGGCTCATACATGCAGCCCGCTTGGTCAACGAGGGGCTTTTCGGTGCTCGGGGTGAAGGTCTTTCCTTCCAGGCCCTTCTTGATGTATACCAGCGTATTACCCAAGCCGCTGTCCGCGCCCACGACGTAGAGGCGGGTCTTCACTTCGGCGGCCGCGTTGGCCTTGCCGCAATTCGGGTCGGTCTTCAGCGCCGCGATCGGCTTTTCGGGCGGCGGCGTGCCCTTGAGGGTGACTTTTCCGGAAACCTCAGCCGCGGTGAGGGGAAGAACGGCGGCGGCAACGGCCCCGAGGAACGTGAGCGTGGTTTTCATGAGCGATTCTTTCAATAATCTGCCAAAAGCGGAGCAAAACTAACAATCGACCCCCGGGGGTCAAGTGGCATGTGAAACCTTTCACAAGCGGAAGCATCGACGCTTATTGGCCGGGTTCATTCAGCCGTTTTTCCGCGCCAAACGCAGTGTTTCTACCATCGCCAGCGCGGTGTGGCCGGCTTCCGCGCCCCGGTTCGTCTCGGGCGTCAGGCATCGGGCCGCCGCTTGCTCCTGGGTCGCCACCGTGAGGACCTGATTTATCACCGGCACTCCGGTCTCAACCGAAATGTCCATCAGGGCAAACGACACCGCCTCGCCAATGTGCTGCGCGTGAGTGGTTTCGCCCTGCCAGATGACCCCGAAGCACAGGATGACGTCCGGCCGCCCCGCTTTGCGCCGGGCCAGGGTTGCAGCCATCACTGGCACCTCGAAGGAGCCCGGAACCCTGAGGACCTCGATCTTCGCCGCGCCGCCCCGTTTGAGGATCGACTCGGCGACCTGAACCATTCCATCAACGTATTCCTCGTTGTAACGGGAGGCTACGATGGCAAATCGGGTGCCGGCAGTTTTCCGGATCTGCCGGGTAGTTTTCTTCAACATAGGTTCGCGCCGGCAAGCTTGGGGAATTTCGGGGCGGCGCCCAAATCAATTTCCAACGGACGCCAAACCGCACTCGCCTGCGACCTTGAGATTGCACGGTCAGGCCGTCAATCGGCCCGGCGGGCCGACGCCGCCCGTCCGCCTGGGCTCGTTTCCGCCAGTCGCGGGTGGGACGGCTCCGGCAAACTGGCAACCGCAGCCGTTGGTTTGGCTTCCGCCGCGCCTTCCAGCAGCCCGGAAAGGTGTGCCCTCATGGCGTGCGTCTCCGCATCCAACCGTTGGGCGACGGCAGCGGTCTGCTCGGCACTGGCGGTGTTGCTTTGGGTAAGCTGGTCAATCCGCTTCATCGAACTGACGGCCTGGTCCAAGCCCCGCGCCTGCTCCACCGAGGCGTCCGCAATGCGGCCGATCAGCTCGTCCACGCGGCGCGCATCTGAAATGACCTTGCGCAGCGATTCCTCCACCCGGGCGGCCACCTCGGCCCCGCGGGTGCTCTTGGTCAGCGCGTCGGCAATCTTGTGTGAAGTCTCCCGGGCCGCAGCGGCCGAACGCTGGGCCAAATTTCGCACCTCATCCGCCACCACGGCGAATCCGGCCCCGGCTTCCCCGGCCCGGGCCGCTTCGACGGCGGCGTTCAGCGCCAAGATATTGGTCTGGAAGGCGATCTCGTCGATGGAATGGACGATCTTGGCGATGTTGGCATAGGCCGCCGACATCTCCGTCATCGCGGACTGCAGCTCCGCGACCTCTTGGGCGCTGCGATCGGACTCGGAGCGGTTTTGGTGCGAGATGGCACGGGCATCGTGCGCGTGGGTCGCGTTGGTCTTCACGATGGTGTTGACCTCGATCAGCGCCGCGCTGGTTTCCTCCAAGGAGGCCGCCTGCTGGCTGGAGGCCGCCGCCAAGTCGCGACTGGAAGCCGCCACGTGCGTCACGGAATCAGTCACCTGGCCCGCCTCCTGCCATATTTGGCCGGCAATGCCGCGGATATGGCGAGTCACCGCAAAACTCGTCACCACGCCAAAGCCGATTCCCAGCGCAATCCCGGCCAAAGTCCCCACTCCCATCAACGCATCCAACAGCCAGGTTTCCCGGCCAAAGGCTTCGTCACTGGCATGTTGGGCAGCGTCGATCCGCTCTCTGGCTGTCGCCACCAACGCGCGGGCCGCCGCGGAATGGCCTTGTCCCAATGAGGCGTCGGGCTTGGGCGCCACCGCCGCCAAATCTGCTGCCGGCAGCGCAAAGGTTGGGGCGATCGTTTCAAGCTCCGCCAGTTTGCCCCGAATCGCTTCCGCCTCTTTGCCGGCCCGCGATGGTTCGAGTTTGGCGGACTCGATGCTCAGCTGGATCGCCCGGGTGGCGTCCAGCAGGGCGACAGCCTGGTGCGCCACGGCGCTCGCCTCCTCGGCGCGCCGAACCGCCATCCGGTGCGCATAGATGCCGATGGCTCCGCCCACCAAGGGCACGGAAGCCACCATGCTGAAGGCCAGGATCAGTTTTGCGCGGAGCGTCATGAGCCGGGAAAGCCGCGCAACCAAAGCTTCAGCGTCGCGAGGATTCGCCTGCTGAACTATCGGAAGCCCGCGCCCGACGATTAAGTGCGTTTGTCACCGGAGTCGCCACGTCAGGGGATCGTCCACTGCCCCTGCCACCGCCCCTCGCTCCATCTGAACTCCGCCCGCCGATGCCCGGCCGGCGCCAACCAGAGCCAGTCCAACCGACTCACCGTGGTAACGATCAGCGCAAAATGTTCCGCCCCACCGGGCGCAAAGATATGACCTTCCGCCGGATGTGGGATCACGGTGCCGGGTGCCCCCATCGTGCGGTAATTGGCTCGGTTCGCCTCCGGGACCATTTCCCACACCCGCCGGGAAAAATCGGTCTGGTGCTCCACCGCGGACATGCCCCAGGCACGCAATTGAACCCGGTTCCGGTGGTCGTAGAAGTGCCACGCCGTGGCGGGCGCGGCTCGAACTTGGGCCACCTTGTCTGCCCGCGCATCGGAGTAGGCTACCAACCGGCGCCACGTCCGGTCCACCTCCCGCAGGACCATCGTGCGAGCGTCCGGTTCGGGCCCGTTGCAGGTCGCCAGCGTGGGCAAGCCCCACGGCTGCACCACGTCGGCCACCGCCCGCCCCAGTTGGGACCAAATCAGGGACTCCAATTCGTCCAGCGAATCAGTCTGCCACAACGGGGTCATGCCGCGGAGGGTTCTCGCGTCTTTCTCCCGGGGACACCAACCGAAATTGGCCATTCATGAACTCCGATCCACGGAGTTGCCCGATACCGGGAACCACATAGGTCCGCCTCACCGCATTTCCGGCGTGCCTCCCGGCGGGGCAACGTCGAAGCTTGCGCCATCACTTCCATGAAACCCTCCATCCGCGGCCGCCGAAGCCAGGCCGCAGTGTTCAGCTTGGGATTCCTCCTGGCCGCGTCCGTCCACGCGGCGGATCAGCCTCAATACGGTCAGGCGTGGTCGCGCAACTTAGCCTCACCCGAACGCGGCCTGCCCGTGCGGTTCGACCCCAAGACTGGCGAGAACGTGAAGTGGG
>JBEISV010000550.1:0-3036 GCA_040375265.1 Verrucomicrobiales bacterium
CGGCCGGCCGGTTTGGTGGTGAAGAAGGGCTCGAAGAGGCGGGCCCGGATGTCCGGCGGCATTCCGGCGCCGGTGTCGGCGACCAGCACCATGACGTGTCGGCCGGGCCGCGCCTCGGGACTGAGCCGGGCGGCTTCCTCCGCGTCGAGTTCCACGTTGTCCGCCGCGAGGCTTAGTTCGCCGCCGGCCGGCATCGCGTCGCGGGCGTTCACGCAGAGATTGAGCAGCACCTGATGGAGCTGCGTCGGTTGGCCCAGCACGGGCCACAGGTCTTCCGGCAACATGGTGCTGAGCCGGATGCCCGCCGGCAGTGTCTCGCGCAGGGCGCGTTCCATCTCGCGGACCAGTTCGCCGACGGCGAGCACTTGGCGGTCGCCGGCCTGGCCGCGGGAGAACAGCAGCACCTGCTTCACCATGTCCGCACCGCGCCGGGCGTGGGTCTCCATCACGTCGAGCATGCGGCGAAGGTCGTCGGCCTCGGTCCGTCGGCGCAGCAGTTGGACGCCCATGAGCACGGGGGCGAGGGCGTTGTTGAGGTCGTGCGCCATGCCACTCGCGAGGGCGCCGGCCGCCTCAAGCCGTTGGGCACGGAGGACCTGTTCCTGGAGGCGCCGCTGCTCGGTGACGTCGGTGTTGATCTGGAGGATTTCGCGAGGTTCGCCGTGGTCGTCGCAAATCAAGGTCCAACGGCTTTCGACAGTCAGGGCCCGGCCGTCTCGGGAGCGCTGCCGGAGTTCGCCGGACCAGTCACCGCGCTCGACCACCCGGCGGCGGGCGTCGGTCACCGACAGCGTGTCGTCGCTCGTATCCGCCACGGGTCCCGCGTCGCCGTAGAGCTGGCGGGCGCGTGGGTTCAGGTAGGTGATCCTTCCGGCGAGGTCGGTCACGAGAATGGCGTCCTGCGCCTTGTCGATTAGCGCGGCTTGCTCGCGGATTTTGGCAAGCATCCGGCGGCGCTGGCGAAACCAGTTCACCGACTGGACCAACACCGACGCGAACAGGGCACCCGGCAATTGGAGGAGTGCGACGATGAGCCAGGGGAACCACAGCCGTTGCCCCATCCCCGCGAGGACCAGCCCGGCCAGGCCGACTTCCAGGCCCACGGTGGCCGCCGCCGCGGGCAGCGGGCGCAGGCGCGACAGACCGAAGGCGCAGCCGAACGCCGTGGCGGCGAGCACCGCCAGTTCGGCGCCCCGCGGCCAGCGGCGCAGCCAATCGCCGCGAACGAGGTTGAGCATCTCCGTGGCGTGGGTCTCGACGCCCGGCATGAAGGGCAGCCCCGGGTTCCAGGCGGAAAACGGGCTCCGCCACTCGTCGCGGCGTTCGTCGAACTGCCCGGCAGCGGGCCGGGCGCCGACGATCACGATGCGATCGCGGAAGAAGTCGTCCGGCACCGCCGCCGGCTCGAGCGCGTCGCTGAAGCTGACATTGGGAATCGTGAACGGCGGTCCGTAGTAGTTCAGCCAGCGTTCGTCGGCCTTGCCTCCGCGGGTGGCCTCGAGGCCCAGCCACTGCGCGGTAGCCCTGGTGAGGCTCGGGAGGTTACGGCCGGCGAACCCCGGGAAATGTTCCCGCACCACGAGGTCGGGATCGATCTTCGCGAAGACGAACCCATGGCCGGCGGCGGCGGCGAGCAGGTTCGTGGCCGGCAGGATTTCACTGCGCTGCCAGACTGTGGCGACGTCGCCGCGGTCGTGTTCCGAACGGTGCCATTCCGCGCCAAGGAAGACGCGTCCGTTGGCGCGCAGGGCCGCCGCCAATTCGACGTCGGCGGCCGCGTCGGTGGACGGTGCCTCAAACAGGATGTCGAAGATCACCGCGCGCGCACCGGCGGCAGTCAGGCGGCGGACCAATTGGGCATGCAGCCGGCGGTCGAGCGGGGCCGACGGGTCCTGGCCCGTCTGCATGAACGTCCGCAGGTCGAGGTAAACCAGTGCCACCGGCCAGCGGGGTGAATCCGCCGCGGAAGCCGCGACCGGTCCGCGCAGCGCGAGGGCGGCATCGTAACTTTGGCGGACCAACCCAGTGCCCCGCCCGTCCGGTCCCACCAGCGCGAACCAGGACAGCAACGTCAACGCGGCAGCCGTCAGGGTGACGGGCAGCAGGGGCCGGAGCTGGAACTGACGAACGGGCACGCGGGCAGGACGTTAGGCCGGACCACAGTCTCGCGGCGAGCGCCGAACCAGCTGCCCCGGTTCAGAAATTAAACCGCATGCTGGCGACGAAGGTGCGTTCGCGGGGGAGCGGTGTGAGGAGGTTGAGCGGATTCAGCCGGTAGTCCTCGTCGGCCAAGTTGAGGATGCCCACCCGGAGTTCGGCCGCCCGGCGGGTGAAGCGGTAGCCGGCGAACACGTTGTGCTGCCACAATTCGTCGCCGGACCGGGCCGGCGAGTAACCGCCGTTGTCCTGCTGGAACCAGTCGCTTTCCCACTGCGCAAAGAATCCGCTGGCGTGATTGAAACGCGCGAAGAGCCCGACCTGGTGCAGCGTGGCGGTCTCGTTTTGTTCCAGTGCCGCGAGCCCGTTCGCGCCGGCGGGCAGTCCGGGGAAGCGGCCGGTCAACTCCGCCTCGCTCACGCGGTAACGCGCACCCACCGACCAGTCGTCACCGAGCAATTGGGTCGCGTAGAGGCCGACGGAGCGTTCCTGGAAAGCGAGCGTCTGCGCCGCGAAATCCACCGTGTCGGCCACAGGCACGGGCAGCGAATTGGACACCGCGCCAACCTCGCGGGTGCCGTCGGACCGAAGTTGTTCGGCCTCGACGCCGAGATAGGTGCCGGCGCCGAAGGATTGATCGAACCCGAAGCCGAGGGTTTCGAATTCAGTTCCGGGAACGAGGCCGGCGACGCCCTCGGGAATCAGGCTGCGCAACGCCTGGTTGAAGCCGGCAACCTGCGCGGGTTCGAGCCGCACGCTTTGGTCAAAGTAGAGTCCGCCGAGCGAACGGGTCCACGCGGCGCGCAGGTGGGTGTGTTCCAGCGGCGACCAGGTGAGGCCCAGTTTCGGGGCCACGAGGTCGCGGTCCGTCTCGCCGGC
>JBEISV010000616.1:0-2483 GCA_040375265.1 Verrucomicrobiales bacterium
ATGACCAGCTACGCGCTGCTCAAGGAGCGTTTGGCCGACGTGCTCGACTCGCTCACCGAACGCGAACGCAAGGTGCTGGAACTCCGTTTCGGCCTGACCGATGGCTACAGCCGCACGCTCGAAGAGGTCGGCAAGCAGTTTAAGGTAACCCGCGAACGTATCCGTCAGATCGAGGCCAAGGCCCTCCGCAAGATGCGTCACCCAACCCGCCTCCGGCAGCTCCACGGCTTCCTCGAAGGCGAGGAGGCGCTGGTCTAGCCCGATTCAAGAAAAGCCCCGCTTCGGCGGGGCTTTTTGTTTTGTGCCGGCCGGCGAAAAGCTGTTGCGGTGGCCCCACCCGCTCCACACCTTCCGCGCACATGAACGTATTCGTCACCGGCGGCGCCGGTTACATCGGTTCCGTTTTCGTGGAGGAAGCCTGCAATGCCGGGCACCAAGTCACCGTTTTCGACAGCCTCACCGAGGGGCACCGCTCCGCCGTCGATACACGGGCCCAGTTCATCCAAGGCGACCTCGCCGAACGCGACCGGTTGGCCGCCGCGGTCAAGGAGTCCGGGGCGGAAGCCGTCATCCACTTCGCCGCCAGCGCACTCGTCGGCGAGTCCATGACCAATCCGTCGAAGTATTTCCGGAACAACGTCGCCAACGGCGTGAACCTGCTTGACGCCGCGGTCGGGGCGGGCGTGAAGAAGTTCGTCTTCAGCTCGACTTGCGCGACCTACGGACCGCCGGACCGGGTGCCGATGGACGAGACGCTGCCGCAACGGCCGATCAATCCCTACGGAGAATCCAAGCTCATGTTCGAGCAGGTGCTGAAGTGGTATCGGGAATTGCACGGACTCGACTTCGTCGCTTTCCGCTACTTCAACGCGGCGGGGGCCAGCGCGCAGTTCGGCGAGCATCACCGGATCGAGACCCACCTCATCCCGAATATCCTTAAAGTCGCCCTCGGCCAGAAGGACCAGGTAGACATTCTCGGCACCGACTACCCGACGCCCGACCGCACCTGCATCCGCGACTACATCCACATCGCCGACCTCGCGCAGGCCCACCTCCTGGCGCTTGCGCCGGGCCAGAGCGGCTTTTTCAACCTCGGCAACGGAGAAGGATTCTCCGTCCGCGAAGTCATCGCCACCTGCGAAAAGGTTTCCGGGAAGAAGATTCCGGCCGTCGAAAAACCTCGGCGCGCCGGTGATCCGCCGCGGCTCATCGCCAGTGCCGGCAAGGCGCTCACGCAACTCGGCTGGAAGCCCCGGTTTGCCCGCATCGAGGACATCGTGGCGACCGCCTGGGCCTGGCATCTGAAGAATCCGAACGGCTACCGCGACTGAATCCTTCCCCAGCCCCGCATGAATCCCCTGCCCTTCCTTGCCGGTCTTTGCCTCGCGGCGACGACCTTGGTCCAAGCCGCCGACCCCGTTGAATTCCAGGCCGCCCGTTCCGTGCACCTCGGCTACCCCGCCCCCGAGGGCGAACTGTTCTACACCGAGATGGCCGTCGAGCAGTCGGTCAACGGCAGCTACTTCATGGCCGCCGGCTGGAACACCGGTTACTTCGGCGTCCAGCAACTCGGCTCGCCGACCAACAAGGTGGTCATTTTCTCCGTGTGGGATCCCACCACCGGCGACGATCCCAATTCCGTGAAGGGCGAGGACCGCGTGGAATTGCTCCATGAGGGCGAGGGCGTCCGCATCAAGCGTTTCGGCGGCGAAGGCACCGGCGGTCAATGCATGGCGCCGTTCGCCTGGAAGCTGGGCGAGACCAACCGCTTCGCCCTCCGCGGCGAGGTGCAGGACAAGAAGACGGCCTACACCGCGTGGGTCTGGCGCCACGACCGGCAGGATTGGTGGAAGCTCGCCACGTTCCGCACCCGGACCGGAGGCAAGCCGCTGTCGGGTTACTACTCGTTCGTCGAGGATTTCCGCCGGGACAAGAAGAGCGTCCACGAGACCCGCCGCGCCCGGTTCGGCAACGGTTGGCTCCGCACGACCAAGGGCGAATGGGTGTCGCTGAACCGCGCCCGTTTCACCGCCTCGGGCGCCGAATGGGAATCCAAGGACAACATCGACGCCGGCCTCGCCGACGGCTGGTTCTACCTCTCCACCGGCGGCGCCATCACGAAGTCCCGGGAGTTGCGCTCACTGATTGAACTGCCGCCGCCCGTGGCTCTGCCAGACCTCGGCCCGGCGAAGTGAATCCGGGCGACTGACCGCCGGCGCGGACCCGGCCCCATTTCGCCGACCTCCCGTCTTGGCCCCGGGACCGCTTCCCCGTTTACTCCGCCCCGTGATTTCGCTGGCCGAAGATGCCGCCGCCCCCGCCGACCTCGTCCGGCAGGTGGCGGAGATCTTTTCTGCCACCGGCGTCTTCTCGCAGGCGAAGAACTTCGAGTTCCGCCCCCAACAGCAGGAGATGGCGGTCGCCGTCGCCCGGGCGCTGGTGGACCAGGAACACCTGCTCGTCGAGGCCGGCACGGGCGTTGG
>JBEISV010000016.1:0-26642 GCA_040375265.1 Verrucomicrobiales bacterium
ACGGTTCGTGTCCGTGGAAGCCGTGGCTCGCAGTGAAACCTGGTTCGCCCGCCAAGGCGTCTGGCTGCTGATCGCGAGCCGTGTAATTCCCGGCACCCGCCTGCCCACCTACCTCGCCGCCGGTTTCCTGCGCCTGCCGTTTGGGCGTTTCGCCCTGATTACCGGACTCGCAGTGTCCGTCTGGACGCTAGGGATTTTCGGCCTTGCCCGGGTGTTCGGGGCCGCGCTCGCCGAGGCGTTGCAACGCTGGAATCGAAGCGCATGGTGGCTGCTGGTCGCGTTGGTGATCATGCTCAGCCTGCTGCGCTACCTGCCCCGTTGGCTCTCGCGCGACGGCTGGCAGCGGTTCCAGGCGAGCCTGGGGCGGTGCCGGCGGTGGGAGTTCTGGCCCGCAACGCTATTCTATCTCCCGGTCGCCTTCCGTTACCTGCAACTCGCCCTGCGCCATCGCGGGTTCACCGTTCCAACAATGGCCAATCCCGGCATCACCACGGGCGGATTGGTCGGGGAATCCAAGTTTGAAACCTTGCGTGAGCTTTCCCGGACCAGCCCTGAATTCACGGCGGAAGCGTGGCTCCTAGCGGCGAATCGCGGTGACCGTCGGTCGGACTTGGACCGGCTGTTAACAACCCACGCCATCGACTATCCGTTCATACTCAAGCCAGACCTCGGCCAACGCGGGCTGGGCGTGAAACTGATCCGCTCGGAGAACGATGCGGCTGACTACCTGCGCGGCTGCGCGGTCCCGCTCGTCGTGCAGCGCTACGTCCCCGGGCCGTTCGAGGTGGGCATCTTCTACTACCGTTTTCCCCATGAGGACCGCGGCCGGATCTTCGCGCTCACGGAGAAAATCTTTCCGGTCCTTACCGGCGACGGCGTCCACACCGTAGAACAGCTCATCTGGCAAGACGAGCGCGCCCGGTTCGTGGCGGATCGCTACCTCACCCGTTTCGCGTCGCGCCGCCAGGAAGTGCTGCCAACCGGAGCCACCCTGCGTTTGGTCGAAGCGGGTAACCACGCCCAAGGCTGCATCTTCCGCGACGGTGCCCGGCTGCGGACGCCGGAACTGGAAGCGCAGATCGATGCGATTTCCCGACGCCTGCCGGGCTTTTTCATCGGCCGCTACGACGTGCGTTTCAGCTCGGAGGATGACCTGCGGGCGGGACGCAATTTCCAGATCCTGGAACTCAACGGCGCCAGCGCCGAAGCCACGAGCATCTATGACGCGCGCAATTCCCTGGGGGCCGCCTACCGGACCCTGTTCCGACAGTGGGAACTCGTCTTTGCGATCGGCGCAGCCAACCACGCCCTGGGAGCCGAGCCCACGCCGTTGCCGAAGCTCCTGCGCATCTGGCGCGCCGCGAGCCGGCAGTTCGCCACCTATCTGCCCGCCGATTGACCGCTCGACCGCGGTTCGCCCTCCGCCAATCCTGCCACCGCCATGTGTTCCGTCACCTTCTGGCCCCGCCGCCGTGGTTTCGTGCTGGGGATGAACCGCGACGAACAACGGTCGCGGACCGCCGGCCTGCCGCCGGCCCGGTTCATCCTCGGAGAACGGACGGTCGTGCATCCGCGGGAACCGGGTGGCGGAACGTGGATTTCAGTCAACGACCGTGGGGTCTGCTTAGCGTTGGTGAACTGGTATGCGATCCCCGCGCGAGCGCCGCTGCCTACGGTGTCGCGCGGCGAGGTGGTGCTGGCGGTCCGTGCCTGTGGCACCGGCTCCGAAGCCGAAGCGCAGGTGGCGGCCCTGCCATTGCCGCGGATGAACCCGTTTCGGCTCGTGGGCTTTCTCGAGGCGGAACAGCGGGTGTTCGAATGGCGCTGGGACAGGCGCGAACTCGCAGTCACACACCATCCGTGGTCCGCCGGCCAATGGCTTTCGTCCGGTCTCGACGAACCCACCGCCCAGCGCCTTCGCGCCGCGGCTTACCAAAGGGCTCTTTCGGAACCCGACGCGGGTTCCGCGGAATGGCTTCGGCGACTGCACGGTTCGCATGAACCCGAGCGCGGCCCCTTCTCCACCTGCATGCACCGCGACGACGCGGCGACCGTCAGCTACACGGAGGTGGACGTCGGCGAGGCTGGCGTGGTGATGCGCCACTGCAGCGGTCCCCTGTGCGCCAGTGGGCCGTGGGAGGAAATTGCGGTCACCCAGGCAGGCATGCCTACGCTCCCGGCGGCTCAACTCGGGAAAAGTTCCGGGGCCACCTGCTTCGCCAAGGCCAGCGACCGGGCGTAAACCGCCGTGGAGGTGCCCAACTTGAGGGCTTCCTCGGTCATGGCCTTGGCTTCGTTCACCTTCAGTCGCCGCAGCAGGAACTTGGCGGCCGGCACCACCGCCGGCGTGGCGCTGAGTTCCTGGACTCCGAGGCCGACGAACAGGGGAATGACCGCCGGATCCCCGGCCGCTTCGCCGCAGACGCCGACCCAGCAGCCCCGTTCCCGGGCCGCTTCAATCGTCATCTGCATCAGGCGGAGCACGCCCGGATGCGTGACCTGATGCAGGTGCGCGACCCGCTCGTTCATGCGGTCCACCGCCAAGGTGTATTGCGTGAGGTCGTTGGTGCCGAAGCTGAAGAAATTCACGTGCGGCGCCAGCAACGGGGCGATCAACGCCGCGGACGGCACCTCGATCATCATGCCGACTTCCATCTGCTCGTCGAAGGCGACGCCGGCCGAGCGCAGTTCGGCACGACATTCGTCGAGGACCTGGTTCGCCGCGAGCAATTCGTCGAGCGATGAGATCATCGGATACATCAGCTTCACGTTGCCGTGGGCGCTGGCCCGGAGGATGGCGCGCAGCTGCTGCTTGAAGGTGTCCGGCTGGTCCAGGCTGATCCGGATCGCGCGCCAGCCGAGGAATGGATTCTCCTCGCGATGCCCGGCGCCTTCACCGGGCAACTTGTCGCCGCCAAGGTCCAACGTGCGGATCACCACCGGAGCCGGCGCCAATGCGGCCGCCGCGTCGCGGTAGGCCCGGAACTGGGATTCCTCGTCCGGTGCGGCTGACGACTTGAGGAACAGAAACTCCGTCCGGAAAAGACCCACCCCGTCTGCGCCGGCCTCCTTCACCGCCGCGGAGTCCGCCGGATCATCGATGTTCGCGGCCAGGATCAGCTTGGTGCCGTCGAAGGTGACCGCCGGCTGGTCACGCAGGTCGCGCAGCCGCTGTTCAAACGCGGCCCGGCGTTCCCGGATCTGGCCGTATTGGAACAGGGTCGCGTCGGTTGGATTGACGATCAGCAACCCGCTGTGGCCGTCGAGCAGCGCGTATTCGCCGGAACGCACCTGCCGGGTCACGTCAGCGAGGCCGACCGCCGCGGGTATCTTCAGCTTCCGGGCCATGATGGCCGTGTGGCTGGTCTTGCCGCCGCCGTCGGTCGCAAAGCCGAGCACCTTGCTCCGGTCGAGCACGGCCGTGGTGCTCGGCGAAAGATCGGGAGCCACCACAATCACCGGCTCCGGCAGGCTGGCCAGATCCGACGCGGTGGCGATGCCCAGCAGATTGTTCAGCACCCGGTGCTCCACGTCCCGCACGTCGGCGGCGCGCTCACGGAGGTAATCGTCGTCCACGGCCGCCAGCGCCGCGGCATATTTGCCCGCCACTTCGTGAAACGAAGCTTCGGCGTTGCGCCGCCGGTCGGTGATGCCGCGAGTCACCTCGTCGAGCAGCGTCGGATCGTCGAGCACGAGCAGGTGCGCCTCGAAAATGTCCGCCTCCTTCGCTCCCATGGCGGAGGAGACCTGGCGCTGGATCGCCTGCAGTTCGTGGCGTGTGTCCACCAGGGCTTGGCGGAACCGCTCCAGCTCAACCGTCACCTCGGATTCCCCCAATTCCCGTTCCGGGATCTCGGCGTGGCCGTGCCCGATCACCAACACCTTCGCGTGGACCACCCCGCCGGCGGCGGCAATGCCACCGTAAGTTCGTTCTCCGGCTGTTTGGGCGACGTTCAAGGCTGGTGGAAGATTCGCGGGGCGGTGGTTCAGCTCAGTTTGAGGAAATTGGCCAGGATCATCCGGCCACTTTCCGTCAGGATGCTTTCCGGGTGAAACTGCACGCCCCAGATCGGCAGGGTGCGGTGCTTGAGTCCCATGATTTCGTCCTCGGCGGTCCACGCAGTGACCTCGAGCTCGGGCGGCACGGTATCCTTCTTGGCGACCAGCGAATGGTAACGCGTCGCGTTGAACGGATTCGGCATGCCGACGAAGAGGTCCTTGCCGTCGTGGAAGATCGGCGAGGTCTTGCCGTGCATCATGCGGTAATTAACCACGACCGTCGCCCCGAACGTGTGAGCGATGCACTGATGCCCAAGGCAGACACCCAAGATGGGAATGCGGCGGTCGGCAAACGCCCGGATGAGTTCGTTCGAGAGCCCGGCTTCCCGCGGGGAACACGGCCCCGGCGAAATCAGCACCCGCTCGGGCCGCAACGCGAGGGCCTGCTCGACGGTGATCTGGTCGTTGCGATGGACCTGCATATCCACGCCCATCTCGCCCAGATACTGGACGAGGTTGAAGGTGAACGAGTCGTAGTTGTCTATGACCAGCAACATGGGAGTTAGGCTAAGGGTGGCGGGGAAACTTGGGAAGCCGGCAGACCAGGCGGTTTCGCCGGCGCACTCGGACACTCGGGGACGGTGCTCATGCCTTCGCCGGCGCCGTGCGCGGCCAGGTCAGGATGATGACGGCACCCACAATCACGCCGGCCGCCAGCACCATCGGCGACGTGACGCGCTCGCCCAGCAAGGCCCACCCGAGGAAAACGGCGATCACGGGATTTACGTAGGCATAGGTGGACACCTTCGCCGGAGTGCTGACGCCCAGCAGCCAGACATAGGCGCTGAACCCGATCCACGACCCGAACACGATCAGGTAGGCGAACGCGGCCAAGGAACGCCCCGAAACGGCATCGGGAGCGAAGCGGGAAAACTCCCCCAGGCCGGCCGCGGCAACGAGCATCGCAGTTCCGCCGCCCACCATTTGCAGGCCCGCGCCCATCCAAGGAGACTGCGGTTTGGCGGTGTGCTTGGCCAACATCGAGCCGGAGGCCCAGCTCATAGTGGCGAGCAACAGCGCCAGCGCGCCACCCAGGTGAATTTGCCCGACGCCGGCTTCGCGCCGCAGCACCAGCAAACCCACGCCCGCCAATCCCAGGGAGATTCCCAGCCAGACATGCCAGGCCGGCCGCTGGCCGCCCGGCCGCGCCCAGTCGAGGACCGCGAACCAGACCGGCGCCGAAGCGATGAACAACGCCGCAAAACTGGACGTGACGTATTGCTCGGCCCAGACCACCAGGCCGTTGCCTCCCAGTAGCATGACCGCCCCGGCCACGAGCGAATTCCGGCCTTGGAGCCACGTCGGCCAGCCGACTCCGCGAAGTTTCAGGAAAGCAATCAGGACGATTCCGGCCAGGGTGAAACGGGCGCCGCCCAAGAGGAAGGGTGGCAGCGTCTCGACCGCGACCCGGATGGCGAGGTAGGTCGAACCCCAAATCAGATACACAGCGGCAAAGGCCAGCAGAACCATCGTTCTGGGCGGTGTCTTGGTGCTTCTGGGAGTGGTGTCGTTCATTTGGGGAGTCGAGTCCCGGACTGATCGGCGGAAACAAAAAACCCGCCGGCATCAGCGGCGGGTTTCTCGAAGCAGTGTCTTGGTTTCTGGTTCAACGAGGTCCCGCCGGGATTGCCTTGCGCAAGGCCCAAATAGCCATCGGCCAAGCAGTAACGAGCGCGGCGGCGCGTTTCAGCGCTACCGGGCCAACTGCATGCAGGACGTGCGTCACGGGACGTGACACTTCAGGAGAGGCGCTGGCTGTGTCAACCTCGCGCTCAGCCTGACCGCCGGCGCAAGGCTGGGTTAGTCAGTGCGCCGCCTTCTTCTTGCTGAAGACGTGCGTCGCATGGCCGAAGAACACCTCGGCCGATTCCAGAATGGTCTCCGAAAGCGTCGGATGCGGATGGACGATGGCCGCCAGATCCTCGGCCGTGGCTTGCATCTCCACGAGCACCGCCCCTTCCCCGATCAGCTCACCGGCGCCATGACCGACAAGGCCGACGCCAAGGATCCGGTGCGTGCCGGGTTCGAGGATGAGCTTGGTCAGTCCGTCCACCCGATCATAGGTCAACGCGCGCCCGGAGGCGCCCCAGGGGAACTTGGCGATCTCGACGGCGATGTTCTTGGCCTTGGCTTCCTGTTCCGTCAGCCCGACCCAAGCAACCTCGGGATCGGTGAAGACGACCGCGGGCAAGGCGTAATCGCGGTTTACCGCGCCGCCGTCGCCCGCCAAGTTGTCCACCGCGATGCGGGCCTCCTTGCTGGCCTTGTGGGCCAGGAGAATGCCGCCGGCGATGTCGCCGATCGCGAAAATGTTGGGATCGGCGGTCTGCATCCGCTCGTCCACCTTGATGAAGCCCTTCTCGTCGCGCTCCACCTTGGTGTTTTCCAAACCCAAGTCGCCGCCATTCGGGCTGCGGCCCACGGACACGAGGACGCGGTCGTAGAGCTCTTCCAGTTTCTGGCCGTTGAACTCACTGGTGACCTTGATCTGTTTCCCAGCCGTCTTCATCTCAAGCACCTTGGACTTGAGCCGCACTTCCTTGAACGCCTTCTTGGCGTAAAGCGCCACCGGCCGGGCCAAATCGGGGTCCGCCCCGGCCAAAATGCTGTCGAGCGCCTCGATCACCGTGACCTTGGAGCCGAGCGTGGCGTAAACCGTGCCCAATTCCATGCCGATGTAACCGCCGCCGATCACGAGCAGGTTCTCCGGGATGTCGGCGATCTCCAACGCCTCGGTCGAGGTCATCACCAAGGGATTGCCGAGGTCAAATGCGCGCGGCAGAGCCGGCCGCGAGCCGACCGCTACAATCGCCTTGTCGAAGCGGATGAACTGGTTGCCCTCGCCGTGCACCTCCACTCGCAGGGTATTGGAATCTTCAAAATGCCCGCGCCCGTGGACGACGGTGACGCCCCGCATCTTCGCCAAGCTCGCGATGCCGCCGCCGAGTTTCTCCAAAATGGATTCCTTCCAGGCGCGCATGACGCCCAAGTCAATCTTGGGTTCGCCGAAACTGATCCCGCGCTTGGCAGATTCCTTGGCGGTATGGATGGCGTGCGACGCGTTCAGCAGAGCCTTGGAGGGGATGCAGCCGCGATTCATGCACACCCCGCCGAGACGCGGGTCGCGTTCGACGAGGATCACCTTCTTGCCGAGGTCGGCGGCATAGAATGCGGCGGCGTAACCTCCGGGGCCGGCGCCAATGACTACGATGTCCGTTTGAATGGGGTCCATGTGCGTCGGGAGATCAGAGTGCGACCGCTTCAACCGCGAATTCCTGAAGTTCCTTGACCAGGTCGACGGTGAATCGCGCCGCCGCGCCGCCGTCGATCACCCGGTGATCGTAACTGACCGTGAGGGGCATCAACGGACGCGCCTCAATCTTGCCGTCGGCCAGCACCACCGGCTTCAGCGAGGTTTTGCCGATGCCGAGGATCGCAACCTCGGGCTTGTTGATGATCGGCGTGAAGTGGCCGCCGCCGATGGCCCCTTGGTTGGAAATGGTGAACGTGCCGCCCTTCATGTCGTCGGGCCCGACCTTGCGGTCCCTCGCCTTCTCGGCAATGGCGCTCAATTCCTTGGCAATTTCGAGCAGCGATTTCTTGTCCGCGTCGCGCAGCACCGGCACGAGCAGTCCCGCTTCCGTGTCCACGGCGATGCCGACGTGGTAGTAGTGCTTCAGCACGAGCGTCTCGGCGACTTCGTTGACGCTAGAGTTGAACTTCGGGTGCTTCTTCAGCGCATTGACCAACGCCTTGATGATGAACGGCGTGGGCGTGAGCTTGGCGCCGGCCGCCTCGTAGGCCGCCTTGAACTGCTTGCGCAACGCCTCAATGCGACTCATGTCCGCCTCGTCGAACTGGGTGACGTGCGGCAGCGAAACCTTGTTCTCGACCATCCGCGCGGAAATCACCTTGCGCAGCTGGCTGAGCGGCTCGCTGGTCACCGGACCGAAGAGCGAGAAATCTTGGTTCACCGGAGCGAAGACGAGGCCCTTGGGCTCGTCCGAATGCCGACCGGCGCGGGCGACTCCACGTTCGAGCCGCGCGACATAACGCGCCAGATCCGTCGTCACCACCCGGCCACCGGGTCCGGAACCCGCCACGCGGCCCAGCTTGATGCCCAACTCGCGGGCAACCTTGCGCACGTAGGGCGACGCCGCCGGCTCGGGACCATCCGGGCCGTCTTCTTCGACGGCCAAATCATCATCATCCTCGACGACGGGCGCCGCCCGACGGGCCGGGGCTGGGGCCTTGGCAGCCGGAGCGGCCGGGGCGGCGGGCGCCGCAGGGCCATTTCCGCCGAGGGAAAGGATGGGGGTGCCGACACTAATTTTCTGCCCTTCCTTGACGTGGATGGCTGAAATCACGCCAGCCGCCGTCGAGGCGATGGGCGCAACGGCCTTCTCCTGTTCCAACTCAATCAGGGTCTGGCCCACTTCCACCGTGTCGCCAACCTTGACCAAAATGCTGGCTACGGTGCCGGAATCGGCGGTTTCTCCAATCTTGGGGAGTTTGACTTCCATAAAATCTGAGCGCCAAGTCTGGCGCAGAGTCGAGGTCTGGCAAACGGAGTTTTCTGCATGCTTCCGTCCGTAAATACCTGTTGCCGTCGCGCGCCCAAGTAAGACTCTCCCGGCGCCAATGCCGATTACCGCGATCCAATCCCGCATCCGGAGTTTCCTCGAACAGCTGGGCGAGTTGGCCCAGCTCGTCGGGGAAGCCGCCGGGTCGCTGCGCCATCAGCGGCCGTCTTGGCGGGACTTTATCGATCAACTCTACTTCGTGGGGGTCAAATCCCAGAGCGTGGTGCTCACGACCGGCGCCGCGACAGGCATGGTGCTCTGCGCCCAAACCTACTTCCAGTTCCACAAGGTGAAGATGGACACGGCCACTGGCGCTGTCGTCAGCGTCGGCATGTCGAGCGAGCTGGGACCGGTGTTGGCGGGCCTGATGCTGACCGCCCGGGTCGGCGCCTCCATGGCCGCCGAATTGGGAACCATGAAGGTCACGGAACAGATCGACGCGTTGCGGACGCTGGCAACCCACCCGGTGGACTACTTAGTGGTGCCCCGACTTCTCGCCACCGTGGTCGCCAGCCCCCTGCTCACCGCGGAGGCGATCATCGTGGGCATCGCGGCGAGCTACATGGTCGGCGTCAACCTGCTAGGTATCGAGGGCGCCTACTACCTCGCCTACATCAATCGCTACACCGAGCCGCACGACGTGATGATCGGACTGATCAAGGCCGTCTGGTTTGGTTGCGTGATCGCGATGATCAGTTGCTACAAGGGTCTGACCTGTCCCCAGGGCGCCGAAGGCGTCGGCCGGGCGACCACCGAGGCCGTGGTTGCGGCGAGCATTACCCTGTTGGTCAGCAATTTTTTCCTCACGCTGTTCCTGACCCGACTGTTCAACTGAAATGGACTGGCTGCGCAACAATCCCGAGTGGCCCCTGTGGGTCACCTATTGCCTCTGGCCCGTGCCGGCGCTGGAATTCAGCAGGCCAAGAACCGTTTTCTGGCTATGCAGCATCATTGTGTTCGTAAGGATCAGGCTGGACACGTTCCAACACGGCGAGATCGAAATGGGCGGTCTCGTGCATGCGGCCGCCGGAGGGCTTTACGGTTGCCTGCTGTGGCCCCTGAAAGCCCGACTACTGCCCGCTAACCCGAAAGGGCTCCGCCCGTGATCGAAGTCCGTAATCTCTGGAAGGCATTTGGCCCGCAGCCGGTGCTCCGCGGGACGTCGCTGCGCATCGAGCGCGGCGAGGCGGTCGTCATCATCGGGCGCAGTGGTGGCGGCAAAAGTGTGCTCCTCAAGCACCTCATCGCCCTGCTCCAGCCGGATCAGGGCGAGGTGCTCATCGAGGGCCAGAACCTGTGCCACCTCAACGAACGGGACCTGCTGAAGGTTCGCCGAAAATTCGGCATGCTGTTCCAGGGCGCGGCGTTGTTCGATTCGATGACCGTCTACGAGAACGTCAGCTTCGTCCTGCGCCGCGAGCGCAAGCACAGCGAGGCCGACATGCGCCGCCTGGTCGCCGAAGCCCTGGAGTTGGTCGAGTTGCCAGGCATCGAGGGTAAAAAGCCGGCGGAATTGTCGGGCGGAATGCGCAAGCGGGTCGGCTTGGCCCGCGCCATCATCTATCGCCCCGAGATCGTGCTCTACGACGAGCCGACCACGGGGCTGGACCCGATTGCGGGCGCTCGTATCGACAGCCTCATTCGCCGCGTGTGGGAACAATTGCATGTCACGAGCGTCGCGGTGACGCATGACATGCCCAGCGCCCGGCGCATCAGCGACCGCATCCTGATGCTGCAAGACGGCGTGATTTACGCCGACGGACGGACCAACGAGATCCTCACGTCGACCGATCCGATCATCTACAATTTTGTGAACGGCATCCCGACCTCCCGCCCGGCCACAACCGCTTCCGCGGCGCCCCTCTCCTCTGACTTCTGACCCATGGCTTCCAACAATTCCCGCAAAGTCGGCCTGTTTGTGACGATCGCCCTCACGATCGTGGCCGCCCTGATCCTGAACTTCAGCAAGGGGCGGGGGCTATTCACGCCCTCCTACAACCTCACCGTTATCGCGGAGAGCGTCGGCGGGCTGAAGCCGGGCGCCGCCGTTAGCATGTCCGGCGTTCCCGTCGGCAGCGTGATGGCGATTGAGCTTACCGCCGACCGCAAGGCGGTATCCATCGCCTGCCGGATCCTGAAACGCTACGAGGTCCATGCCGACGCCAAATTCGACATCGAAACGTCCGGGTTCCTCGGGGACCAATACGTCTCGATTGTCCCCGCGGAGAACAAGGGTGATCTGATCAAGGACGGGGATACCGTCAGGGCACAATCGCCATTCAATCTCCAGGAGGCGGCGCGCTCAGCGACCCACCTGCTCAGCAAGCTCGACACGGCGGTGGACCGCATCAATGGGGCGATCGGTCGGGTGGACAAGCTGCTACTCTCCGAACAGACCCTGACCAATCTGGCCGCCACCGCCGGAAACATCCGCGAAGTCTCGGAACGGGCCAAGGGAACGGTCGACCGCATTGACCTGTTGGTTGCGACCAATTCGGTCTCCATCACTCAGGCGCTGAGCAACCTGAACAGCGTGGCCGTTTCGTTGCATGGAGTGGCCACCAATTTAGATTCGACACTCCTGCGGGCCGACCCCGCGTTCCAATCCGCCCTCAAGGAGGCCGCCGCGGCCACGGCCGATCTGCGGGCGGTCACCGGTGAGGTGCGGGAAGGTCGCGGCCTGGTGGGCGCCCTGCTGAAGGACGACGTGGTGCGCGACAATTTTTCCCTGACGCTCAGCAACATGACGGTGCTCAGCAGCAACTTGGCGAAATACGGCCTGCTCTACAAACCGAAGCAAATCAAGCCGCTGACCGAAGCATCGCCTTACAGTGGGCGCTCGCCGTTTCATTGATTCACGGGACGGTGCCGAAAATTTCGGGTAACTTGGCTTGACGCTCAGATGCCCCACGCCTAGACAGGCAACGCAAATTGAATACGCATTATGGCCGCTGAAAAAACCATCGAGCAACGGATCAAGGACATCATCGTTGAACAGCTGGGAGTGAACGCCGACCAGGTCACCCCGGAGGCGAAGTTCATCGAAGACCTTGGCGCAGATTCACTCGACACCGTCGAGCTCGTGATGGCTCTCGAGGAAGAATTCGGCGCCGAGATTCCCGACGAGGAAGCGGAGAAGCTGCAAAGCGTCGGTGACGTCATCAAATACATCGAGGAGATCCAGTCCAAGTAATCGGACGGTTCACCTGCTGGAAAAAGGGGCAGCCAAAATGGCTGCCCCTTTTCATTCCCACCGGCTCACGCGGGACGACGGCGGACTTGCAGGCGTTGGGTCGGAGTCACCCCCCTTTGGATGGGAACCTCGCAGCTCTTGTCCGCCAATTCCATGAACCGGCTCTGGCTGCGCACCGCCTCCCTGCCGGGCGGCCGGGAGGCGATGACATACTCTCCGGTGGCCAGCAGGCTACGAGCCTTCACGTTGTCGACCAATTGGAGCGCCAAAACCTCCGAAATGATCCGTTCCCGCAGCCGGCCATCCAGCACCGGAAACACGACTTCGATGCGGCGGAAAAGGTTGCGCGGCATCCAGTCGGCACTGCCCACATAAACTTCAGGCTGCCGCGCGTTGCCGAAATGCCACACCCGTGAATGTTCGAGAAACCGGTCCACGATGCTCCGCACCCGGATGTTGTCGCTGAGCCCGGCGACGCCGGGCCGCAGGCAGCAGATGCCGCGGATGATCAGGTCGATCTCAACACCGGCCTGTGACGCCTCGTAAAGCGCATCAATCAGCTGGGTTTCGACGAGCGCGTTCATCTTGGCCACGATTCGTCCCGGTAGTCCGGCCCGCGCATGATCGGCTTCCCGGCGAATGAGGCGGAGTATTTCTGCATGCATCTGGAACGGGGCCACCAGCAGGCGCCGCGTGCCTTGGAATTGGCAGATTCCTGTCAGGAGGTTGAACAGATTGGTGGCATCCTCCCCGAATTCCGGCCGGCAAGTCAGCAGGCTGAGGTCCGTGTAAAGCCGGGCCGTTGCCGGATTGTAGTTACCGGTGCCAAAGTGGACATACCGGCGGATGCCGTCCTCGTCGGCCCGGACTACCAACGCCATCTTGCAGTGGATCTTGAAGCCGACGATGCCGTAGACGACGTGAACCCCCGCCTCCTCCAAGGCGCGCGCCCACCGGATGTTGTTGGCCTCGTCAAAGCGGGCCTTCAATTCCACCACGGCGGTCACCTGCTTGCCGTTCTTCACTGCATTCATCAGGGCCCCGATGATCCGCTGGTCACCGCCGGTGCGATACAGGGTCTGCTTGATGGCCAAGACCTTGGGGTCCGAAGCCGCCTGTTCGAGGAATTCGACGACGCTGACAAAGCTGTCGTAAGGGTGGTGCAGGAGGATGTCGCGTTCCCGGATGAGCGAAAACAGTTCGGCCTCGCCGCGCTCGCGGATCAACGCGGCCACCGGGCCAGCGAAGCGCCGGTCGCGCAGCTCCGGGGGATGTTCACCGTCCAGGATCGCCATCAGGCG
Source organism: Verrucomicrobiales bacterium (assembly GCA_040375265.1). Classification (GTDB taxonomy): domain Bacteria; phylum Verrucomicrobiota; class Verrucomicrobiia; order Limisphaerales; family UBA9464; genus CAIWAH01. The sequence goes on from JBEISV010000016.1 coordinate 13,137, forward strand.
GGTCGGGTTGACCGGTCCGTCGATCAGGTAGAGGTCATCCGCGGTCAGGCCGACGTTGCTCAGCAGCGCGGTGCGCACCTCGATCGGACAATTGGCAGCCACCTCCAACCGGACGGCCGCACCTTTGCGACGCTTGTCGAGCTGATGCTCCATGGCCCGAAGCAAGTTCGGCACCTCATTCTCGTCGAGGTAGAGCTCGCTATTCCGCGTCACCCGAAAGCTCCAGGAACCCTCAATCAACATCCCCGGGAACAGTTCGGCGAGATAATGGCCAATCAAGTCGCCCAGAAAGACGTAGTCGTGCTCCCCCGGCTCGGTGCGTGGCAGTTGGACCAAACGCGGCAGCGCCCGGGGCACTTGGACGACCGCCAGCCAGCGACGGAGTTCGCCGCGGAACGTCCCGTGCAGCTGGATAATCAGGTTGAGCGTCTTGTTGAGGAGCTCGGGAAACGGATGCGAAGGATCAATCGCCAGCGGAGTCAGCACAGGATGCACCTGTTCCCGGTAGTAGGCATCCAACCACCGGCGGTCGGCTTCGCCCAAGCGGTCGGCCGGATGGAAGCGGATGCCCTTCTTCGCAAGTGCCGGGACCAGCTGCTCCCGCCAGCACCGGTAGGAATCGTCAACCAGCCGCGCCGTTCGCTGGCGAATTGCCCGCAAGGTCTGCTGGACGTTGAGGCCGTCCGGGGTCCGTTCCGTCGTCCCGTCTTCGGCCGCCTGCTTTAGTCCGGCCACCCGCACCTCGAAGAACTCGTCGAGGTTCGAGTTCACGATGCAGAAGAACTTCACCCGCTCCAGCAACGGACTGGCGGGATCCAACGCCTCGTCCAGCACCCGCTGGTTGAATTCCAGCCAGCTCAGCTCGCGGTTGAAGTAACGCGGCTCCCGGGGACGGGACGAAACCGATTTGGACTTGGCCTTACGCATGAACGCAGGCTCAGGCTAGTTGGCCCGCGGAGGCAGGCGAGTGACAAATCGCGGTGGCCGAGCCAGCCACCTGCCCGTTCACCGCGCCAATTCCGGCTGCCGATACCATTCGCCACGGAGCCAATCGGCGATAAGCGCGATTTCCTCATCCTTCAGGACACCGTCGACCTTGAATCGCGGCATCCGGTCGTTCTTCTTGCCGTAGAAACGGTCGTGCGCCGGGTCGGCAATCACCCCGATCAGCCATTCCCGCGAGCCCCAGCCAGTGAGGTCCACGGTATTGGCATCCGCATCCGGCTTGCGGAACTGATGGCAGTCCGTGCACCCGAACTCGTCCCGCGCCAATTCCCGGCCCTGTCCAATCAGCGCCCGGTCCCGCACATCCATGGATTTCTGGGACAACAACTCGGCCTCGGCACTGACCGCGGCGATCACCTTTTCCAGCTCCGCCTGCTTCTCGGGCAGTTTCTTGGCGAGCTTTTCCTTAACCCAGCGCGCCATCTTGCCCTCCTTGAACTTGGTCCAGCCGTAATACCGGTCGGAGCTGACCAACTTCGGATCGAGGATACCGGCGAGCCATTCGCGGGAACCAAATCCCTTGAGGTCCGGCGCCGATCCCGGATCCGTGACCCGGAGTTTCTGGCCTGCCTGCGGGGTCGCCGCGGCCGTTCCGTTCAGGCGCACGACATCCCCGGCGGGGGCTCCGTATTTCGCCTCGATGCTAGCCGCGGTTTCGCCGGCTTCCACCTGGTGTTCGAGGGTCCGGGCCTGACCGGTGCCATCGTGACCGTCGAACTGGTGGCAACTGGAACAATGCCGGGCGAACAGACGGGGACCGCGCGTCAGCGGATCGTTCCGCAGCAGATTCACCGCACCGTGGGCGGGAATGCCCGTCGGCGCCTTGGCGAGCTCAACCACGCGTTCGGCATCGTTGTGGGCCTGCTTCAGCGCCAGATGGAAGGCCGGGTCGCCCGCGTCCTGCTTCTTGGCTTCCCAAGTCAACAGTCCAGCCCCCGCCATCACGGCGAACAGGAACGCCAGATTGAAGCGGTGCCCCAGCTTCCATTTGCCCAGGAACGGCATCGCCGCCAAAACGACCATCGCCAGGCTGGGAATCACGATGGCGCCCCAGACCTCGGTGCCGCCGGGGAAGTATTTCAGGAATTGGAACAGGAAGAGGAAATACCACTCGGGCCGGGCGGCCGAATACGGCTCGCTGGGATCGGCCGGTGCTGCCAATTCCGCGCCGCGGAACTTGACGGTGAGGAATACCACGGTGGCCAAGACGGCTAGGGAGGCCACCGCGTCCATCAGGACTTGGTCTGGCCAGAATGCCACGTCGGGCTTCCGCAGGGGCTGTTTCGGGGTGATGCCGTGCTTGCGGAACAACGCCACGTGCCCGGCGACCAGCAGCACAATGGCCGCGGGCAGAACCCCGGCGTGCAGCGCAAAGAAGCGGGTCAACGTGTGATGGCCATAGTCGCTGCCGCCGATGATCAGCTTCTGGATCTGCTCGCCAAATACGGGCGTGATGGCCGCGATGTTCGTCGCCACCTTGCTGGCCCAATATCCCTTCTGATCCCAAGGCAGCAAATATCCCGTCAGCGAAATCGCCAAGGTCAGACCCAGCAGGGCCAATCCAAACCAATAGTTGACCTCACGCGGCGCCTTGTAGGCCCCGTCAATGATGACCTGCATGAGGTGCAGCACCAACAGGACCGTCATCAACTGGGCGGTGAAATGGTGCAGGCCGCGGAGGAACCATCCGCCGGCCATTTCGTGTTGGATGTAATAAACCGACTCCCAAGCGGTCTGGGCGCTCGGGCTGTAGGCCATCCACAGGAAGATTCCCGTGATGAACTGCACGACGAGGCAGAAAGTCAGGGCACTGCCCCAAATGTAGCGCCAGCGGGCTCCGCCAGGGATGTTTTCGTAAAGCGCCTCGTGGGTGAGCTTCTTGATGCCGGTTCGGGAATCCAGCCACTCGAAGATCTTCTTCATGCGACCGGCCTCTTCTCCTTGTGTCCGGCCGCAAAGTTCTGGAATCGCACCCAAATGTCGTTGCCGCGCAGTTCCACTTCCATGGTGTCCATGGCCCGGGGACTCGGGCTCTTGGGGTCATTGATGGAACCGTCCTGGGCAAAGGTGCTGTTGTGGCAGGGGCAGTAGAAATCCTTGGCGTTCTCCCGATAATCTACAAAGCAGCCGGCGTGGGGGCACATGCTGTGGAACGCCACGACCTCCCGTTCCTTCACCCGCCGGAGATACACGGCCCCGATCGGCACCTGCGGCGTGCGAGTCCAGGCATCCACGTGATCCGCGAGGATCGAGAACTTCCGGGGCACCGAATCCGCCGGCAACGCGTCCAACGTCCCCACCCTGACGAACCCGGCGGCCCCAGGTTTCCGGCGCAGCGGATCCAGCCAGGCGAACAGACCGGCGGCGGCGGGAACCACGGCAACCACGCCACCAATGACGACGGCCGCGGCTTCCTTGAGAAAGGACCTGCGGGTAGGTGAGTCGGAACAACACTCCGGCTTGGACATGATGGGCGTGAGAATTGGCCGGGAGGTCGCCAATGGCAAACCCGCGTTGGCCATCTGCTAAGGATTTGTTGCCATCGCCCTCACCCTCGACCAGCCACGGGGAAAACCAGCGCTAACGTGCTTGGTTAAGGCTTCAAATCACGACCGTGAGGCACGCCAGTTGACGGTCATCAACGGCCTTCAATTTTCGCCTCCAATCCTACGCCATTGAGGACCATTCCGGGATCATAGTTCTGCCACCTGAGGGCATGTCGGCACGCGAGTTCCGAACGGCTTTGCCGGCAAACCCGCCTCGCGGTCGGATTTTTCGCTTCGCCGGAACGCTCAAGGGTCGCTCCATTTCGTTCTCCCGAGGCCATCAGGCTCGGGAAGCCCGGCGAGCCTGGAGCGACTCCCGATTGCCTTGTCCGTCCGATCTGGCCGCCTTCGAAGGCGGCCAGAATCGAAGCCGCCAACGTCAGCGCAACGGGCAGACGCCGGCCCGCGGTGGCGGTTAGGCGGGCGCACCGGGGAAAGATCTGGCGGTGGAGCCACCAGGCAAAACTGCACAACACCGCGAGCGCCACCGCAAACAACTGCTGAAGCTGCCCCATCGGCAAGTCACCGCCGTCATCCCGCGACCACCCGAGCCCCGCCGCAACCCAAGCCAAGGCCGAGGCCATTCCCAGGGTGATCCCGATGGCACTCCGCAGTCGGTCGGCAGGCCACCAAACCGCGCAGGCTTCAAGGAGCACCGCCAACGCCAACAGGCCAACCGGATACTGCAGCCCAATCCCGCTGAGAGGGCTGAACCACGGCGCGATTTGCGATCCGTCTGCGAACACCGGCAACATACGGCAAGCAGGACGAAACGGTTTCTCGTCCTCATCAGTTGATTTTCAAAAATCTCACCCTGCTTGCCCCGGGTGCTCCCGGGGGCATGGTCTCGCGGAGCATGAAGCGACAAGTCCTGATCTGCGGGTGCGGTTATGTGGGCATCGCCCTCGGCCGCCTGCTGGTTTCCGATGGCCACACGGTGTTTGGCCTGCGGCGAACTGCTGCCAGCCTTCCCGCACTCGCGGCCGAAGGCATTTCCCCGTTGCTGGGTGACATAAGCCGGCCGGCAGATTTGGAGGCGCTGCCCGGCCCTTTTGACTGGGTGATTCACGTCGCCAGTTCGACGGGAGGCGAAGTGGAAGAGTATCGTTCCGTTTACCTCGATGGTTTGCAGAACCTACTGGCGTGGCAGGATCGCACACACGACCGCCCGAGCCGACTAGTCTACACTAGCAGCACCAGCGTCTACGGACAGGCCGACGGGTCTTGGGTGGACGAATCCTCGCCAACCAATCCCACCACGGAAACCGGCGCGATCTTGGTCGCCGCGGAACAGCTTCTGCGCGCCGCTTCTGCGCGGGTTCACACCACAATCCTGCGGGTTGCCGGAATCTATGGGCCGGGCCGGGGTCACTTTTTTCGCCAGTTTGTCGCCGGCAAGATATCCCCTCCCGATGCGCCGGCCCGCTGGCTCAACATGGTGCACCGGGACGACGTGGCGACGGCCATCCGCGCCGCCCTGGAGGTGGGCGCTGCCGGGGGAACCTACAATGTGGCCGACAACGAACCGGTGTTGGCAACCGACTTCCTGCTCTGGATCGCGGCGCAGTTGGGCCGGGATCAAACTCGGCTTGGCGCTGGAAGCAGCCCCACACGTCCCAGCAAACGGGCCGAAACCCACAAGCAGGTCAGCAACCGGCTGATTCGCGATGAACTCCAATGGCGCCCAGCCTTCCCCACCTTCCGTGAAGGATATGCCGAAGCGATTCGCGCCGTGAAGGCGGGGCACTTCACTCCGTGATCCCTGTTTCGACGAACGGGACGGAATACACGGGACTTCCTGTCGGTCTGGGGAAGTCCGACAAGGTCGCCGAATCGCTACTTCTGCCCCCAACCGAACCGCTTTGTGAATGGCCAGAAGACGAAGCAGGACTTGCCGATCACACGTTCCTGAGGGAAGTCGGGTTCACCCCAGTAACGCGAATCAGCACTGTTCATCGTGTTGTCGCCGAAGCAGACGTAATGATTCGGCCGGACCGTGTATTCCGTGGTTCCGTTCGGGAAGTTCGGGGTCGGGCCCACGTAGCCGGTCGTGGCCTGCCACACGGTGCCGTTGACGTGTCCCGAATAATGGTCGGAGGTGGCGGGCTTCGTCGGGTCAAAACCGAAGACCTGATGGAATCCGTAGTCGTTAGTCGTCAGCGCCCGGCCGTTGATGTAGGTGTGCCGGTCGTCACCGATGCGGATGGTTTCACCCCCAAGGCCGACGAGCCGTTTGATGTAATGGGTGTCGAACGTCATCCCCGGATGGTGCTCGGAGCGGAAGACAATCGTCTCCCCCCGCTCGGGCCGCCGGAAGTTGTAGCTGACGCGTTCGACAAAAAGGTGGTCGCCGGTCACGACGCGACATTTGACGATGTCCTCCCCTGCCTTGAACGACGACTTCTTGATCGCCCGCTTCGATTCATCAAAGAGGCCTAGGTGGCGGGCAAAGTCATCCGGCGGAAACCAGACGACGATGTCCCCAGCCGTGGTCCGGAGGGACTGCTTCTTGACGAAGGGCAGGACCGTCGTGGGCTTCTCCTGCCATCCCGTGAGCTGGCAATCCTGCTTCGCCACGAAATGGTAGTAGCTGACCCCATGAATCCAGCGTTCCCACAGTCGAATCGGCAGTGACGGGACCTCCAGCTCGGGTTGGTCCCGCAGGTCCTGATAGGTGATGCCCCAAAGCGTCGGCTGGGCCGAGCCGGTCGGAATGACCATGGGCTGGATCAGGAAGGCGCGGCTGCCGACGATCAGGATCGCGATCTCCAGCAGCATCACGAGATTTTCCCGCAGTCCAGCGTTGGGATAGGCCTTGAGCCACTGGTTCGCGGTCTGTTCCAGCGAATCCATCGCCGCCTTGATGGCGGAGGCATCCGCGTTGCTCCGCAGCAGCGCGTGGAACTCCAGGAGCGCGGTTTCCACCGTCGCGATCGCCTCCGGTGCCAACCGGTCACGCTGATGATTCAGAATCTTCCGGACGACATCGGCCAGTTCGGCCGCCTTGCGGACGGTGCGGGAAGTGAGCCAGCGGAGCAGATACATGCGAGCGGTGAATGGGACAGGCGAGGCAGCCTGAGGTTCAATCCCCGGCCAGCCCCCCTGCCCTAGTTGGTCTTGAGCACTTCGACGAACGCTTCCTGCGGGATTTCAACGGAGCCGATGGACTTCATGCGTTTCTTACCTTCCTTCTGTTTCTCCAGCAGCTTGCGCTTACGGCTGATGTCGCCGCCGTAGCACTTCGCGGTCACGTCCTTGCGGAGAGCGCTCACGGTTTCTCGGGCGATGAACTTGCCGCCGATTGCGGCCTGGATGGCCACTTGGAACTGCTGCCGCGGGATCACTTCCTTGAGCTTCGCCGCGATGGTGCGGCCGCGGGATTCGGCCTTGGTGCGGTGCACCAAGCTGGAGAAGGCTTCCATCACCTCGCCATTGACCAGCATGTCCAGCTTCACCATGTCGCTGGGCTCATAACCTTCCGGCTCGTAGTCCATCGAGCCGTAGCCGCGGGTGATCGACTTGATGCGGTCGTGGAAGTCGATGAGGATCTCGTTCAGCGGAATCCGGCAGGTCATCATCACGCGCCGGGCATCGAGCGTTTCGGTGTTCTTGATCTCGCCGCGCTTCTCGGAGATCAGCGACATGATGTCACCGATGTTTTCCCCGGGGCAGATGACAAACGCCTTCACGATCGGCTCGAAGATCGTCTCGATGTAGGTCACGTCGGGCAGGAAGGCGGGGTTGTCCACCTGCTTCTCCGTGCCGTCGGTCATCTTCACCTGATAGACCACGCTCGGGTAGGTGGCGATGATGTCCATGTCGAACTCGCGCCGGAGCCGCTCCTGCACGATCTCCATGTGCAGCAATCCGAGGAATCCGCAACGGAGCCCGAAGCCAAGCGCCACCGAGCTTTCGGTTTGGAAGGTCAGCGCGGAATCGTTCAGCTGAAGCTTGGAGACCGCCACCTTGAGCTGCTCGTAGTCGGCCGTGTTAATCGGGTAGATGCCCGAGAACACCATCGGCCGGATTTCCTGGAAGCCGGGCAGTTCGGTGGACGGATTCCGCGGATCGGTGATGGTGTCGCCCACCTTCACCTCGCGGGGCGTCTTGATGTTCGCCGTGATGTAGCCGGTCTCGCCGGTCTCCAGCTTGTCGCGCGTGTAAGGCTTCGGCCGGAAGGAACCGACTTCCTTGATTTCGACGGTCTTGCCCGAATGCAGCAGCTTCACGTGCATGCCGGCCTTGAGTTCGCCGCTGGTCACGCGGACCAGGATCACCACGCCTTTGTAGGTATCGAAGTAGCTGTCGAAGATCAGCGCCTGAAACGATTTCGCGCCCGACGGAACCGGCGCCGGCACCCGGGCGACGATGGCTTCCAGGATGTCCTCAATGCCAATGCCTTCCTTCGCGCTCGCCAGGATCGCGTCATCCGCCGGAATGGCGATGATGTCCTCGAGTTGCTGCTTCGCCTGCGGGATGTTGGCATGCGGCAGGTCGATTTTGTTGATCACCGGGATGATGTGCAGGTTTTGCTTCATCGCCAGGTGGACGTTCGCGACCGTCTGCGCCTCCACGCCCTGGGCGGCGTCGATGATCAGCAACGCGCCCTCGCACGCGCTCAGGGACCGGGACACCTCGTAGGCAAAGTCCACGTGGCCCGGGGTGTCGATCAGGTTCAGCTCGTAGGTTTCGCCGTTCTTCGCCTTGTAGAGCATCGTGACCGGATGGGCCTTGATGGTGATGCCCCGCTCGCGCTCGAGATCCATCGCGTCGAGGAGTTGGTCCTCCATGTCGCGCGTGGCGATGGTGCCCGTCATGTGCAGCAACCGGTCGGAAAGGGTCGTCTTCCCGTGGTCGATGTGGGCGATGATGCTGAAATTGCGGATGTGCGCGGCGTCCATTGATCAAAGGGCCGCGCCTGGATTTTGTCCCGACGCGGCGGAAAAGCGGGCGCAAGATAACGGCGAACCCCGTTTCGGGAAGGGGAAATCCATCCCCGGGCTCGTGCTTGGGCGCCCCGGCGGAAACTGCCTGTCCCAAGCCCATCGCCGATCGTCCTCGGAGGGACGGCGCCGCCGCCCAGAAACGACTCAGACCCGCAGCGATCCCCGAAAGCCGCGCACCGCGTAATAGGACTGCGCGCCGTTGCAACCGATGAAGACCCGGCCGTAGCTCCGACCGCCCCAGAGCGCCCCGCCTTGGGCGCGAAACTCCGGCGGCGTCGCAATCCAGCTCGTCGTCTTGGTGTCGAACTCGCCCAACCGTTGCAGCGCCAGGTATTCCGCCTCCTCCAACAGTGTGATGCCCATCGCGGCGGCCAAATCCATGGCGGTGGTCTGGGGGCAATGCTCCTTGCGGGATTCCAAGCCGGCGCGGTCGTAACAGACACTCCGTCGCCCGGCCGGACTTTCCGGTGAACAATCCATGAAGACGAATTCGCCCGCCGCGGTCCCGACCACATCGGGCTCGCCTCCGGTGCGCTCCATTTCCCCGAGCGACCACAGCCGGTCCGGTTGGGCCACCAATCGCGCCTGCACCTCGTTCCAATCCACGCCGTCATGCCGGCCAGCGTGTCGCTCAAACCGGGTTTGCAAAGCCGCGATCAGTTCAACCCGTTGTTTCCCGGACAATTCCCGTTGGAGTTTGCTTTTGCTCATCGCTCAGACACTCGGCGCCTGTGCCAACCTTCGGATTGGCCGCCCGGACGATCCCTTTCGCTTTGAAGCTCGATTCGCGGCAGTCTGGCAAGCCCGCGCGCAAACTCGGGGTGACAGGCCACCGGTCGCTTCTGGCCGGCCAAACCGGCTAGCCGAACGGACGCGCGCAGCTTCATCCAGAGCGGACGAATTGGCGAGCCGACTGACGGGAGTTCCTGCGGGCAACCTGAACGGCCTCGTTCCGAGCAGATCTCGTTTGCCAGCCTGGCTCCCCCGTTCAGCCTTCGCTTCATCGTGAACGCCCTGCACCGTGTTCCCCTGTTTGCCGTTGCCGTGGCCTGGCTGCTGGCCAGCGGATTGCCTCGAGTCGCCGCCACCGCCGAAACTCCCACGGACAAATCTCCGAAACTCATCGCCCCCGCGGTGTCCACCGGCACCGGGCTCCTGCTGGAGCCGGCGTTGACGCTGCCGGAGTTCACTCGGGAGAAGTTCGCCGCGGCCATGGCCACGGTCGGCCCGGAGAAAATTCGGCGGCCCTGGACCAATCCGGTCGTGACGCTGCCGCCGCATCCGCGCGCCGACGCGAAGGGCCTGACCGAGGACGAGGTGAAGGCCTACATGGTCGAGGCGAAACGGCTCTTCAGCCGCGGCGAGGCGGTGCCGCTCTCCGACGTGGGCCTCATCAGCACGCAGGAGGACGTGATCCGGCGCCCGATGCTCAACCATATCGCGGCGTTCTCGAACGCCGCAGCCCGCGTTTACCTGCTCGTGCAGAAGACCTCGACCGACCAGCACTGGTCCTACTTCTCCATCGTGCAGGATCTCACGGTGACGCCCGCGCTCGATTACTACGCCGAGCTGCGGAAGGAGGGGCCGAAGTTCGAGGGCACGAGCTGCTACAAGTGCCATTCGTCCGGTCCGCTCGCGATCCACCCGGCGCGCGAAGACCTCCTGCTCGACGCGCCGCTCGCCGCCGCCATTGGCCGGCACATCGCCGACCAGCCGCGGTCGCAGTTCGTCTTCCCGAAGGATTCGCCCAAGCCGCCCACCGGCGAGAAGCTGACGCTGAAGTTCTGCACGAAGTGCCACGACGACGACGGTGACCGCGACGCGCTGTATCATGTCCACTCGCATCCGATCCGCGTGCTGGTGGACTTCGGTTACATGCCGCCAAACCGCCGCCTGAAACCCGAGGAGATCGCCGAACTCAAGGCGTGGCTGGCGAAGAAGCCGTAACACGGCCGGCTGCCGTTTTGGCGGCCCCTCCCCGTTTTGGGGCGGCAAAAATCTGCCCCGGGAAACGGGTCCCGGATTGACCCATCGCGCCCGGCCGCCTAGAGCCTACGGCCACGCATGAGTCCCCAATTCTCCCGTCGCAGTTTCGTAGCGCTGACCGCCACCGCCGCGCTTGCCGCGGCGACCGGTTGCGCCGGTTTGGCCCAGGCCCTCAACCAGCCGCCGCCCGGCTTCAAGGCGCTCTTCAACGGCACCGATCTCGCCGGCTGGCGGGGCGGTGACACCTTCGATCACCGCAAGTATCTGGCGATGGACCCCGCCGCCCGCGCCAAGCAGGACGCCGAATGGACCGCCGACATGCGCGCCCATTGGAGCGTGCAGAACGGCGAGTTCGTCAACGACGGCCACGGCAAATACGCCACGACCGTCCAGGACTACGGCGACTTCGAGCTGCTGGTGGACTACAAGACGGTCGCCCTCGCCGACTCCGGCATCTACCTGCGCGGCGTGCCGCAGGTGCAGATCTGGGATTACACCGAGAAGGCCAAGTTCAACCTCGGTGCCGACAAGGGCTCCGGCGGCCTCTGGAACAATTCCCCCGGCGCCCCGGGCAAGGACCCCGCCGTGCTGGCTGACAAGGCGTTCGGCGAATGGAATTCGTTCCGCATCGTGATAGTCGGCTCCCGCGTCAGCGTTTGGCTCAACGGCAAGCAGGTCGTGAAGCACGCCCTGATGGAGAACTACTACGACCGCAAGCTGCCCATCCCGGCCAAGGGCCCGATCGAACTCCAGACCCACGGTGGCGAAATCCGCTGGCGCAATGTGTTCATCCGCGAGATCGGTGCCACCGAGGCGAGCAAGATCCTCGCGAGCCACGGCGAGGAAGGCTTCCAGTCCGTCTTCAACGGCAAGGATTTCACCGGCTGGTCCGGCCCGCTCGACAACTACGAAATCGTGGACGGCGCGGTCCGCTGCAAGGCGGGCAAAGGCGGCACGATCTTCACGAAGGAGGAATACGCCGACTTTACGGCCCGGCTCGAATTCATGGTTCCGTCCGGCGCCAACAACGGCCTGGCGATCCGCTATCCCGGCAAGGGCGATACCGCCTACGACGGCATGTGCGAACTCCAGGTCCTCGCCGAGGACTACGAGGCGGTCCACAAGGCCAAGCTCGACCCACGCCAGGTCCACGGCTCCGTTTACGGCATCGCGGCGGCGACGACGGGTTTCCAACGCCCGGCCGGACAGTGGAACTTCCAGGAAGTGACCGTGAAGGGTTCCAAGATCCGCGTGGAACTGAACGGTGCCCTGATCCTCGACGCCGACGTGGCCAACGTGAAGGAGTTCATGGCCAACTCGCCGCACCCCGGCAAGGACCGCCCGAGCGGCCACTTCGGCTTCGCCGGCCACAACGACCCGGTGAGCTTCCGCAACGTGCGGATCAAGAAGCTGTAAGCCGCAAGGCCCAGCATGAAGACACGATCCAAGGCGATTCTGGCGATGGCCGGAATCGCCTTGGTCGTCTCTGGGTTGCTGTGGCCGCGGGAAGAGCCGTCGTATGGGATGTCGGTTGGTTTTCTACGCTATGGCCAGTTTCCGTCTGTCAACTACGCGACCAGCCAACCAACCAACGTTCTGTGCGCGTTCTTTGGCGTGACCAATACCGGAAATCGCCGAATCTTCTGCGAGATTCACAAACGTGGATACGGAGGCGCATTTGTTGACGTTGTGTCAACGAACGGCTGGGAGGCCATTTTTCCACCGTGGCGTATCTTTGCTCGCGGCATCTACGATTTTGAACCTGGTCAAGGCGTGGAAATTCCCGTGCAGGTTGGCGCCAACCTTCCATGGCGGACCCGCTTCTGGTTTCGCCCGTTGGCCAACTGGGAAGCCATACCCAACATCTATGAGTTGGCTTACCGTCTTCCCGACTGGTTTCCACTCTTCGCGTGGCCGGAGTGGCAGGAGGTCCAAACTGAGACGGTTCCGGCACCCGGAATTCGTTGGCCCCACCCGTAGTGCCACGGGCGTCAAGAGCACTCGAAGCACCGTAGAACGCGGTGGCTGGCTTCTTCGATGAACTATTGGCGCCTCCGCCATGAACCGAACGTCGAGCCCGCGGCAAAAACCGGCTTTTCATTCATCCCCTGCCCCGTAGGTTTCGCCGCTGCCCGGTTCCGGGCACACTCACGAACCTGAAACTCGTCTGACATGGCCGCTGACAATTCCGTCGTTGCGAAGGTTGAACTCCCTCCGCTCACCCCGCTCAACCTCAAGTCCAAGCTCGCCCCCACGCCGGCGACCCCGCCCAAGTATTCCGTCCGCGTCAAAAACGCCGCGGGCCAGGACGTGATCCTCGGCGATCCCCGCGCCACCCGGGCGCTGGTCGCGCTCATGGACGTCCACGCGGTGGTCGGCGGCGCCGCCTGTCACTGGGGCGGTCCGGCGGCCTTCGCGGAGATCAACGCCGCCGTGCATGGCCTGATGTTCAATACCGCCGGCCGCCCGTGGCACGAGGCCTACAACTACGTAAACGACGCCGGCCACGCGGAGAATGGCGTCTATGCCTTGCGTGCGAATTACGGCTTCGACGGCCTCACCTTCGACGACCTCAAGGCGTTCCGCTCCATCAAGTCCAAGCTGACCGGCCACGGCGAGTCGCACCTCAATCCCGAGGGCGTTTTGCTTTCCAACGGCCCGCTCGGCTCTTCCGTCGGTCAGGCGCAAGGCTTGGCCATCGGCGACCGGTTGGCGAAGCGCGACCGCGTCACCATCCTCGTCGTCTCGGACGGCGCGTCGATGGAAGGCGAAGCCAAGGAAGGCTTCGCGGCGATTCCCGGCCAAGCAGCCAGAGGCATCGTGAATCCGTTCGTGATGATCGTTTCGGACAACGACACCAAGCTCTCCGGCCGCATTACGAAGGACTCCTTCTCCATGCAGCCGACCTTCGAGGCGATGGACGACCTCGGCTGGGATGTCCGCAAGGTGGAGCACGGCCATGATCTCCAAGGGGTTTATCTCGCGCTGGAAAAAGCCGTCGCCGACGCCAAGACGAATCCCGC
>JBEISV010000159.1:0-9056 GCA_040375265.1 Verrucomicrobiales bacterium
CCTGTGCCGGGCGTTTGAGGACACCGACCTGGGCATGCAGTCCATCCGAGCCGCGGGCATGGATGCCGTGGACATCCGGCATCACACGCGACCGTAACGCGCCGCCGGTTTCCAGCCTACGCCCCCCGAACACGTTTCGTGTTCACGGAGACGAGAACTTCCCAGCTGCAAACAATCCTGGTGCCGACTCTTGGCGACTGTTTTCGGGCTGCAAACCGGCAGCACTTCGTCCGACTTACTCCGCCTTGGCGATGGCCATGTCCTGCTCGTGTTTGGCCCGGGCGCCTGCGATGTCGTAGCGGTCGTTGTCCTCGTGCGCCGGGTTCAATGGGGAGATGTCACGCAGCTTCTGGATGATCGGCGGCAGGTGCTGGATGAGGAAATCCACTTCCGCGTCGGTGTTGTAGATGCCGAGGCTGAAACGCACCGAACCGCGCGCGCGCATCGGCTTCACGCCCATGGCGGAAAGCACGTGCGACGGGTCCAACGAACCGGTGGTGCAGGCGCTGCCGGAACTGGCGCAAATTCCGATCTGGTCCAACAGCAGCAGCACGGCCTCGGCCTCCACGAAATCGAAGGCGATGTTCGCCGTGTTGGGCAGGCGGGGTTCCTTGGCGCCGTTGCGGATCGTGTTCGGGATGTTCGTGAGGATGAAGTTCTCGAGCCGATCGCGCATGGCCCGGACGCGGGTGTTTTCCTCGTCGAGCGTGGCCATCGCCAGCTCCGCCGCGCGGCCGAAAGCGACAATGTTGGCCACGCTTTCGGTGCCGCCCCGTCGCCCTTTTTCCTGATGGCCGCCGATGATGTAGGGGGAATATTTTGTGCGGCGCTTCACGTAGAGCAGGCCGACCCCTTTGGGAGCGTGCAGCTTGTGCGCGGACAGGGAGAGGAAATCCACGCCCAACTGCTTGACGTCGATCTTGAGCTTGCCCGGCACCTGCACGGCGTCGGTGTGGCAAAGCGTGTCCTTGCTCCGGCAGATGGCGGCGACCTCTTCGATCGGGAAGACCACGCCCGTCTCGTTGTTGGCATACATCACGGACACGATCGCGGTGTCGGGACGAATGGCCTTTTCCAGCCGATGCAGGTCGAGCGAGCCGTCGCTCTCGACCGGCAGGTAGGTGACTTCGTAGCCCCGCTTCTGAAGGTGCTCGCCGAAATTGATGTTGGCGCTGTGCTCGACGGCAGTCGTGACGACGTGTTTTTTGCCGGTGTTGAGCAGCGCGCTGTGGATGGCCGAGTTGTTCGCCTCGGTGCCGCAGCTCGTGAAGATGACTTCCTTGGGGTCGGCGTTGATCAGGGCCGCCACCTTGGCCCGCGCGGCCTCGACATGTCCGTGAACCTGGGCGCCAAAGGCGTAGGCGCTGGAAGGGTTGCCCCAGAGCTCGCGCAGGAACGGAATCATGGCGTCAACCACTTCCGGCGCGACGCGAGTGGTGGCGTTGTTATCGAAGTAATAAACCTTTTGCGGCGGGTTCATGATCAAATCGGACAGAAAAGCTCCGCTACGTTAGAGCCGGGGGAAACTCGCGCAAGAGCCCCGTCGCCGTCCATGAGTTTTGCGGGCGCCCTCGTGTCACGAGCGAGGCGGACTCCGGCGGGCCGGCGCCAGCCCAACCGGTTCAATGAGCTGTGTCGTCAAGGTTCAGCAAAAGGGACCGGCCAAGGCGAGGCGGAGGATTGCGGCATGGGCGCGAATCAAATGCCTGTAACGTAACCGTGACTGAGTTGACAGTGACTTGACGGGTCCATAACCTCACGTCGGTCCGGGTTGTAGCACGTTTCTTCAGCGGGGTCCCCCACCCCCACCTCCTTGGCGTCTGCGGCCCGGACCACCTGTCTCCTTCCGCTGGGTTTCAACAGTTTCTGACAAATACGTTGACTCTGGGAGCCTGGTCCGTAAAACAGCGCCCCGCTTCGCGGGGGTGTAGCTCAATTGGTTAGAGCGCTGCCCTGTCACGGCAGAGGTTACGGGTTCGAGCCCCGCCACTCCCGCCATTCCCCGCAAGCGGTGGGTAGGCCAGAATAGGCCGATTCCCCCCCAATGGTTTGGGTTTCTCCGGTCGCTTCCTTTAATTTCCGTTCCCAAAATCAAAGGAGACAGCCCCATGCTTTAATTTCACTCCGCCGGCTGTCGCGGGTGAATCGCTCCGACGCGAAATGTCACCACGGGAGGCGATGGCGGATGAGCTTGGTGGGGCGATGGTCCGGGGGCAGTTCCAAACTCAGCCAGCCGCCGTCTTTCAGCGCTTGGCAGCCGGTGGGGGCCGGGCAGAGGGCGATCCGGAAGTGTTTCCAGCAGCCGGCGCTGTTCAGAGCGGTGGAAAGGCGCCGGGCGGTCACCCCTAGGAAGTTCAGCCGGGGCATGCCGGCGAGGAGGCGGGCCGCCCACAAGATTGCAGGCGTGTGAAGGTGGCCGATGACCGTGCGTTCCACTTGATGAATCCGGGTTCGGACCTCCGGCAGGTCCCAGAGAAATCGGAGCGCCGTGGGATCGTGGACAAAGAGCAGGACTCGCTTTTGAGGTGGCAGGCGGGCGAATTCCAGCGTGATCCGGGCCTGAAGATTCGACCGGGCTTCGCGCCAGTGGGCGGATTCTGCGGGCAACCCTTCTGGCTCGAACACCGGCCAGGCCAGTGGTGTTGAGGCGAGGCCGAATAGGACATAGTCGCCGAACTCCCGGTGCCAGAAGCGGCTCAAGTCCAGTTCCCGCTCGCACCGGAGCAGGCTTTGCCAGCGAGGGCCGCCCGCGCCGCCGAACAGGCTCTTCTTGCCGAGATCGTGGTCGCCGATTGTGGCGAGGAGGCGGTCACCGTAAGCCGACCGCAGTTCCCCGAGGGCGAGGGCTGCGCTTTCGAGGGCCGCGTCGTCGCTCACGCCGACGTAGGCGGAATCAATCGTGAAGTCGCCGTTGGCCACGACGAGATCCGGCGCCGGGTTGGCGGCGATGATCCGGCCGAGCTTGTCGTTGTGGGCGAAGGGGTCCCGCAGCCAGCAATGGTGGCGCCACAGGCGCGCGAAGCCACGGGCGACGGCATTCGGCATGACACGGGCCTCGTGCCCCCGGCGGGTCTGCTCCCGCGGGCCGGCAAAGTGGAGATCGGAGACGACGAGAAGGTTCATGCCGGGCGTTTCAGGCGACGGACTGCTCGGAGGCATCGCCACCGAGTTGTTGCCACCATTGGTGATAGAGGCGTTCCAAGGTTTCGCGGGGATCTTCCACCAGCAGGGCCTCCTTGATCTTGGTGGCATACATGCCGAAGGACAGGGGGGCAACGTGCGTCACTGATCGCAGGCGGATGGGCAGGGACTGCCCGTGCAGTCGCGCCAGGAACCGCACGGCGGCTGGCGCGTCGAGAAACGAGTGGGTGGCATCGCGGCGGGCTTCGCGGAGCAGCACGTGATCCGGCTCGTGTTGCACCAGCACGTTGAAGATCACCTCGGCGGACCATTGGAGCTTTCGCGCCGACTTCTGTTCGCCGAAGAAGTTGCGATAGACCATCAGCCCGGTCTGGGCCGCGCCGCGGAAGTGGTATTTCAGGAGGTCGGAGCGGGCGAGCGCTTCGGTCAGGTCCGCGTCAAAACCGGTCGGCGACAGCAGCGGGCGCAGGTCGTTTTCCGCGAGCGACTGGTGGGCCGCCACCGTCAGCACGAATCCGTAGTCGTCGGGGGTGGCGACCGCGTTGCCGCCGCGCAGCCGGGACAGGCGCAGGGCGGCCACCCGACTCAGGGCGTCGTTGGCCGCCCGGCCGATCAGGGCGTGGAAGAAGTAGTGGCGCGAAGTGCCGGAGGCGGGCGCCGCGGGCTCGAGCGGGGCTGGGGCGGCACCCCGGAGCGGCGTGGTGGCTTCCACCGGGAACAAAAACGGGGCGAGCTCGCGCCGGGCGGGTGCGGTGCGCGGTTTCGCACGAACGGTGCGTGGGCGGGGCTCGGGGTCAGGTTCCGGTTCGCCGACCAACTCCTCGACCAGCAGGAAATCCCCAGTGGGAATCTCGCTGACCTGCGCCTGCGCCGCGTGGATGCGGAAGATGATCTCCGCGTTGGGACACTCGATTTCGAGCCGCTGGGCGATCCACGGAATCAGGGAAGGGGATTGGTTGACCGGCAGGCGTTCCAGCTTGGCCCGCAGCTCAGCGCGAAACTCGGAGATCTCCTGACCCACCCGGTTCGACAGCGGCATCTTGTTGGCGCCCCAGCGGGGCACGGTGGGCGTCGCGCCGTCGGCGCGGGTCACGTAGGCCTCCATCATGCCGACGCGCTCGAGCCGCACCGGCCGGCCGCCGAGCGTGAAGACATCGCCCGGGCGCAGTCCGCGCAGGAACGACTCCTCGACCGTGCCGAGCTGGGCCTGGCGCAGGATGACGCGGACCACGCCGTCGTTGGGAATGGTGCCGACGTTTTGGAGAAAATCGCGACGGGCCGAACCGGCGCGGGCCTCGAACACGCCGCGTTCCGCATCCAGGACGATCTTGCCGAAGACATCCGTGTATTGCTGGCGGAGCGATTTCCCGCCGCCGGCGAGGTAGTCGAGCACGTCGTCGAATTCCGCCCGGGCCAGGTTGCGGTAAGGCCACGCGCCGCGGACCAGTTGATACGCCGCGTCGCAACCGACTTCGCCGAGGCAACCTAGGCTCATCAGGTGCTGCGCGAGCACGTCGAGCGGCGCCTCCGGGATCCGCACGCCGTCCAAGCGACCGGCCCTGGCCAGCTTGGCCGTGGCGGCGCATTCGACGAGGTCGTTGACGTTCGTGGCCATCAGCAGGCCGCGGCTGACCTCGGCCAAGTTGTGGCCCGCCCGGCCCGTTCGTTGGAGCGCCTTGCTCACGCCCTTCGGGGTCGAGAGCATCACCACGAGGTCAATCGTGCCGATGTCGAGGCCGAGCTCCAGCGAGGTGGAGCAGACGACGCAACGCAGTTCGCCGCGCTTGAGTCTGTCCTCGACGGCGAGACGCACGTCGCGATCGAGGCTCGCGTGGTGGCATTCGATCTGTTCCGCGAGTTGCGGCAGGTGCTCCTTGAGCCAGTAGGTCGCCGATTCGGCGCCGCTGCGGGTGTTGGTAAAGACCAGCGTGGTGCGGAACTTCTGCACCAACTTGCCGAGTGCCCGGACCATTCGCACCCCGCTGAAGCCGGCCATCGGATACGGATGCTTCTGGAGCGGAGTGTAGAGCCGGAGGTCGATTTGCTTGGCGGCGGAAACGTCCACGACGGCGCACTGGCCGTCCGTGCCGGCGAGGAACTGGGCCACCTCCGCGAGCGGGAAAACGGTGGCGGAAAGTCCGAGGCGTTGCACCCGGCCTGCTGTGCCGGCCTTCAACGCGTCGAGGCGCTGGAGGCTGAGCGACAGGTGCGTGCCGCGCTTGTTTTCGGCGAGCGCGTGAATTTCGTCCACGATCACCCAGCGAATGTTCCGGAGATGGGGAATCCACTTCGGCTGACTGAGCAGGACCGCGAGGCTTTCGGGCGTGGTCAGCAAGAGGTGCGGAGGCTGGTCGAACTGCCGCTTGCGTTCGTCTGCCTCGGTGTCGCCCGACCGCAGACCCACGCGGATCGGCGGTTTCTCGCCGTAGGTTTCACGCAGCGGGCCGGCCAGGTTTTTCTCCAGGTCGTAGCTCAGCGCCCGGAGCGGCGAGAGGTAAAGACAGTGGATAGTTGGCGCGAGCTTGCCGGCGGCTTCCTCGCGGGACAGTTGGTCGAGGACCTCGAAGAACGCGGCGAACGTCTTGCCGGTGCCCGTTGCGGACACAATGAGGGCGTTGTGGCCCGCGCGGATGACCGGCCAGGCCGCGGCCTGCACCGGCGTCGGCGCCGCAAAGCGGCGGGCGAACCAGCGGGCCACGGCGGAGGGGGCATCGGTCATGTGCGGCGCGAAGGTAGGCGGGGCCGTGGAATTGTCGCCAGCATCGGTGTCCCCGCCTGAGAACGGAGTGGACGCCGCGGCGCTCCTTCCTACCCTCCGCGGCCATGCGCGCCTACCTCGACCTGCTCCGTCACGTGCGGGAACACGGCAAGTTCAAGTCCGACCGCACCGGCACCGGCACCTGGTCCGCGTTCGGCGCGCAGACCCGTTACCGGCTCGCGGACGGGTTCCCGCTGGTCACGACCAAGAAGGTCCACCTCAAGAGCATCATCCACGAGCTGCTTTGGTTCATCCGCGGTGACACCAATGTGCGGTCCCTCCAGCAGCACGGCGTGAAGATCTGGGACGAATGGGCGAACCCCGAGACCGGCGACCTGGGGCGGGTCTATGGCGCGCAGTGGACCGACTGGCGGTCGTTCGACGGCCGCTCGATCAACCAGCTCGCGGAAGTCGTCACGATGATCCGGAAGAATCCCGACTCACGCCGCCTGATCGTCTCGGCGTGGAACCCGGGCGAACTCCACCTCATGGCCTTGCCGCCGTGCCACACGCTGTTCCAGTTCTACGTGAGCGACGGCGAGCTGAGCTGCCAGCTTTACCAACGGAGCGCCGACCTGTTCCTCGGCGTGCCCTTCAACATCGCCAGCTACGCGTTGCTCACGCTCATGGTCGCGCAGGTCACCGACCTGAAACCGGGCGATTTCGTCCACACCTTTGGCGACGCGCACATCTACTCCAATCACGACGAGCAAGTGCGGGAGCAACTCGCCCGCGAGCCCCGGCCGTTGCCGCAGATGAGGCTGAATCCGGCGCGGAAGGACCTTCTGGAGTTTGTTTACGAAGATTTCGAACTCGTCGGCTACGACCCGCACCCCGCGATCAAGGCGCCCGTGGCGGTGTAGGGAGAGTGACCGTTTCCCCCTGCCGGCAATCCAACCCCAGCCCTTTGGCGAATCTACGGACGTTTTCTGCGGGTAGCTTTCCAGAAATCAATGCTGGCTGTGTGAACACGTCGTGCCACTCCAGCAAAACTGCCTGGCCACAGTAGACGTGAAAATGGGCGGCTACCTCGGGCGCCGCGCAGGCCTGGGCTAGCTTGGACAAACGATCCAAAACGGTGGAGGAGGCAGGCAAATGGAACACTTTCGGTTTGGGCCACACGGTGCCGGACGCGATTCGCATCGTATCCTGGGCCATGTGCGTTTGGAGGAACTTCAGCAATTCGTCTTCTGGGTAACCGCCCTCCAGATACAGAACGCAACCGGCGGGTAGCAGGATCGGGAGAGCCGCGAACAGGGAGGGGAAGTTGGTCTCACCCGAAAGTTCCCAGAAGGGCTCAGCCAGGTTCAGGCTCATGCCACCCAACTCGGGCTGGAACACGGCGTTCAACAATCTCCCAAGGAGGCTCATGTGGCGGCTGAGGAAAACCGATCCGAGCGGATCGTGATTGCGGGTTCAGTCCTGGGCGGCGACCAGTGTCTTGAGGATTTTCCTGGCCAGCAGCTCATTGATTTCGCGGTGGCGCGGAATCGGCTCCGACCGGCCGTTCTTCGGATTGTGATAGATATCGTGCTTGGCGCCGTGCCGCAGCAGCAGGCACCCGGCCTGTTCAAGCTCGGCGACCAGATCCCGGCGTTTCATGCCAGTTCGAGTTCCTCCACCTTCCGAATCCCCGGAATCTCTTCCGACGAGAACAGTTCGTGCAGGTCGCGTAGGTGCGCCTTCAGGTCGGGCAGCGAATCGCCCTGAGTCCAATGATCCGGATGGGAATTCAGGTAGCCGAGGTAGCGTCCGTCCGACTCCTTCCAGTAAGTGAACGTCAACTTCATGTCTTTAAGTGTGCCCGCCGGATGGGCAAAGGCGAGTTCCTGTTTTTCCTGCTGGATCGCCCCTTCCGCGGTGGTGGGTCCGCGCGCGTTTGTTCGCCACCTTACTTTGGCGCCGCGTTCCGCTGGTTCTCCAATAGCAGGAGCGGTTGCTGGAGTTGCTGCCACACGTCGAACAGCTTTTTGGGCACGGGCGTGGGGCCGTTGATGTAGGCGCCTAGCAGAAGGTCCGGGTCGCCGTCCGCGTCGAAGTCACCCACGTCCATCGCCACCCAGCGGCCGGTCGCGCTCTCGGCGAACGTCGACGCGGTGAACTGCCCGCCGCCGCCGTTGGTCAGCAACACGAAACTCTCCCGGGGCGCCCGCGCGTAATCCACGAAGTAGGAAATCGAGGCGATGTCGAGGTCGCCGTCGCCGTCGAAGTCGGCCGCCACGGCGTGGTAGGCCCCGTTCTGCGGGAAGAAGAAAGTTTCCTTCCAGGTGAAGTCCGGCTGCGCGGTGTAGATGCGCACGCCGTGGACGCGTTTCGGCGGGGAGTTGAATTCGCCGTTGTCGCCGTTGGACACGAGAAAATCGGGCCGGCCGTCGCCGTTGAAGTCCGCCACCTCAAAGTGGCTGTGGCCCCAGTGCGGCGGCCGCTGGAACACGACCTGTTTGCCGAATCCGCCCGCGCCGTTGTTGGTGAAGAGCAGCAGCGATTCCGTCTCTTGCGCCACCAGCGTGGCAATGTCCGGCCGGCCGTCGCCGTTGAAGTCGCGCACCGCGGAGCGCAACGCACCGGGCAGGCCGAACAGTTCGTGGGCCGTGAGGGCTTGGTTCGTCCCGCCGGCATGCCACGTCAGTTGGCCGACGTTGTTCCCGAAACTGCTCACCACGAAGTCGGGCATCGCGTCCCCGTTCAGGTCGGCCTGGAGGGCGTCGGTCGTGCGGGGCAGTTGGGTGAGCACCGGGCGTAAGGACAGCTTTCCGCCCGGGGCGGCTTCGAGCCACTGGACGCTCGCCAGCCGGGAATCGGTGGGCAGGAAGCTGCCGACACCGGACACGAGGAACCGGGAGTCGTAGCGACGCCACGAGGCGACCCCACCGGGCAGGTCCACCGAGGCCGTGGGCTGGCCGGCACGGTTGAGGCGGATGATCTTGCCCCGGGCAGCGTCCGCGACCAGGGCACCGCCCTCAGCCACCACCGCGACGGCGGTGATGGCGGCGTTGGTCAGACGAAAGGGCAGGGGACGCACCTTGAAGCCAGGCAGGCCGACGGCGATGGCCGGCCGGTTGGTCGCCTGGAGCGGCTCCGCCGGCGCGTTCGCGAAGTAGTAGGCGACGATCTTGGACCACTGGGCCTCGGTGATGACGGGCGTGAGCGGAATCCG
>JBEISV010000589.1:0-2709 GCA_040375265.1 Verrucomicrobiales bacterium
CCGCGCGGCGGACGGTTCGTTGGGGAACAAGCGCCTACTCCGGAAGTTCGACGACTTCGGTTTCGACGGCATGCGCTGCGACGTGGACGGCAACCTCTACGTGACCCGCCACGGCAAGGGCACGGTCGTGAAGTTGTCGCCGACCGGGGAAATCCTACGCGAGATCGACGTGCTGGGGCCGCATCCCACGAACATCTGCTTCGGCGGCCCGGACGGTTGCACCGCCTACGTGACCGAGGCCAAGGAGAAGCGGCTCGTGCAATTCCGCGTGGACCGCCCCGGCCTGGAGTGGTCACGGTGGACGCGTTAAATGAATTTCGTCAGTTGCGATTGGGGCACCACGAACTTCCGCCTCCGCCTCGTGGGCGGACCGGCGGCCGCGGAGGTGCGCACCGATGACGGCGCTGCCAAGCTCGCGGCCCTCGGCGGCGACCGGGCGGCGGCGTTTCGCGACACACTCTTCCGGGGCCTCGCCCAGCTCGGCGCGCCGGAGGATTGGCCGGTCGTCGTCTCGGGGATGGCTAGCTCCACGATCGGTTGGCGCGAGCTGCCCTACGCCCGGCTGCCCTTCGCCTTGGATGGCCGGGACGCCGTCTGGGAACGCGTCGCCGGACGCGTGATTCTGGTCTCCGGCTTCCGCGGCGACACCGACATGCTGCGTGGTGAGGAAACCCAGGCGCTGGGGCTGGCTGCCGCACTGGGCCTGGAACTGCCGTCGTCCGCCATACTGGTGCTGCCTGGCACACATTCAAAGCATCTGACCGTCGCGGCGGGCCAAGTCACGGACGTCCGCACGTTCATGACCGGTGAACTCTTCGAACTGCTCACCCGGCACAGCGTGCTGCGCCACACCACTGACCCGGCGGCGCCCTTGGATCCGGCGGCCTTCGCGGAAGGCGTCGCCGCCAGCCGTCGGCAGCCGCTCACCGCCGCGCTGTTCCGCGTGCGCACCCGGCAGGTGCTGGACCAGCTTCCGTCGGCGGCGAACGCCTCCTTTCTCAGCGGCCTGCTGATCGGCGCGGAATTGTCCGGGCTCGCTGCCGGGGACGGGCCCGTGATCGTGGCCGCCGGCGAGGCGCTGCGCACCGCCTACGCGGCCGCGGCGGAGGCCTTGGGCTTGGGCCCGCGCCTGCGGGCCGTGGATTCTGATTCCCTGACGGCGCTGGGCCAAGCCGTGCTGCTGGCACGAATCGTGGCTGCCTCTCCGTGAAGTTCCCGGCATCGTTCCCCGCGCATGGCCACTCCGTTTAACCAAGACCGCTTCCGCCAACTGCCCGTCGTGGGCATCCTCCGGTTCTTTCCACGGGAGCAGGTTGAGCAATTGGTGCCCGCCGCGCTCGCCGGTGGGTTGCGCAACCTGGAGGTGACCATGAATTCCGCCGGGGCCGAGGATCTCATCCGGCTCGCGCGCGACCTGGTCGGCGCCGAGGGCAACGTCGGTGCGGGCACCGTGACCACGCTGGACGAACTGCATCGCGCCCTGGGAGCTGGGGCGTCGTTCATCGTCACGCCGGCGATCGTGCCGGACGTCATCCGCGCCTGCGTGGAGCGCGGCGTGCCGGTCCTGCCCGGGGCGATTACGCCGACGGAGATCCTCACCGCGTGGCGCCTCGGCGCGACGATGGTGAAGGTATTCCCGGCCGACCAACTTGGGCCCGCCCACATCAAGGCAGTGAAGGCGCCCTTCCCGGAAATCCCGCTCATGCCGACCGGCGGCGTCACCGTGGAAACCTTGCCCGCCTTCCATCAGGCCGGCGCCGAGGCGTTCGGCGTGGGCAGTCCGCTGTTCGATCCGAAGCAGGCTGCCGCCGGCAACTGGGATTGGTTCCGGCAGCAGGCCGGGCGGTTTGTGGAGGCTTACCACCACGCGGTCGGAGCGAAGTGACCGCGCAGGTTCCAAGACCGCTTCGGTGAGGCGGGACGGTAATGCCGGCGTAAGCACGTCGAGTCGGCTTGGTCGCGATGCTCGACGTTTGTCGGAAGGAGCGACCGACTCGCGACTCGGAGAGTCGCGCTCCCGGATGGGAACCGGGGCTTCACCCACACAATTTGCGTTTGCCGGCGCCACCGTCGCCGGTGTTGGTTTCCTACATGAAAGCAGCCCTCGCGCTCCTCGCCGCGCTGGCCGTGTTCGCTCCCGCCGCTCGCGCTGACCAATTGATCAACTTTAACAACTATAACCTCGGCAGCCTAGGGTTGGTGACGTTTGACTCCAACATGGGTGCGTTGGCGGGTTCCGGAATGCGTAATGGGGTGGCGGACGGCGCCTCCTATGTCGCCCAGTTGTTCCGGTTGGATGGCGGAACCGAACTCGCGATCGGAGCCACCGCAAATTTCCGGTCCGCAACCACCACCGCTCCGGGGACCTGGTCTGGCAGCACCCGAACCGTGGTCGGCGTGCCCCAAGGCACCCGGCTGACCCTTCAGGTCAAGGCCTGGGATGCTGCGTTTGCGACATTCGAAGCAGCGGCAGCCGCAGGCAAGGCGGTGGGCCAATCAGCACCCTTCTTTTTCCAGGACCACATGAGCTATCCACCTCTGCCATTCGACAATAACATTGGGGGGTTGAGGAGCTTCGCAATTGGCGTCGTCCCCGAACCCCAGACCGTCGTGCTGGGCCTGTTGGGCTGCGCCGCCGTGCTGTGGCTGCCGCGCCGGCCGGCGCGCTTATTGCAACGGGACGGGGTCCGGGCGGCAGGAGCGGGGCGC
>JBEISV010000632.1:0-2336 GCA_040375265.1 Verrucomicrobiales bacterium
AATCGGAGTGGCCTTCTCAGCCGAGATGTCACGAAGGAACAGGGCGACTTCACGACGGATGACTGGCGAGGGGTCCGAGGCGACGAGTTTGTTGAGCCAATCAACGATGAAGGCATCGAAACCGTAAGGTTCGCGTTCGATTATTCTTCTGACATTCCGGAAGGCGACGAGTCGGATGTTGGGATCTTTTGCTTCGAGGAGGCGTTCAATTTCCCTGCCCGTGCTGCCAATGAGTTCGGCGAGCATCCAGATGGCGCGGGCCTGGACATAGGGATTTTCGTTTTTGAGCAGCCGTTTGACGGGACCGACGGCCTTTTTGCCGTGTTCGCGAACTGCCTCATGCGCGGCTCCGCGCACGTTCACCGCCGGGCTCTTCAGGCCGGCCAGCGCGCCTTTCAGTGTGTTGAAATCCACCTTCGCGACCTTCGGTTTGAAGCCCTTCGGCGCGATGCGGTAGATCGTGCCCGAGGTGGTGTCGTCCCAGTCCGCGTGACCGCCGACGCGGGCATCGAACCAGTCCGCCACGTAGATCGCGCCGTCCGCGCCCACGCCCACGTCGCTGGGGCGGAACATGGTCTTCAGGTCGCGCCGGTCGTTGCCGCCGCCCTTGAAGTCGGTGCCGGCGAACTCGCCTTCCTTGTTGCTGGTGATGAAGTCGAAGCGCTCCAGCTTGAAGCCCGCGCCGTCCGGCTTCGGGAAGTAGCCGAACACCACGTTGCGGCCGGGTTCGCAGCTCAGCAGCAGGCCGCGGTAGTTCTTCCCGAGCGCGCCGTCCTCGTAGAACGCGATGCCGGTGGGCGAACCGCCGCCATACACATCGCCGGCGGGCATGGTGCCGGGATCTTCCTGGCGCCATTCCGCCGTGGGAATGCTCTGACCAGGCCGGCGGTCGGCGCCCCAGGAACGTTTGCCGTCGAAGGAGCAGAAGCCCGCGTTGCCGTATTCCAACAGGAACGCGGTCCGGCACGCCGGGGGATCGTCGTTGTCGTTCTGGAATACGTCGCCGAAGGACGTGACGGTCTGCTCGTAGCTGTTGCGAAAATTGTGCCCGATGATGTTCACGGCCGAACCGTCCGGGTTCATTCGGGCCGCGAAGCCGCCGACCCACACGTGGCCGTCGTCGCTGCGCTGGCCGGCGATCTCGGTGGGTTTCCAGCCGAGGTTGGCCTGGCCGGGATCGTAGGCGCTGCCGATGCGGAAGGTCTTCCCCGACTTGTCGGTGAACACGGCGCCGCAGTTTCCGGAGTTCCAATACCACTGGCCATCGGGGCCGACCGTGACGCTGTGAATGGTGTGGTCGTGGATGCGGGCGTTGAAGCCGGTGAGCAGCACCTCGCGCTTGTCCACGGCGGGGTCGAACTTCAGGTCCCGGTTCACGTCGGTGTAAACGATGATGTCCGGCGCCATCGAGACGATGACCTTGTTGTCGACGACGGCGACGCCCATCGGTGCGAGCAGGAAGGGTTCCTGCACGAAGACCCAGGATTTGTCCGCCTTGCCGTCGTGGTCGGTGTCTTCCAGCACCATGATGAGGTCGCCTTCCGGCTGGCGTTTCGCATGGCTCCGGTAGTTCACGCCTTCGGCCACCCAGATGCGGCCGTCCTTGTCGAAGTCCAGGTTCGTCGGGTTCCGCAGCATCGGGGTCGAGGCCCAGACGGTGACTTCGAGGTTGGGGTCATTCACCGACAGCATCGTGGTCGGCACGAGGGAATCGGCGGCGTGGGTATTCGCCAGGGCGAACGCCAGCGCGGCCAGGTAACGGGGATTCGGCTTCACGGGCGGCAAGTGTCCAGAACTTGGCCGCGAGGGGAAGCGGGATGACGCCGGCGAGCCGGGGAATTTTTTGGCCCAGCGTCCGGCGGAAAACGTCAGTCGCGGAAGTTCACGAAGCTGACCGCCACCGGGAAGTCCTCGCCCTTCACCGCAGTGATGGCGGCCTGGAGGTCGTCGCGGTTCTTCCCGCTCACGCGCAGTTCGTCGCCCTGGATCGCCGCGGTCACCTTGAGGCCGGTGCCGCGGATAAACTGGCTGATCTGCTTGGCCACGGAACCCTCAATACCCTGCTTGATCTTGATGATCTGGCGGGCGTGGCCGAGCGGCGAGAGTTCCGCCTCGCCTTGGTCCACGTTCTTCAGGCTGATGCCACGTTTGGTCAGCTTGCCGATCACGATTTCGACGAGCGCCCGCATCTTGAAGGCGTCGTTGGCGCGCAGCTTGATCTCGTTCTTCTCGAGCAGGATCTCGGCATTGGCGCCCTTGAAGTCGAACCGGGTGACCAGCTCCTTCTGGGCTTGGCTGATGGCGTTTTCCAACTCCATGGAGTTGACCTTGGACAC
>JBEISV010000466.1:0-3889 GCA_040375265.1 Verrucomicrobiales bacterium
CCGTGGCCGGGACGTGCAGGATCGGCCCGCCGACGGGCGTGGCGAGCTTTGCGGTCGGGCTCTGCATCGCGGTCGGGCTGTCCCAGCGGTAAACGTAGTAGGCGGCGGGCGTCTCAGTCCCGACCCGCGTGTTGGGTTTCCAGGTGATTTCGAAGCGGTCCTTGGCAGCGGTTCCATCCCACAGGTGCAGCGCGTTCACGCGGACCTCCCGGGGCGGCGGCGGGGCGACGCGGTCACACATCCGGACCAAGGTTCCGGGCGAAAGCCCGCCGAGCCGGCCCAGCAGATCGCGCGCGCCGACAAAGTAGTAAAACTCCGCGCCATCCGCGAACGGCGCTCCGTCGGGATCGTGGCAGTCGTTGTCATCGGTCAGGTAAGCCGTCTTGGCGTCGGCCACCACGTTCGTGGCTTCCGACCGCGATAGCACCTGCGCCACGAGGACCGGTTGCTCGTTGACCCGGGCGACGGACTGCGGCGTCTGGGCCAGGGCAACTGCCAGTGCTGCCGCGGTCGGCGGCGCGACGTGCCAGCCGAGGGTTTCGGCCCGGGTCCGGGCGACCCGGAACAGATCGAAGCCCTGGGAGGCGATCGCGACGCGTTTCAGGTCGTCGGTCATGGCCCAGCGCAGCTTCACGTTGAGGTCGCCCTTGGCCGAGGCATCGGGGACGACCACCGGAGCGAAGGGAGCCGGCAACTCCAGCGGCGCGCCGGTGCGCACGGTCGTCCGGCCGATGACCGCGCCGTCCTGCTGGGTCGTGGCGTTCCATCGACGCAGTTCAAGCGTCGTGTTCGCGCCCGCCGCGGCGGGAATCGGCAGGGCTTCGGCCAGCCCGAGGCACATCGCGAGGCCGGGGTGCTGCCGCGCGAGCAGCCGGAGATTCTGTTCGTAGTCGGGATGGCCGACCGAACCGCGGATGACTGCGGATACCTTCTCGGCGGTGCCGATGTTGCCGGCGGGGACCAGTGGGCCGAAAAGGGTCGTCAGGCGCTCGTCGAGCAGTTCGACGGATTGACCGACGAGCTGGGAACGACGCAGCAGCGCGTTGAGCGTGAACCCGTCGGTTCCCCGGGTGAGGACGCTGCGCCGCGTGAACGTGTTGGTGGAGGTTGCCGGGCCGTCCTTGGAGTAGACCGCCACGTAGCCGGTGTCGCCGGCGGGCAGCGCCCCGGTGTTCGCCTGCACCGCGGGCGGACAGTCCGGGCAATCGGTCTCCGCCGGGTCCGCGTCATTGAGGAACAGGTAGGCCTGCGGTGCGTTTGTGCCGATCCGGGTCACGGTGCCGACCGTGACGAGCACACGGCCGGGAAGCTCCGCGGCGCGGGCCGCGGCGAATCCGGCAAGGCCGGCGACCAGCAACAGGCGGAAGAGAGCGACCGGGTTGAGCATGGGAGTAGAATGAGTTTTCAGCGGCGAATTCCGGCGGGTTGGGGCAACGCGGTTCATCGGTCCTCCTTGGTCGGGCTGAAGCTGTAGTCCCAGTCGCCGTTGGCGTATTTCAGGGTGAGCTCCTTGTGGCCCTTGATGCAGATCGGGCAGACCCCGAACTTGCCGTAGAGCAGGCCGACGCCGGAGAAGTTGTAGTCGCTGCCGGCCTTGGCCCCGGAGAGCGTCACGTCACCGCTCACTTCCGCGAGGCAAAGCACGCGGCCAGTCACGCCGCCGTAGATCGTCCCCACGTAGGTCGGCCCCTGGAGGAAGAAACCGGCGCCCACGCCGGCGCCGATGGTGACGTCGAGCACGCAGCTCGGGGGAATGCCGAGCAACTGCGTGAGCGGGAAACTGGCCTCGCCGTAGCCGTAGGCGCCGGTGAACGGCGGCGTGCCGATCACGTCCGCCACGGTCGGGGCCCAGGCCCGGAGCGGGTCGAGCGAACATGTCCGGCCGAAGAAGGCGCCGCCCTGGAGCGCGTTGCCATTGAACTCCAGGCCCACGGTGCCGCTGATGTAATTGTCCTCCGCGCCGAACGCCGCGCTGGCGAAGAAGTCGGTGACCTTCAAGGTCTCCAGGTTGAAGTCGCCGAGGATTTCCACCGAGCCGCCGAGTCCCGCCGGACGATTGTTCTTCAGGGCGAAGGTGGCGACGACGTTGGCCCGGAGATCCGGGGCGACCCAGGCGATGCCGAGGTTGTTGACGCCGAGGGAAACTTCCGTGGCCGTGTCGCCCGGGCCGTAGCAGCCGGCCCCGGCGCCCGTGGAGTCGAGCGCCTTGATCTCCAGGAAAGCACCGACTTCGAGCGGTCCCGAGACGTCCATCTGCACGGTCGCGTCAAGGCGGACGTAGTCGATCTTGTCGTCGTAGATGTCCGCGAAACCCGTGAGGCTGGCGTGTTTCAGCGGCCCGTCGAGGTCGTCGAGAAGCCCGTTGAACTCCCGTTCGACGGCGCCGATGACCGGGTTCAGCAGGTCGCGGATCACGCTGTTGACCTGCTCGAAGATCGACGCCAGCGCCTGCCGGAAGGCGGCGTTGAAGTCCTGCAACCATTCGCGCAGGACGCCCTGCAGGACCGCCGTGGTGTTGAGCGCGTAGAAGCGGTCCGTCACTTCGGCCCGCAGGCGATCCTTGATCTCCTGCTCGGTGTATTGCGCGAACGGGGACCCCAGCGCCCCGTTGATTCCGTCGAACCAGTCGGCGATCGCGTCCGTCGCGCCGTTGGCCAACACCTCAAATTCCACCACGCCTGCCTGGAACACGGCGTCCAGTTCGCGATCCAGGCCCGCACCGCTGCCGAGCGACGAACGGATGCTGGTCGCCGTGCCGTGGACGTCCTGCAAGGTGGCCAGCAGCGTGGCATAGGTCGGATCCCGGTCCGCGAGCAGGGCGTCGCGGGTCGCGGCCGTGTAGCTGCCCGCGTATTCGGGCGAAAGGCTGCCGATGAGCGCGGTCGTCAGCGCGGCGGCCGCGGAGCGTTGGCCGCCTGTCACGGCCAGCAGTTGTTCCACGCCGCCAATGCCCGCCTCGATCTTCCGGAGCGAGCCGTCGAGTTGCTGGGCCAGGTTCAGCCGTTGGGCCCCGGCGGTCGTGAAGACCAAGTCCTTCAGCCGGGGCCGGATGACATTGTGAACGTGGTTGGAGACCGTGTTCCGCATCGTTACCGGCCAGTTGGTCGCGGTGCCGTAGGCGCTACTGAGCGCGGCGTAGAGGTCGCTGATCGCCGGGTCGAGCACGTCGGTGAAGATGGGTTCGGTCACTTCCGCGAACTGGTCCGCCAGCAGCCGGTCGAGCTCGGCCAGGCCCTGGTTGATCTGGTCGCGGGCGGTCTCGGTGATCGCGTCGGCGATGGCCTCGGCAAGGTCCGCCTCAATCTGTCCGAGCGGCTGGAAGATTTGGTCCAAGTCCACTTGGGGTAGCCCCTCGTATTCGGCGCCGAAGCGCAGGTGCGTGTGCGACGGGGTGAGGCGGGTGACGGCGTTGTAGGTGTTGAGCACGAACAGATCGAGCGTCTTGGGCTCGCGGGAGGCGAACTCGCGCGTGGCCGGATTCCACTTCAGTTCGTATTGGAGCGGCAGCAGGCCGAAGAGGGATTGGTAGACGCGCGGATTGAAATCCTCGGTGTCGCCGTTGCGGTAGGCGGTGGCGCCGGTCGTCGCGGGATGGCCGAGGTGCAATGGATCGAAGAGCACGCCGGGCGTGAAGTAGTCGTCGCCCGCGATCCGCCAGCCGAAGTTGTCGCCCCCGTTGTCGCCCGGCCAGCCGCCCATGAAGAAGAACGGCGCGTTCGTCGCGTGCTGGTCGGCCGCGGCGTGGACGTGGACCGGCATGTCCTCGAAGAACGAGACGTCCAGCGTGCCGGCGAGGTTCATCCAGCCTACCGGCTCCGCGCCGGCGCTGCGGGCGTCGTTTAGGTAGGCGTCGGCCACCGGCGTGAAGCGGTAGGCGTCACCCACCGGC
>JBEISV010000599.1:0-2658 GCA_040375265.1 Verrucomicrobiales bacterium
GCCCTGATCGGCCGCTGCCTCGCCCGCAAATACGAAACCCTCGAAGCCGCCGGCTGGCCGGTGACCGACGCCGAGATCCAGCGCGACGCGACGGAGCTGTTGGGCGGCGGGTTTGCGAGGTTTTGCGGCAAGTGAGCTCGACCAGTTCAACGTTAGCTGTTTCCTCGCGAACATGAGTTCCAAGTCATCAGATTCCGCGTGTAGCGCGACGGCTATAGAGATCGCTTGGAGGCTTCGTTGGCGCGGATACGACTCCGAGGACGCTGCCGTTCGTGCGCTGCGCCGTCATTGTCGAGGCGTTTCCGCTGCCGACGCTGCTTCGGCCCTTCGTGTTGCTTCGGCCGTGCTGGAGCGAGCCATTCGAATTCTAAAGCCTCACTTGCGGACTCTCGCCACCATCTATCAGTCGCGCCGCGAGATTGGGCCGACCGACCTCATGCAGTTCGAGCCTGAGTTGCTGGCGCATTTTCCTGATTGTTCCTCGGACACGCTCAAAGCGGCATTACAGAGGGCGTTGGTATATCACATGCGATGAAGCCCCCCTTGGGGCAATCAATCCGCCGCGGTGGGCGGGATCAGCTCCACTGACGTGCCGGGCGTGGGCCGGTTGTGTGGCGTTTACACCCGCGACCCGGACGGCAGAATCCTCGAACTCCAGAGCTGGAGGTGAACTGAACCCGATACCGCGGTTGCCAGTGAGTGCGCGACTGGTTCCGGTGCGGCCTCGGTCCCGTTGTTTGGCTCAATGCCCAGACTGCGACGCGATAGATTCCCCGTTGGTGCCTTGACCGTCGGAATGCCCGGGCCTTTGCTTCCGCCATGACCTTGGTTGCCGATGACAAGTCCCGCCTCCGCATGGGCGATCTGGCCAAACCCCGCCAGGTGTTTGAACTGGAGCAAACCGGGCCGGATGAGTTCCGGCTGATGCGCCTACCCGGAGCCGCGGAGCCACGGCTGACGCTGAAGGAACTGTATGCCCCCGTGCGCGGCGCCGGTTTCAAGCCCGGTCGGGCCCGGCGGGAGACGGTCCGGGCCATTGCGCTGGCATGAGCCTGCTGTTCGACACGAATGCGCTGAGCGAGCCCACCAAGAAGGCGCCCAACGCAGGCTTCCTGGAATGGCTCGAAGCTTTGAAGGCGCCGCAGGGGCCGTTCACCACCAGCCTGAGCGTCGCCGAAGTCTGGCAAGGCTGGCATCGCCTGCCGGCCCGTCATCCCCGCCGCGCGGAACTGCGGGTGTGGGCGGAACAATTGCCGCGCGCCTACCGGGTCCTGGAATTTGATCTCCGCGCCGCCAAGGCGTGGGGAGAACTCACCGCCCGCCTGCCCAAGCTGCCCGTCCGCGACTCGCTGATTGCGGCGGTGGCCCTCAGTCGTTCCCTGACGGTGGTGACGCGGGACCTTGTTCCGTTCGCAGCCGCCGGCTGCAAAGTCATCACGCCCTGGAAGTAGCGCCGGCCGAGGTTGCCAAGCAGCCGTCACGGACCCATCACTCCCCATGCCCATCCCCGCCCGCTACGTCCACACCAACCTGACGACCCGCGACTGGCGCCGGCTCGTGCGGTTCTACTGCGACGTCTTTGGCTGCGTGCCCCAGCCGCCAGAACGCGACCTTTCCGGTGCTTGGTTGGACTCACTTACCGCGTTGCCGGGCGCTCACCTCACCGGCCTGCATCTGCGACTGCCCGGTCATGGCGACCACGGCCCGACGCTGGAAATCTTCAGCTATGAACAGATGGTCGAGGGCACTCGCCCGGTCGCGAATGAACCCGGCTTCGGCCACCTCGCCTTCCAGGTCGGGGATGTGACGGCCGCCTTGGACGCCGTGCTCGCCGCCGACGGTTCCGCGGTGGGCGGGATCAGCTCCACGGACGTGCCGGGCGTGGGGCGGCTTTGCGTTGTTTATGCCCGCGATCCGGACGGCAACATCCTCGAGCTCCAGAGCTGGAGCTGAACGAGTCCCAGACCGCGGTTGCCAGTGAGGTCGGGACCGAGTCTGCTGCGGGGCAACTTACCCGCGCATGCACCTTCGCCCCGTCTGCCTCCCGGACCGCCGCGGTTTCACGCTGATCGAGCTGCTGGTCGTCATCGCCATCATCGCGATCCTGGCCGGGATGCTCCTGCCCGCGCTCGCCAAGGCGCGGGCCAAGGCCAACGAGACCTATTGCCTCAACAACCAGAAGCAGATCGGCCTCGCCGTCGCGATGTATTCCGGGGACTACGCGGCGCGTTTCCCGCTCGTGAAGAACTGGGGCCGCGCGTGGGGTTCGGACAATGCGTTGCGAACCGATGACAAATGGCTGCCGGAGCTGCTGGAGCCCTACCTGACCCGCAACGGCAACAAGCCGACGAACTACTCCGGGAAGGTGACCGCCACGCCCAAGGCCGGCACGTTCACCTGTCCCGCCGGCATCAAGCAGAAGGACCCGGCGATCGGGATGCTGAACAACCTCCTGCGCGACAACGACCATGTGACCTACATCTGGAACCACATTTTCGTGAAGGCCGACGGCACCTACGAGACCAAGCGCCCCGTCAGCGGCCGGAAGGACAACGACGTCGCGAACCCGAGCCGCGCGGTGCTGGCGTGGGAAATCCCCTACTGGAACTGGGACAAGTCCGCCCACGGCACGAAGCTGAACCTGATCTTCGCCGACAA
>JBEISV010000208.1:0-7689 GCA_040375265.1 Verrucomicrobiales bacterium
GCGGGTTGACCGGCGCGAGCCGCTGTAGCGCAGACTGGCAGTCTGCCGTGTCGCGGATTGGCAATCCGCAGGTGTCCGAATCAATCCAGGGGCCAGCCGACTGCCAGTCGGCGAAACAGCAGGTTGCCAACCTGCGCTACGGAACAGGCTCACGCGTGGACTCCTTCCCCGAAGGCGTCCGCCATCTCCTCGGCGACCTGGAGGGCGGCCATCAGGCAGTCGGTCAGCGCGATGCCGTTGCGGAAGTGGCCGGCGAGGCGGAGTCCGGGCGCCTGTTGCTCCAGCTTCGTCATGCGCACGCGGAACTCACCGAAGCCGAGGACGTATTGCGGGATCGCCAGCCGGTGGACGGTGCGGTGGAGGAAGGTCGGTTCCCCGCGAACGCCGAGCAGCCGGCCAAGTGCCTCACGAGTCGTGGCCAACTGGACTTCTTCCGAAGCCAGCGCCATCTCGGGCGAGCGCGAACCGCCGAGGTAGCACGTCAGCGTGACGTGGCCCGCTGGCGCGCGGCCGGGGAACAGGGAGGAGCTGAAGATCGCGCCGAGGATGGCCTGCTTCTCGACCTCGGGAATGAGCGCACCGAAGCCATCGAGCGGATGCGCCACGTCTTTGCGCCGGAAGCCCAGCACGAGCACGGTCACCGCCGCGTAGTGAATGTCCCCCAGCCACGCCAGCGAGGCGTCGTTGCCGGCGTCGAGCTGGATACCCGCAAGCCGATGCGCGGGCGCGGCGAGCAGGACGGCGGAATGTTCCGCGGTTTCGTGCCGGCCCTGGCGATTGACGGTCACCTGCCAGCCGTTCGCGTGACGCCGGATGGCTTCCACCGGCGCATCGAGTCGCAACGCGTCACCAAGCTGGGTCGCCAGCGCGGTTACCAGCGAGCCGAGTCCGTGGCGGAAGGAAAGCTTCGGGGCGCGGTCCTTGGGCGTCTCGCCGGAACGGCGGCGTTCGCGCGCGCCGAGCATCTGGCCGAGGAAGAGCGAGCGGTAGCGCGTCTCGACCTGGTGCAGCTTGGGAAACGCCTCGCGCAGCGACAACCGCTCGGGATCGCCGGCATACACGCCGCCGACGAAGGGGTTGATCGCGTAGTCGAGGAATTCCTGTCCCAGCCGCCGCCGCACGAAGCCGGCGACGGTTTCCTCCACGTCGGCCCGGCCGCGCGGACGCAGCAGTTCGCCGAGCACATTTAGCTTGGCGCCGAGGCTGAAGAGCGGCGTGGTCATCCAGCCAGGCAGCGAATCGGGCACGGCGAGAAGGCGGCCGCCGCGGACGATGTAGCGCTGGTTGGCGGCGGGATCGGAGGTCAGGCACTGGTTCTTCAGCCCGATATCGTCGATGAGCTGACGGAGCTTGGGCGAGGTTTCGAGGAGCGTATTCGGGCCGTCCTCGGCGAGATAGCCGTCGCGCTCGGTCGTGTGGACCGGTCCGCCCGGACGCGAACCGCTCTCGTAAACGACGCTCGGAATGCCCCGCTGCCGCAGGCGGAAGGCCGCGGTCAGGCCCGTGACGCCGCCACCGACGATGGCGACGGGAGCTGGACGGCCGGAGGAAGGAAGGGACATCGCGGGATCCATGAACTGCGGTTCAAACGGCGCGGCTGAAGAGTTTTTCGGGCGGCGTCTGCCGGGCGAGGCGGGCGTCGAGCACCATGCAGACGTTGCGCAGGAAGGTCCGGCCGAGCTGGGTCACGGAGCAGCCTTCCGACTGGAGTTCGACCAAACCGTCCTGTTCCAGCGCGCGCAGACGCTCCTGGGCGGTGTCGAGGAACGGGATGTGCAGCTCGGGGTCGGCCCAGTTCGTCTCGAATGACGTCATCACGTTCAGGATGTGCTGGCGGAGCACGAGGTCCTCGTCGGTGAGCGTGTGGCCGCGCGCAATGGGCAGCTCACCGGCGAGCACGCGCTGCATGTAGGGCTCGAGCACCTTCTCGTTCTGCGCGAAGAGGCGCCACGAGTCGCCGATGGCGGAGACGCCGAGGCCGATCTGCGGCCAGACGGGGCGGGCGGTGTAGCCCATGAAATTTCGGTGCAGCCGGCCTTCCTGTGCGGCGGTCCACAGCGAGTCGGACTCCCTAGCGAAGTGGTCCATGCCGATCTCGCGGAAGCCGGCCTCTTCGAGCAGTTCGCGGCCGACCTCGTAAAGGTGACGCTTGGCCTCGCCCACGGGCAGGTCGGCCTCGGTGAACTTCCGCTGGGCCGGCTTGATCCACGGCACGTGCGCGTAGGCGTAGAAGGCGAGCCGGTCGGGGTTGAGCCGTTTCACCGCCTCGATGGTGTCGCGGATGCTGGTCTCGGTCTGGAACGGCAGACCATAGATGAGGTCGAAGTTGATGCTCTGAAAACCGAGTTCGCGCGCGCGCTGGACAACCGCGTGAACCTGCTCCTCGGTCTGCACGCGATGGACGATTTCCTGAACCTTGGGGTCGAAATCCTGGATGCCGAGGCTCAGGCGGTTGAAACCGAGTTCGGCCAGCGCGGCGAGGTGCTCCTGGGTCGTGACGCGCGGGTCGGCCTCCAACGAAAGCTCCGCGTCGGACGTTACCCGGCCGCCGCCGAGAATGCCTGCGGCGAGGCGGTGCAGGTCTGGAGGTGCGAGGAAGGTCGGCGTTCCGCCACCGAAGTGGAGTTCCGCCAGCGGCAGCTGGTTCTCGGGACTGAGCCGGCGACGATACATCTCCCATTCCTGGAGCACGATGTCCACGTAGCGATGGCCCAACTCGTGGTTGCGGGTGATGCGCGTATTGCAGCCGCAGTAGGTGCAGAGCGATTCGCAGAAAGGAATGTGAACGTAAACGGCCGCGCCGGCGGGCGCCCCGCGGCGCGTGGAGCCTGGCTGCGTGAGGCTAGCGAGCCACTGGTCGGCCGTGGGCTGGCCGGTCCAGTAGGGCACGGTCGGGTAGCTCGTGTAACGCGGCCCCGGAACGTCGTATTTGCGGAGCAGTTCGTGACGGGAGTAAGCGGTCATTCGGGGAAATGGTCGCGGTGAAGTTCGAGGAACAGGCGGACGTTGGCCTCGGGTGTTCCGGGCAGCACGCCGTGGCCGAGGCCGCACACCCAGCCGGCGCGGCGTTCCAGGCTCACGGTCTGCGCGTCGGCGAAGAAGCGGTGCAGCAGGGGACGAAGCTCGGCCTCGGGCAGCAGCATCAGGTGCGGATCGAAGTTGCCCTGCACCGCCCAGCGGTCGCCGACTTCGGCCATCACGGCGGACAGCGGATGCTCCCAGTCCACACCGAGGCAGCTGATGGGCAGATCCTTCAGGGAGTGCCAGTGGGCGGGGCCGGTCTGGCGCGAGTAGTAGGTGAACAGCGCGCCGGGCACCTGGGCGCGGACCGCCGTGAACAGCCGCGCCAGGCACGGCACGACGTGGCGCTGGAAGGACTCCAGCGGAATCTCCCCGGCCGCGGTGTCCATGACCGCCACGGTGTCAGCCCCGGCCCGAAGCTGCAGGACGATGTTGGCCACGAGCAGATCGTGCAGACCTTCGCAGAAGCCCGCAAAACGGCTGTCTTCGACGCTGGCGACGGCGTCGCTGACGTCACCCTTGTGGCTGCCAGCCACGGCGTAGAAGAACAGCGTCAGAGGTCCGCCGACGAAGCCGAGCAGACCCTTGTCCTCCTGCAGCACGGCGCGAATCCGGCGCAACGCGTCGGCTTGAAATTCCAGTCCCACCGCCCGCTCCGCTCCGCCTTGAAGCCGGTTCAAGTCGGCAAGGGATTTCAGATGCCAGTCGAGTTCGGGACCGGGCGCGTAGCGCAGCCCCATGCCCATGACTTCGAGCGGGAACAGCAGGTCGGAGAACAGGATCGCGGCGTCGAAATCGAAATCGCGGATGGGACCCAGTGTGACCTCGCACGCGAGCGCGGGATCCTTGCAGAGCGCCATGAAGTCATGGTCCCGCTTCAGTGCCTGGTAGTGGGAATGGTAGCGACCGGCCTGCCGCATGAACCACACGGGCGGACGGCCTGAGTTCTGGCGACGGATGGCCTGGTTGAAGCGGTTCATGCGAAGCGGAAGCCAGCGCCGGACAAACGCGCCAGCGTCTTGGAGTGCGGTGGCTTGCCACCGCTTTGGCAGCGGGTGGCAATCACCAGAATTCGGAGATTTCCCAAGCGTGGCTCTTCGGCAAAAGCGGCAGCTTCGCTTCGCTGCGCCACCGCACTCCAAGACGCTGACACGTTGGCGGGGCGAGGGACTCGGCGGTGCAAATCTGCGCGCGGCTCCCCCTCACCCCGGCCCTCTTCCTCAGGGAGAGGGAGAATGCTCCGACGCGCCTCACCGTCACGAACCAAGAGCTTCGATTCAGCTTGGCGTCGTTCCGGCGTAAGCAATGTCCACTTCATATCTCGCGGCAGGCGTCGGCGTTCAGTTGGTAGCCGACGCCACGGACGCTGCGGATGACGCTCGGAGTGGCGAGATCGGGCTCGACGAGGCGGCGGAGCTTGAGGATGAAGTTGTCCACGGTGCGCGGGGTCGGGTAGTCGTCACGCGACCACACTTCGTCGAGGATCTGATCGCGGCTGACCACCGAGCCGCGGTTCTCCACCAGCAACTTCAGCAAAGCCGTCTCGCGTTGGCTGAGTGTCGTCGTCTCGCCGTCCACCTCGGCGGAGAAAGCGGAGAAGTTGATCTTGGCCCGGCCGACTTGCATCCGGTTCAGGCCGGTGCCGCAGAAGCGCGCGCGGCGCAGGCCGTTTTCGATGCGGAGGACCAGTTCCTGGTAGTTGAAGGGCTTCACCACATAATCCTCCGCCCCCAGTTCGAGGCCGAGGATGCGGTGCTGCGGGTCGCCCATCGCGGTGAGAAAAATGATCGCGGTGCCGACGGCCTGCTTGCGGATGGTTTCGGCCAGCAGGAAGCCGGATCCATCGCCGAGGCCGACGTCGAGCAGCGCGAGCTCGAAGGTATGTTTCGCGAGTTCCGCCTGCGCGCCGGCGACGGACCGCGCCCATACGACCTCAAAGCCGGACCGGGTGAGCCGTTCGTGCAATGTCGCCCCAAGATTGGGCTCGTCCTCGACGACCAGCAGGCGAGCGGCGGCACGTTCAGACATCGGCCACCTCCGTGCGGAAGTGCAGTTGCACCCGGAACCCCGGGGCGCCCGGCACGGACGAGGCGGGACCAAACTCGGCCCGGCCGCCCATGCGCCGCATCAGCGACCGGACCAGATACAGCCCCACGCCGGCTCCCTTGGAGACGGGCCCCTTCTCGAACAGCTGGCCGAGTCGCCGCGGCAGGCCAACGCCCGCCGTCCCGTCGTCGGTCACCGTCAGAATGATCCGATTGGCAGCCGTCGAATTGGCCAGCGTCACGGTCACCCGTTCGCGCTGGGCGTGCCGGGCTGAATTCTCCAGCAGGTTGCGCAGGATGATCTGCACCGCAGCCGGGTCGGCGAGGATCGCGGCATCGGCGACCTCGTTGCGCAGCACGACGACCGGTGTCAGCGGCGCGCGCCATTGCCGCAGGCACTGGCCGACAACGCTCCGGAGGTTCAGCGACTGGGTTGGCACGGGGCCGGCGCCCTCCACCCGGGCCAGCTCAAGCGCACGTTCCACCTGGGACTCGATGCGGGTCGTGTCGTCCAGCAGGCGGTCCACCAGCGCGCGGGCGGGCGCGGTGGTCGGGGTCAGTTCCGCGAGCGATTCCGCCTCGAGGCGCAGCCCGGTGAGCGGCGTGCGCAATTCGTGCGTCACCGAGGCGAAAAAGCCGTGCAGGGAGCGGGCGCGGCGCGTGTCCCGCCAATAGAGCCAGCCCAGGAGCAGGAGGCTAACCAGCAACGCACCGAAGAAGGTGGCACCTTCCCATTGCAGCATGCGCTGGGTGCGGGCCCATTGCTGGCTGGCTTCGAGCGAAGTGATGCCTGCCTGGCGTTCCAAGTCGGCAATGCGGCCGGCCTGCTGGTTCATATGGAAGACCCACCAGCCGCCGAGGGCGAACAGGAAGGCGAGCCACGCAAAACTGAGCGCCACCAGTGTGCGGACGCGGGCGGGCGGACGGGAATTGAGCTGGCCCGTGGGATTCATGCGGCCGGCATGGTGGACGGCCCGGCCCCGGTTCGTCGAACCGGATTCAGGTTCCGGCCGTTCCATCAGGACGGAAGCGATGCGGACGTGCGGGTTCATGCGGCCAACGGCATCCCGGCCTGACGGCAGGTGAGGCGGACCGCGCCAAGCGGAAATGGGGCGAAGGGGAAAAACTGCGGCAGGTCCTCCCAGCCGTGCGGATGGCTGAGGGAATGGCCCAGGCTCCGGTGCCGCGCCCGTTCGGCACAGGCCAACGCGGCGCGTGCGAGTTGACGGTCGCGGTGATCATCGGCCCGATGTTGCCGGGCGAACAGTTCGTCCAAACAAAGAAACTGCGGCAGGGAGTTCCACGAGCCGGCCTGGGCCCGATGACCGCCCAGATGGACAACGGGGACCGGACATCCGGTCGCCGCGGCCGCCCGCGACCAAGCCAGGCGAAGCTCGTCTTCGGCCGGAGCAAACGGCACGCAGAGCACAATGGCTCGGGCCCGCGACCAAGCGGTTTCGGCCGCGTCCGCCGGCACCACCTCGACGGGCGCACCGGGATGCTGGCGCAGCCGGTTAGCCAAAGCCGTTGCCCGGGCCGACGTCCGATTGAGCAGTTGGAGGGGCGCGAACCGCAGCCACGGGCCGATGGCCTCCGCGAGTTCGCCCGCACCCAACAGGAGAATCGAACCTGTGTCCGGCCCGCCCGCCTGCCGGAGCAACTGGCGCACGCCGCGCCCGTAGGAGGCGCCGCCCACTTCCGCCAAATATTGGGCCCGGATTTCCTTGGCATCGGCAAAGAGCCATTGCAGCCACTGCGCCCGCGCCGAACCGGCGTTCCACGCGGACTTGAGTTGGCCGAGGATGCTGGTCTCGCCGGCCATTTGGCTGGCGAGACCCGTCGCGACTTCCAGCAGGAACTCGTAGGCCGCCGCGCCCTGGAACACTTCGACGCCGGTCGGCAACGTAGCGGGCGGGAGCGTCAATTTGCCGTGCGTCACCGCCAGCCAGCGTTGGCACGTGTCGAGCCGCCAGACCGGGGCCGCCCCGGGGATGCCCACGGCTCGTTCCCAGCCCTCGGCCGGGGCCCGGAGGCCGCCGGCCTTGGCGACGTGGAAGACGGTGAGTCCGCGAATCATGACGGCCAGAGACTGCGGGAAACGGCACCCGCATGTGTCACGGAAGTGTCACCGCCGGCGACTTTGTTGCCCGGCGCGAGAAGGCAACGGAGGGAGAGCATTGAAGAAACGGAACGTAGTCGCCCGCCGCCGCCCGCTCGTAGTCTCGCCCATCGCACACCCCGGGGCGGCAGCCCAAAGCAGGCGTCTGGCCCGGGCGGCGACGACAACGCAACGGCACCGTTTCCGACCGAAACACCCCGACTCAGGCCAGCAACCCACCATGGCAAAGACGACAGGCAAAGGTTCACCGAACCCATCCGCGGAAACACCAATCCCGACGGAATCAATGTCGGCACCGGACGATTTGCCAGAGGATATCGGCCGGTCCGACGCCTCGTTAGAAACGCCGAGCTTCATCGTGGGCATCGGCGCGTCGGCTGGCGGCCTGGAGGCCTTGGAACGCTTTCTCAAGGCGATGCCGGACAACTCCGGGATGGCGTTTGTCATCATCCAGCATCTGTCGCCGGACTTTAAGAGCCTGATGCACGAGCTGCTGGCCCGGCA
>JBEISV010000341.1:0-5251 GCA_040375265.1 Verrucomicrobiales bacterium
ACGCCCAGCAGGACGAGCAGCGTCCAAGGTTCTGGCGAAGGATGTTCGGTGAACACTTCCCGGAGCGACTGGACGCCGATCCCCACCGCCGCGAACAGCAGCAGCGTGGCGATCACCGCCGCCGAGAGCGCCTCTGCCTTGCCGTGTCCATACGGATGATCGTCGTCGGGCGGCTTGGCCGCGACGACGAGGCCGCGCCAAACGATGACCGAACCAATCAGGTCCGCGAACGATTCCACGGCATCGGCAACCAGCGCCTGCGAGTGGCCCAGGATGCCCGCCACCAGCTTGCCGCCGGCGAGGGCGAAGTTGACGACCGCCCCGACGAGCGTGACGCGCAGGGTCTTCTTGAGTCGTTCGCGGTGGGGCACAGGTGACCTCTGCGTTGGTGAACCCGTTCCCTTCAGACCCGAAACGCACGGTCGCCCGCGTCGCCCAGCCCGGGAACGATGTAGAAGCTCGAGTTCAGGCGCGGATCCAGCGCCGCCGTGAACACCGGCACACCCGGGTGCGCCTTGAGCACCGCCCGGACGCCCGGCGGCGCAGCCACCAGCGAAACCAACCGAACGCTTGCCGCTCCTCGTGCCCGCAGGAGCCGGATCGCTTCCACCGCGCTGCCGCCGGTGGCCAGCATCGGGTCGAGGACGATGGCGTCATGGCCGGCCAGGGATTCCGGCAGGCTGGCCGAATACACGCGCGGTAAGGCGGTCGCCTCATCCCGCTTGATGCCGATGAAACCCACCTTCGCATCCGGCAGGATCTGGAGGAACGGATCCAGGAACGCCAACCCGGCCCGCAGCACCGGCACCAGGATGACTTCCCGCTTCAGCGCGTGCCCCCGGGCCGTCGCCAGCGGGGTTTCCACCTTCACCGTCTTGGTCCCCAGATCGCGGGTGACATCCGCCACCATCAGCGCCGCCGCCTCCGACAGCTTGCGCCGGAACGCGGCCGGCGGGGTGGACTTGTCGCGCAACGCCGTGACGCAGACGCGAATCAGAGGATGGGCGAGGACGGTCAGGTTCTTCACGTCAGTGCAGGTGCAGGGGTGAAATGAAATACAGCCGGCCCTGTTGGAGCTTCGGCGACAGGTCGAGCCCGCCGATCTCCACCTTCATCGTTTGCGACTTCGCCTGGCCGAAGAGGCTGAACAGGTCGCCGAACGACGGCGGCAACGCGTAGGCCACCAAGTTCGCCGACTCGATGCCGGCCAACACCTTGGCCCGGGCGACCGCGGTGTCGAAATCGCCCAGTTCATCCACCAAGCCGAGCCCCAGCGCCGTGCTGCCCGACATGATTCGGCCGTCGGCGAAGTCTTCCCAGTTGGCCGCGAGGTCGCGGTAGCCGGTGATCTGTTCCTTCCCGTTCAGTTCGGCGGACCAGCCGCGGCCTTCGCGGATCACGCTTTTGAACCGGCGGAAACTTTCGCCGACCATGTCGTTCAGGATCGCCTTCTCCTCGGGCAATTCGTCCTCGGGCCGCTTCTCGCCGGAGAACATGTCCTTCAGCTTGCCGCTCTTCACCACGTCGGGCCGGACGCCGAACTTGTCCATCAGGCCGCGGTAATTGTAGCCGTGGAAGATCACCCCGATGCTGCCCGTGATGGTCAGCTCGTTGGCCACGATCCAGCGGCTCGCCGCACTGATGTAATAGCCACCGGAGGCGGCGAGTGAACCCATCACCGTGACCACCGGAATGTCATTGGTCAGCTGGAACGCCCGCATGGCCTTGTAGATGTCGTCGCTCGCCAGCACCTCGCCGCCGGGAGAATCCATGCGCAGCACGATCGCCTTCACCCGGTCGTCGCCGGCCGCCCGGTCCAACTGATCCTTGAAGTGATCCACCATCGTCAGCCCCTCGTAGTTGATCGCCTGGCCGCTGATGACCCCGCTGATGTCGAGGACCACGATCTTGTCGTCGGCGTCGTTGTCTTCCATCACGACCTCGTGCAGGTGCGCCGCCTTGCCGTGGTGGCCGCCCGAGCCGGCGAGCGAAACCGCGGAGCCGACCGACTGGAGCACGTTGCCCAGCAGGCTGCCCAGCAACAGGACCGTCACGATGACGCTGAAGATCAGCCAGCCATTCCCGCGGCGGG
The DNA here is from genome assembly GCA_040375265.1 of Verrucomicrobiales bacterium. Taxonomy (GTDB): domain Bacteria; phylum Verrucomicrobiota; class Verrucomicrobiia; order Limisphaerales; family UBA9464; genus CAIWAH01. Next base: position 2,093 of record JBEISV010000341.1, read on the forward strand.
CCGGACGTTCGGCCGGGCGGGGCGCGGCGACGGGGGCGGGAATGACCGGTGGCGGCACCGGCGGGTTCGGCAACGGAGGAGGCGTCAATCCATCAGGCATGGCGGCCGCAGGCTAGGAGAGCCGGCCCTGATGGCAAGCAGCCCGCGAAGCCGACTGTGGCCCGAAGGTGCCCATCCCCTGCCCCGGCTTGCATCCGGCTTTCCGCCGCCCAAGCTCCCGCCATGCAATCCCATCACGCTTACGTCGAACGCGTCGTTGACCTGCTGGATCCCGCCGCCAATCGCCTTTTCAACTGCACCGTCGAGGAGGCCCGCGCCAAGGTCCTTTCCGGCGACGCCGCGCAGGTCGCGGACATCGACGGCTCGTTCGCTCTGCTGGCGCGCGACGGCAAGATGGTCCGCATGGCCCGCTCGCTCGACCGCCCGATGCGCTACTTCCTCGCCAAACGCGCCGAGGGCCCCGCCCTCATCGTTGCCGACCGCATGGACGCCATCCACGCGCAGCTCGTGAAGGAGGGCCTCGCCGACCAGTTCCACCCCAGCTACACGCGCATGGTTCCGGCGCATTACGTCGTCGAGATCCAGCTCATCGGCTGCCCCGATCCGGACCCGACCTACACCCGCTTCTTCACGCCCGAACGCAACTCGCTGCCCGCCGACCTCGACGAGATCGGCCGCCGCTACGTCGGCGCGCTGGCGGATGAGATCGCGAAGTGGCTCCAAAGTGCCGCCGGCATCCTGCCGGCGGTGCGGACGGACGGGTTGGATTCCGCCGGCAAGATGCCGACGGCACCTTCCCCCATCGGCGTCGCCTTCTCCGGCGGCGTGGACAGCGGCCTCGTCTTCCTCACCACCTACTTCACGATGCGGAAGCTCGGGATGAATCCGGCCCGACTGAAAGCCTTCACCCTCAGCTTCGGCGACGGCCCCGACCTCGCCCAGGCCCGCGAATTCCTCGAACGCCTCGGCCTCGGCCTGTTCCTGGAGGAGATCCACGCCACGCCCGACGAACTCGATTTCTCCGAGGCACTGCGTGTGCTCGAGGACTACAAGCCGCTCGACGTCGAATGCGGCGTCATGGGCATGGCGTTGTGCCGCGGCATCCGGCGGCGGTATCCGGACTGGAAGCACCTGCTCGATGGCGACGGTGGCGACGAAAACCTCAAGGACTATCCCATCGAGGAAAACCCCGAGCTGACCATCCGCTCGGTCGTCCACAACCTGATGCTCTACCACGAAGGTTGGGGCGTGGGCCGCATCAAGCACTCGCTCACCTACAGCGGCGGCCTGAGCCGCGGCTACGTGCGCACCTACGCGCCGGCGCGGAAGTTCGGCTTCGAAGGCTTCAGCCCGCTGATGAACCGCGGCGTCATGGCCGTGAGCGAAGCCATCCCGTTCATCGACCTGACGCAATACGACGTGCCAACGCTCTACTCGCTCAAGGGCGAAGTCGTCCGGCGCGGCGTGAAGGCGCTGTTCGGCGTGGACATGCCCGTGTTCGAGAAACGCCGCTTCCAGCACGGCGCCACCCGCAAGGAAACCCTCCGCGCCAAGCTGCCCGCGCAGGAAGCGGTGTATCGGAAGCAGTTCCTGGCGATGTATCAGTGAAGTGGTCGCAATGCACCCTGCGTTCGCAGTCATCCAGTTTGGCCCGTTCAAGAGCGACTACCACAATGCGGTAGTCGACCGCGGGTTTCAGGAGGCGCTGAGCGACTTCCTCGTCGCTCAACTGCTTCCCCAGGTTGACGAACCCTTCGAAAACACATCCGGGCGATTGGTCGCAACCTACGACCTTCCAAAGCACACGGGTCCTGCCAGCGCAGTGCGAGACATCTATACACTGGATGTCGCATTCCGAAGGCCAATTGGTTCTGACAAAATCACAGCAGACCTAGCCTATTCGCCCAAACAGCAATCCTTTACGCCTCGGTTTCGGGGCACGCCATTTCGTCTTCTGACGGCCGCCAGACAACAGGCTGAAATCGAACGCACGACCAAGATCAGAGCAGTGTGCGCGGGCATCTTGCGCTGTGAACTAGTAGGCTCGGTAGTCTGCCCATGCTGCGGAGCCGAGCTACACATTACCACGACTCCAAGTTTGTTTGACGTGTCCTGTCCGGCGCGGTGCTTCAGCTACAATTTCCATCGCGACGAACAAACAGGTGAGTTTCTGCACGGGCACTTTTTCTGTGCCCCGCTTTCTGGCTAGCCATGTAAGCCGGCCCACTGGGTGCGGCCTACCTCCTTCCCGAAGGGCTTGCCGTTCCGGAGCACCGGTCTCCTACCCGGCGCGTTTCGTTCGCCCAACCTTTTTACGCCGGATCGGAGATCGGCGCTCCGATCCTGGTGGGGCCGGCGCTGCCGCGCCGCCCTGACTTCTGCGAGGACGACCCCTGCGAAGGTCCCGCGGGAGGAGTCAAAGCCGCGGAGCGGCGGCAGACAGTAGCCCACGGCGTCAGCCGTGGGTTCCAGTCGCCAATTCAATCCCAGCCCCGGCAGGGGCGACAGATCCAAGGCTCATTCTTATGCGGCAGGATCGTCTGCCGCCCCTCCGGGGCTGGTCCAATTCAGCCCTCAACCCACGGCTGACGCAGTGGGCTAAGTTCTTTCGCGCCGCCGGCGCTGCGAACGGCGAACGAAGCCCCACTCAGTTCCGGTGATGGCTTCCCGCCTCACTCGGCTCGCGCCCTGCCCCCACCGATCCAAGGCTCCACCCGCGAAGTTCCGCCGTATCCGTCGTCGGGAAAACCACCCGTGCTTTGACGGGCTGCCACGGGCGCCGTTACCCTCGGTCCCATGAAAGTCCGTAAGCTGCTGCACACCCGCTACCGCCTCAACGACCTCGACCGTTCGGTCCGGTTCTACCGCGAAGTGCTGGGCCTGGAGGAGGTGCGGCGGCACAAGTCGCCGCGCGGTTCCGAGCTGGTTTTCCTCAAGGCGCCCGAGAGCGAGGAAACCATCGAGCTGTGCCACTTCCCCAACTCCGGCCCGGTCGAAGTCCAGGCGGACCTCACCCACCTAGCCTTCCAGGTGGATTCGCTGGAAGAGTTCGGCCGACACCTCGCGGCCCTTGGTCTGAAATACTCGGACGGCCCGACCTACAAGCCCGACGGTTCCGGCGGCTTCGCCTTCATCGACGCCCCCGAGGGTTACGAGATC
>JBEISV010000348.1:0-5096 GCA_040375265.1 Verrucomicrobiales bacterium
GCCTCTGGCTCAACTGTTTGCAAACGCGCCCTCCGAAATGAAGGGAAGCGGTGTCTGCAACCAATTGGTCTTCAACGATTTATAGCCGGACAGTAGTGGTGTCACCCCAGTCCAAATAGGTCGGGCGGTTGAATTGGCTGAGCGATTGTCCCAAGGACACCGATCTGTCGTTCCGGAAAAGTATCCTAGGGTGAGTGCATAGGATCGAACCGATCTCAATTCGCGAAGAAGAACCCAATGGTCGGGGCGGTGAGATTTGAACTCACGACCTTCTGAACCCCATTCAGACGCGCTACCAAGCTACGCTACGCCCCGACCGGGTGCCCGTTAGGGCGACGCGGAAAATACGGACTGCGGACTTCGCAGCAATCTCTTTCTCCCAGAATTTCATCCAACCTGCCCGAAGGTTGCCTGCGGTTGGTGGCTTCATGATGAACTTTCACGCGTCGAGCCGGTTGGTGGATCAGTTTGCGGCTTGGCGGGCGCCGAACGGTTCAGGCCATTTCAAGCCCGCGCATCGTGCCGGTGGCGGTGGCGAATCGGCCGGCTTCGAGGCCCATTCGTTGCAGCATCGAGACGAAGAGATTGGGCAGGGGATAGTTGCGTTCGCGGTCGAAGGCGAGGTGCTGGCCGTGCTTGAACCCGCCGCCGGCAAAGAGCGTGGGCAGGTTGGTCGTCACGTGGGTGTTTGCATTCCCAAGGTTCGAGCCATAGAGAATCATCGTCCGGTCGAGCAGGGTTTTGCCGCCCTCCTTCACGTTGCGGAGTTGGGTGAAAAGGTCCGCGAGCAACTTCATGTGCCACTCGTCGATCGCGCGCAGTTGGGCGAGCTTCTTTTCGGAGCGGCCATGGTGCGACAGGTCGTGGTAGCCTTCCGTGATGGCCGTGCCCTCAAGGTCCAGGACGGGCGAATTCACACTGTCGAGGAGCAGCGCGATCGAGCGGGTCGAATCCGTCTCGAAGGCCAGACGGGCAAGGTCATACATCAGCCGGACCTTGTCCATGTATTCGCGCGGACTCGCCGGATCGAGGGGCACGCTGGCGGACACGGCCGGCTTGGACTTGTGCTCCCATTCGCGCGACATCTGCATCCGTTGTTCCAGCTCACGGACGCTGGTGAAATACTGGTCGAGCCGATCCCGGTCCGCGCCGCCGACCTGGAGCTGCAGCGTCTTGGCCTGCCCCGCCACGGCGTCGAGGATGCTCTGGCCCAGTTCGAGGCGACGGACCTGTTTCGCGGCTTCCTCGGGTGTCCCCTGGATGAAGAGCCGGCGGAAGACCTCCGAGGGTTTTTCCTCGCACGGGATCAGGATGCCGGAACTCGTCCAGGAAAGGCTGCGGGCGCCGCGCTCCACATTCACGCCGAGATTGAGGGAGGGGAAACGCGTCAGGTGACCGATCCGTTCGGCGATGAACTGGTCGAGCGAGATCGTGTTCCGGAAACCGCCGCGGCCGGGGTGCGGGGCAGCCGTCAGGAAGCAATTGTCCGCGGGATGTCCGCCGTCGACATCGGGATGCGACACGCCGCTGAAGACGGTGAAGTCGTTGCGGTGCTCCTTCAGGAGGTCGAGATACGGCGACAGGGCGTAGTCGCGGCCGGCGGTCTGGGGGAAGAACTGTTCCGGCAACAGGCCGAGGTTATTGCAGATCGCGAGCATCCGCCGCGGCGTGGCGCTGGGCGAGGTCGCGGGTGCCGCTGGCGACGGCGCAGCGAAGGCGGGGACCATGGAATCCAGCAGGGGCAACGACAGCGCGATGCCGGCGCCACGAAGAAATCCCCGGCGCGACAAGGGGGAGCGGGTGGCGATGAAGGAGCCGGGCGGCTGGGAGTTGGCGGAGTGCTTCATGGCTGGCTAACGGTCATTTGTTCAGGAAGAGGTCGCTTTGCACAAGCTCGTGAATCAGGGCACGCACGGCGAAGCCCTGCTTGCGGTTTCGGGCCACCAGCTTCTCGATGGCGGGCCGGTCGGAAAACCGAATGGGCGCCCCGGTTGCGAACACCGTGAGTTGCCGGGCGAGATTCCGGGCCAGCTGCTCCTCGTCCCTAAGCAGGCACCGCTTCAGTTCCCGCACATCGGCGAAGGTTCGGCCGTCGGGCAGCTCGCCGCTGGCATCGACCGGCTGTCCGAGTCCGAAATGAAAGAAGTTCCCATTGTGGCCAATGCCCTTCACCGGGTCACCGCCGCCCGCCGCGCGGTAGCGGTCGCGCCATCCGCCCATGACATCGAAGTTTTCCAGCGCGAAACCGGCGGGGTCGATCAACTTGTGGCAGGCATTGCAGGCCTCCTGGTTGCGGTGTTTCGCCAACTGCTCGCGGATGGTGGTGGCGCCACGGATATCAGGCTCCACGGCCGGCACGGCGGCGGGTGGCGGCGGCGGCGGACGCCCGATAATGCGGCTCATGATCCAGGCGCCGCGTTTTACGGGCGACGTGGTGGCGCCGTTCGCAGTGACCTTGAGCACGGCCGCCTGGGTGAGCAGGCCGCCCCGCACGCTTTCGGCGGGCAAAGGCACAGGGCGTAGCTGAACGCCGTTCACGCCCGGAATGCCATAATGCGTGGCCAAACGTTCGTTCAGCAGCGCGAAGTCGGACGAGACGAGGTTGCTGACGCCCAGATTGCGTTTCACCAATTCGGCGAAGAAGAGCTGGGTTTCCTCGGTCATCGATTCGACCAGCAAATCGTCGAGTTGATAGTCCGGGTAGAGCTGTTCGTCCGGGGCGGTGTTGGCGATGCCGCGCAGGTCGAGCCAGTAGTCGAGGAAGGCATCCGCGAACCGGCGCGACCGCGGGTCGTTGAGCAAACGCTCGGTCTGTTCCCGTAGCACCTCGGAGCGGTGCAATCCGCCCTTGGCGGCCAGGGCGCGGAGTTGACCGTCCGGCGCGGAATTCCACAGAAAATAGGACAGCCGTTCGGCCAGCGCACGGTCGGTCAGGCGGCCGGGCTGTTCGTCGAGATAGAGGAAGCCGGGCGAACACAGCACGGCCGTGTAACCGGCGATCATCGCGTCCGTGAACTCGTGGCCGGCTTGCAGCGCGCCGTGGACTACGCCGAGGAATCGGTCCGTGTCTTCCTTCGCGGGTTGGCGGCGGTAAGCCTGATGAAGGAATCGGGGCAGCAACTGGGCGGCGTCTTCCTCCGGATTCGACGAAATCACCTTCACCCCGGCCGTGACCTTCGAGCGGCCGACGCCGGTCGTGACGGGCGCATCTTCGATCGGAAGGTCACCGAAGAGTAGTTGATGGCCAGCGGACGGCCAATGGTCGAGCAGGGGGCCTTCGACCTCCATCCACTGAAACGCCACCCCGGGCATTCCCTCCGGAGTGGTAAGGGGATTCCGATGATCCGGCGGCCGAGAACGATGGAGTCGGGCGGCATCGGGACGGATGGTTTCACCGGCCAGCAGCCAAGTTTCGAACTCCCGCACGGTCGGTTCACTGCCGACATCGAAGCTGCCGAGCTTGCGAAGAATCCGGGGCGAGGTGTCGGAATAGATCGTCACCGGTTCGGAGCGTCGACCGACGGACGCGTTGGTGAACTTGGGATCAATCCAGAAGCTGTAGCCGGAGAACCGCAGGCGGTAGCGGCCGGAAACGGGCGCGCGGAATTTTCCGAACCGAATCTCGGTGGGCTCGTAGGTGCTCACGACCACGCCCATGGCTTCCCTTTCGAGCCGGGCCGGTTCGCGGGTGCCGGGATGTTTGGGCCGGGCGGACTCCGAGAGATCGCGCTGGAGATCAAGCCCGAGCAACGGCCAGGTGCGCCGTTCCTTCGGTCCCTCCAGCTTGATGGCGCCAAAGAATTCACCTTGGTCCCACGCGTAGAAGCGATTCGTGGTGGTTTCGGGGCGTTTGACCTGCGGCGCCATGGCTTGTCGCAAGGCGAAGTCCGCCGCCCCGAGGTAGCGCGCCATCTGGACGTGCGACACGTCGAGCGCGTCGCCGACCTTGTTGAAGCCGTGCGCCATCGTGTCTTCCGGCAAGAAATCGCGGACCTCCAGGTAAGGCAGGGACAGAAGGTCCCGCAGTGTGGCCTCGTATTCGTGGCGATTGAGGCGACGTTGCGTGGCTCGGCCATGGTCCCGGACGAGCTTGCGGTCGGCGGCGAGCAAAGTTCCGCCCAGCGAATTGGTGAATGCGGCCAATTCCGCGGCGAGGGGCTGCTTTTTCTTGGCCGGGGGCATTTCCCCGCTGGCGACCCGGTCGTGGACCAGGATCCAAGCCGTCAGGTTGGTCGCGGCCTCCTGGACCGGCGCAAGGGCGGTTAGATCCAGGCCGCCCTTCTTCACATCGGCGTCGTGGCACTCCACGCAGTGCTGCTGGACAAACGGTCCGATTCGGTCGGCCGCCCTCACCAGCACGAGGCTGCCCCACAGCACCGACAGCGCGGCCAACAGGAGACGCCGCCAACCCCGGCAGGGCGAAGAAGCCATGCGGGCAGCGAGAACCGTGGGTTTCTGAGGGCAGTCCATGTTCGCGGGAAGTTGCCGGCAGGTTACTGAGCCGCTGCCGGCTGTCCACGCCCCACACCGACGAAGACTTCGCGCGCGGGCTTCATGGGGGATCGCGGCCGATTTTGCCCGGGTGGAGAATCGTGCCGGACGGCTCAATTCGACGGGCCGAAACCCAACGTCAGTTGGCTGTCGGTGGCGTCCAGAACCTGAATGGGGTGCGCCGTGTCGAGGCGGAAGAACCGTTGGGTCAGGTCCAATGGGAGGGTAATCGTGAACGCTCCGGGATTGACGGCGTAGGCGGAGTGCTCGGCAAAGGGGCCATTCACGGTCGGAGCCGAGAGCAGGCGGGGCAGGGGCCCGGTGGTCGCCGAAACCGCCGCCATCAATCCCTCCAGTGCGGTGGCATAGGACGACACCCGGGAAAAATAGATCGCGGCCTCGGGGCGCGTGGCGGCGGTGTCATCGGTGACCCATTCGTCGTCAAAATTGAGTTCCAGGAAATCCCGGCGGTCGAACAGCGAGGCGTAGAATCCGTCGCCCTCCGTTGTGGTGTTGAACAGGGACTGCACGGAAAACGCGACGCCGGCCAGCTTCCAGGCCCCGTCGCGAGTGTCCCGCAGGAAGAGTCCCCCCCCGGAATCGCC
>JBEISV010000290.1:0-6108 GCA_040375265.1 Verrucomicrobiales bacterium
CTCCGCCACGAGGTCGTGGTATAGCGGAAAGAAGAAGAAGTGGCCGTCCAACTCGTCGCTGCTGGTGTCGGACTTCCAATACCACTTCCCGTCGGCGCTCTTCGGCCAGCGCGGTTCATACACCTTCCAAAGCCCGTCGCGCTTGGCTTCCTCGCGGTCGCCCTCAATGCGGCCGACGTTCGGGTCGGGCCATTCGACCGGCCGGATGGTGCGGGCGATGTAGCCCTTGGGCGGTGCGTGCGGCCCGCCTTGCGTCACCTTCTGGAGAAAACGCAGCGCCTCGAACGCCTTCGTCGCACGTTCCTTGGCCTTGGCGTCCTTGGTCGCGCCGTAGGCGAAACATTCGCCGGCGCCATACATCGCGGTCCACAGGCCGTCGTTGTCCGAGTCGTCCGGCGCGGCGGTGGATTTGTCGGCGACCTGCTTCAACGGCGCCTCGGCAGTGTAGCCGAACGCGGTGCGCTTCACGTAACGCTCGACCTCGCCTTCGTAGAACTCCGCCTTCTCCGCGAGCGTCATCGGCTTCCGTTCCAGCATCCCGAGGCCGCCCGCGGTGGCGAACCAAGCGCGGTTGGCGACGTCCACCACGGCAGCGCGCACGTCGTCGTGCGGCAGCCAACGTTGCCCCTGCCGATAATGGAACGCGCGGCCGTCCCAGCGGATGGCACCGAGGTGCGTGGCGAACCACATGTCCTCGCCCTCGCCCGCGGCCAGGCCCGTGAAGTCATTCCACGGCAGACCGTCCTTCCCTTCATGGAACTTCCAGCCCTGCGGCGTCTTGCACCCCACGCCCGCCTTCGTGGCGAACCACGGCCGGCCCGCGTTGTCGAACGCCACGCCCAGCACGTCGTTTACCGCCCAAGCCCGGCCCAGGCCGTCGAAGATTTCCTCGCGCGCCCAGCCGTCGCCCACGCGCCGGAACAAGCCGCCGCTGGATGCGATCAGCACGTCGCCCGCAGGGCTGGCGGCGAGCTGGTTCACGCTCCACCTGCTGGGCCAGCCCTGCGAAACGAGCCGGCCGTCCTGCACCAGATACGGATCGCCCGCCGTCACGAGCCAGACGCCTTTCGGCGTGCGGATCAGCTGCTTCACGGACTTTGCCGGAAGCTGGACCGTCACCGGCTTGCCCCGCGCATCCAGCAGCGTGAACTCGCGCTCCGACTTCGGCGTGAGCGCGTCCAGCGGACCCCAGACGCCGTCGCGCAGCTCGTTCCAGCGTCCCCCGGCGAACACACGGTGGCGGCCGTCGGCGGCGAGGTCGAGCAACTGGATATCGGCGCTGGGCAGGCCGTTGGTGGTCGTGAAGCGTTGGGCGACCTCCTGCCGGAACCGTTGCGGTGCCGGAGTGAAATCGACCGCGAGCACGGCGGCGCCGGCGAGCCACACGGCGCCGAGACGGGTAAGGAGGGGGAAGCGCATGAGCGAAGCGGAACGGTGGACGGGACGATGCGACGGGAATTCAACCGGGGGCAGTCCCTTGTTCGGGGCGCATCTCCTCGCCGTGCGCGCGGGTCCGATAAATCGCCATCGGTGAAGGCGGTGCGGTAACGCGCGGCAGCGGTCCAGCAGATGGAAAACGGTTGCCCTGTGGGCCGCTTTCGCTTCGGCTGAAAGGAGGTGCCCGTCCGGCACCGCTAACCTGAACCAACACCATGAACGCTCAGGATCTCCTCGGGGAACTCCGCCCCTTGGGCCGCGACAGCTACAAACGGGTGCTCTTCAAGCACGGCGTCCGCGAGCCCTGTTTCGGGGTCAAGATCAGCGACCTGCAGGGTTTCGTGAAACGGCATCGAAAGGACCACTGGCTGGCGCTGGAGCTCTACGCCACGGGCAACTACGACGCGATGTATCTGGCCGGGCTGATTGCCGACGATGCCCGGATGACCCGGGACAATCTGCGCGAGTGGGTGGCCAAGGCCTATTGTCGCGGCCTGGCCGGGGCGACCGTGGCCTGGGTCGCCGCCGGCAGTCCGCATGGGTGGGAGCTGGGCCGGGAGTGGACCTCGACCGAGGTGCCGCTCACCGCCGCGGCCGGCTGGGCCACCCTGGCAAGCTGGGTGTCGGTGCGCCCCGACCCCGAACTGGATCTCCCGGAACTGAAACGTCTCCTGCAACGGGTCCGGAAATCAATCCACGCGGAGCCCGACCCGGTGCGTTACCAGATGAATGCTTTCGTCATCGCCGTGGGCAGCTACGTCGCGGCCTTGAACGAGACCGCGATCCAAACGGCGGAGGCCATCGGCCCCGTGACGGCGGACTTCGGCGACACGGCTTGCGCGGTTCCTGCGGCGGCGGAATCCATTCGCAAGGTCCAACAGCGCGGAACGATCGGGAAGAAACGCAAGACGGCGAAATGCTGATCCGGCCTCGACGATCTCGGTGGGAGCGCCTCGTGAAGTCGCTTGCCGCGTCGGCGCCCTCGGCCACACTGCGGCCACATTCTGTCGCATGAACCGCCGCCATTTCGCCACCCTGTTCGCCCTCGTTGCCGCCTTGCTGGCCGGTTGTGCCAAGAAGGAGCCGCCAATCATCCGGATTGAAGAGATCCAGAACCGGCGCGGTGGGGACCCGATCGTGCGGGTGGCCTGCGTGGGCGACTCCATCACCTTTGGCGCGGGCGTCGAGGGCCGGGAGACGAACAGCTATCCGGCGCAGCTGCAGAAGCTGTTGGGTTCCCGTTTTGACGTGAAGAACTTTGGCCGCAGCGGTGCCACCGCCAGTCGTGCCGGCGACCTGCCGTATTGGACCACCGAGGAGTTCACCCAGGCGACCGCGTTCCAGCCGGACGTGGTCATCCTCAAGCTGGGCACCAACGACACCAAGCCGCAGAACTGGAAGGGCAAGGACGCCTTCAAGAAGGATTTCCGCGACCTGCTGGAACACTTCCGCGACCTGAAGTCGAAACCCAAGCTGTGGGTCTGCCAGCCGGTGCCGGTCTACGGCGACCAATGGGGCATCAACGCCCAGACCTTGGACACCGTGCTGGAGGGCATCGAGGAAGCCTGTGACGACCGCAAGGTGCCGGTCATCGACCTGTTCGACGCCTTGGGGAACCACCCGGAGATGTTCCCGGACAAAATTCATCCCAACGCCAAGGGCGCGGCGCTGATGGCGAAGACAATCTATTCGGCCATCCGGCCGTGAGCGTCGCCCTGTTCCGGTGCATGAACCGAACTTGTTTGCCGCGCCGGAACTGACGCCGAAATCATCCCCCCCGCATGAAGCGCCTGGCTGCCCTCGCAACCGCTTGCCTCGGGTTCACCACCTGGGCGGCGGAATTCCCACCGCTGGATGAGGTCGCCAAGCTGGTCCGGGAACACCTGCCCGGGGTGTCCGCCGAGCAGCTTCAGGCGGCCTCGGCGGAAGACCTCCTGGCAAAGCTCAGCGACCGGGTCCGCCTGCTGGAGGATTACGAGGAACCGGCAGGCAACGAACCCACGCTCGCCGCGGCGGAGTTGCTGGAAAACCACTTCGCCTACCTGCGGTTGGGCGAGGTGGGTGGGGACGCGCCGACGAATGTCCTCCAACGCCTCACCGAGTTACGGGCGGGCGGCGCGGTTACCGGCTGCGTGCTCGACCTGCGGTTCGCCGGCGGACGTGATTTCGACGTCGCTGCCCGATTGGCGGGTGTATTTCTGCCGGCCAATTCGCCGCTCTTTGATTGGGGCGACGGACTGCGGCTCAGCGTGGCGCCAACGAACCAGTTCCCGCGCCCGCTCGCGGTGCTGGTCAACGCCCAAACCCGGGGCGCCGCGGAAGCCGTGGCCGCCAGCTTGCGGCACGCCGGCGCCGCGCTGCTAATCGGCGACACAACGGCGGGCGAAGCCGCGGTGGTGACCGACTTGAACCTGTCCACCGGTCAGCGGTTGCGTCTCACCCAAGGGCGGGTCCGCCTTCCGGATGGGCAGCCTCTTTCCTCGGCCGGCGTGGTGCCGGATCTCCGCATCTCCCTCGAGCCGGCGGTCGAACGCGCCTTCCTGCGGGATCCGTTCACGGCCATCCGTTCGCAGACCAATTCCCCGACGGCCACCAACTCCATCACCACGACGGTGCGAGTCCGGAAGCGGCTTTCCGAAGCCGACCTCGTCCGCGAACGGGAACGCACCGCCGCCAATCCGCCGCCGGCGTCGGCCCAGCCAGAATTGCCAGACGCTCCCGTGGTGCGGGATCCGGTGCTGGCCCGTGGACTCGATTTCCTCAAGGGCCAGACATTGGTGCGCGCCCAGTAGTGCCGGCACAACTCCGGGACAAGCCCGAGTCATGGAAACGAGAAAGAATCTGGCGGCGAGGCGGGCCTGACAAACCCGGCGCCAGCCGTTACTCGTTCCGCTCGTGAGTTCTGCCCCGTCCCCGCTGCCTGAATCTGCCCGGCTGGTGCGCCTGTTCTGGTCGCCCGGGCACAACTTCGTGGGGCACTACGGGCGCGCCCCCGGAAACCATCCGATGCAGGAGTCCACCGAGGTGCATTGCGTCGCCGGCCACGGCATCGCGGGCGACCGGTATTTCCGTCCCGACCCGGACGCCAAGGGCCAGATCACCTTCTTCGCCGAGGAAACCCACGACCGCCTGCTCCGGAAGTTTCCCGCCGCGGATCCGTCGCCGTCGGTCTACCGGCGCAATGTCCTCACCCGCGGGTTGGACCTGAATGCGTTGATCGGCGTCGAGTTTGTCATTCAGGGGGTCCGTTTTTTCGGGACGGAGGAAAGCCGGCCGTGTGACTGGATGAACTTGGCGTGCGGACCCGGCGCCAAGGCGGAACTCGCGGGCCACGGAGGGCTCCGGGCCAGGATTCTCTCGGACGGCTGGCTTAGGGTTGGCCCGGTCTGACCCTCATCCCTCCCCGCCGCCGGAACGCTCGCTGAGCCAGGCGAAAACCGCCGGTGCTTTGGCGTGGCCGTGGAGCCGAATTGACGCGTCGAGGCCAACGCCGAATTCGTCATTGGTCATTGGTCGCCGGTCACTATCGTAGCCCGCGTGCCTGCCGCCGAAGCCAATGCTCACGACCTGCTGACTCCGCTCAAGGAGGTCTTCGGCTACACCTCGTTCCGGCCATTGCAGGAGGAGATCATCCGGGACTCCATCGCCGGCAAGGACGTGTTCGCGCTGCTGCCCACCGGTGGCGGCAAGTCGCTTTGCTTCCAGTTGCCCGCACTGGTGCGGCCCGGGCTCACGGTCGTGATCTCGCCGCTGATCGCGCTGATGAAGGACCAGGTGGACGCGCTCCAGGCCAACGGCGTGGCCGCCACCTTCCTGAACTCCTCGCTCGCCGACGCCGACCGCAGCGCCCGCTGGCGCGGGCTCAACGCGCGCGAGTTCAAGCTGCTCTACGTCGCGCCCGAGCGCCTCATGGTCGGCACCATGATCGACGACCTGAACCGCTGGGGCGTGAACTGCATCGCGGTGGACGAGGCCCATTGCATCAGCGAATGGGGCCACGATTTCCGCCCCGAGTATCGGCAGCTCCGCAACCTGCGCGAGCGGATGCCCGACCTGCCGTTCATGGCGCTCACCGCGACCGCCACCGAACGCGTCCGCGCCGACATCATCGGCCAGTTGCACCTGCGCGACCCGGCCATCTACGTCGCCAGCTTCAACCGGCCCAACCTCACCTACCGCGTCGTGCCCAAGTCCGGCGGTTACCGGCAGGTGCTCGACTTCCTCCGCGAACGCCCCAAGGACAGCGGCATCATCTACTGCGCGAGCCGGGCCGGCGCCGACGGACTGGCCGCCAAGCTCGCCGAGGACGGCATCAAGGCCGCCCCCTACCACGCCGGCATGGAGAAGGACGACCGCGGGCGCAGCCAGGACAAGTTCCTGCGCGACGAGGTCCGCGTGGTCTGCGCCACGATCGCGTTCGGCATGGGCATCAACAAACCCAACGTCCGCTTCGTCGTTCACTACGACCTGCCGAAGAACGTCGAGGGCTACTACCAGGAAACCGGCCGCGCCGGCCGCGACGGGCTGCCCAGCGAATGTCTCCTGCTCTTCAGCCCCGGCGACGTCGTGAAGCAGTCCCGCTTCATCGACGAGAAGCCCGACGAGAACGAGCGCCGCATCGCCCGCGAACAGCTCCAGACGATGACGCATTACGCCGAGTGCCCGGAATGC
>JBEISV010000151.1:0-9453 GCA_040375265.1 Verrucomicrobiales bacterium
AAGCGTTCGTTCATCGACACGTTTCCGGAGAACTTCAACACGAAGGGCAAGGTCGCCGGACTCTTCGCCCGCGAAGAATTCACCGGCCGCTTCGCGAAGCAGCCCGACTTCTGGAAGAAGTGGCGGGGCCGGATCGAGGCGGTGGACCGGGCAACGGTGCAGCGCGTCGCCAAGGACCGGCTGCACCCGGACAAGGTCGTGGTGCTCGTCGTCGGCCAGAAGGACGAGATCCTCAAGGGACATCCCGACCACGCAGCCCAACTGGAAAAGCTCAGCGGCGGCGGCCTCACGGAACTGCCCCTGCGCGATCCGCTGACGATGGAGGCGCTGCCTTTGGACGCGAACAAACCCGCCGCGGCGAACTGAGCCCGCCGGCCGGCTCAGGAACTTGGCCTTACTTGGCCCTGCCCTGGATCACCAACCGCAACTGCTCAACCAAGGCGACGGTCTCAAACGGCTTCTGGATGAAGCCGGCGAGCCCCTGGCCGGCGAAGCGCGCGGTTGCTTCCAGTTCGCTGAAGCCGCTCATCAGCAGCACGGGCAGCGTGGGATGCAACTTCCGCAGCTCCTCAAAGGTTTGCTGTCCGTCCATTTGCGGCATGGTCAGGTCGAGTAGGACCGCGGCAATCGAGGTCGGGTTCGTGGCCAGCAGGCCGATCGCCTCGCGGCCACTGGCGGCGACCACGGTTTCGAAGCCGACCTTGCTCAACGAACGGCTCAGCACGGAGCGGATGAATTCCTCGTCGTCCACCACCAAGATCTTCCCGGTCACCTTGACCGGCACGATGGCCTCCATAGGGCGGGCCAGCGGGCGAGGCGCCACGCCGTGGACGGCGGGCAGCAGCAGGCGGAAGGTCGTTCCGCGCCCCGGTTGGCTGTCCACCCGGATCGCACCACGGTGGCCGCGCACGATACCGAGCACCGCGGCCAGCCCCAGGCCCCGGCCGGCGAACTTGGTCGTGAAGAACGGTTCGAAGATCTTGGCCGCCGTTTCGGCGGACATGCCACAGCCCGTGTCGGCGACTTCCAGGAACACGAACTCGCCGGGTTCCAAGTCAGGCGAAAGCGTCGTCGCGCGCAGGTAGGCGGCGTCGGCCAGCATGAGCCCGGTGCGGATGCGGATAGATCCCGGGCTGTCACCCAAAGCGTCCGAGGCATTGATGACGAGGTTCAGGATGATCTGGCGGATCTGGGTGACATCCGCCTGGGCGACCGCGTCGCACGGTTCGGCCACGACCTCCAACTGGGCCTTGCGGCTCACGCCGGAGCGCAGCAACGGCAGGGTGTCGTCGATCAGGTCGGCCAGGCGGATGGGCTGGATCACGAACTGTCCCCGGCCGGAATAGGCCAGCATCTGGTTGCACAGGTGGGCCGCCCGCGCCGCGGCGTGCTCGATCTGGCCAAGGCATTCGTCGAACAGCACGGGATCGTGCGCATAGCTTTTGGCGAGCGTGGCGTTGTTGAGGATGATGGTGAGGATGTTGTTGAAGTCGTGCGCCACCCCGCCGGCGAGGGCGCCCAGGCTTTCCAGCTTCTGCGACTGGTTGATCCGCCGGTCCATCTCGGCGCGCTCCACCTGGAGCCGCTTGTTTTCCGTGATGTCGCGGCTGACGCCGAAGACCGCGGTGATGCGGCCGTCGCGCTCGCGGATGGGCACCTTGGTTGTGAGCACCCAGCCATCCCGTCCACCGGGGAAACGCATGGGATGTTCCCGGTTGATGATGAACTCGCCGTGGTCGAGCACGCGTCGGTCGTCCTCCTCATAGAGCCGGGCATGCTCGGCCGGGAACAGGTCATGAATGGTCTTGCCGATCACCTCCTCCATCGGGCGGCCACCGAGCAACCCGAGGTTGGCGGTGTTGGTCAGCAGGTAGCGGCCGGCCTGATCCTTCACGTAGACGAAGTCCGGCAAGGTGTCGATGAGGGTGCGGAGGAGGGCATGTTCCCGCTCCAGCGCCTCCAGCATGCGCCGCCGGTCGGTGATGTCGCGGCTGATGCTAATGAGTCCGGTGATGTTGCCCCGCTCGTCCAGCAACGGGATCTTGTTGGTCAGATACCAGCCGGGCGCGTCATTGGAGATAAATTCCTCGCGGTTGATCACCGCCTGGCCCGACGCCATGACCGCCCGGTCATCGGCCGCCTGGCGTTCGGCCTGTTCCGCCGGCTGGAAATCGGCGTCGGTCTTGCCGATGGCGAGCGCGCGGTCGGGCACCTGGAGCGCTCGGGCGTTGGCGAGGTTCAGCAGCACGTAGCGGGATTCCCGGTCCTTCACGACGATCGGGTCGGGAATCGCGTCGAGCAGGGTTCGGAGCAGGTTGCGTTCGCTGGCAAGGGCGTTCTCGGCCTGCTGCCGTTCGGTGACGTCGAGGACGGTGCCGATCAGGCGGACCGAGCGGTCGGCCGGATCCCGCACGAGCTCGGCGTTCTCCTGGAGGTGCCGCACGGAGCCGTCCGCCAGGACGCTGCGATGGATCAACCGATAGGGAATACCCAGCTGCAGCGCGGCCTGGACCTGTTCGCGGAGATGCGCCCGGTCATCGGGATGCACCAAGGCATAAAACGCCTCGATGCTGGGCTGGAACACCTCCGGAGAGACGCCGAAGATGCGAAACGTTTCGGCTGACCAGATCAGGCGGCCAGTCGCCGGCACCGATTCCCAGCGGCCGAGGCGGGCAATGCGCTGGGCTTCCACCAGGCTCTGCTCGCTGTCCCGCAGGGAGCGTTCCACCGCGCTGCGCTCCCGGGCTTCCTGTTCCAGCCGTTCGTTGGCGGCGCGCAACTCGAGGGTGCGCCGCCGCACCTTGGCCTCGACCGACTGGGTTTGCCGACCGGCCACGACGAGGATGCCGCTCGTGACGGCGGTGGCGAGCAAGCCGACCAGGAGCGTCAGGATCGGCGTGCGTGGGGTGTTCCTCCGGATCCATTCCGGGGTCGCGGCGAAGTGGAACAGCCAGGTTCGCTGGCCGATGGGGGCGAGGCGACTGATGGCGAACTCACCTTCGGCCGGGGTCAGGGAGGGCGGCTGGGAACCGGCGGCAGCGAGCCCCTCCGCCGGCCGGAAGAACAGAAGTTCCGGGTCCGCCGTGCCTTCTCGTGGCAACACCACCGTGAAGTCGTAGGCCACTTCGGAGCGCTGTTGGTAAACCTCGTTGAAGACGTCGCTGACCTGAGAAATCCCCTCGACCACCCCCCGGAAGGCGGCCCGCCGCTGGGCCACAGTTTCCCGGGGCGCCTTGGCCGCATAGACCGGAAGGATGGCGATGATGCTCTTGAGGTTGTTCGTCGCCTGGACCAGCGGCAACGGCCTCGACAGCCGGGTTTCCCCGGAATCCCGCGCTATCCCGATGTCAACGACCGTCGGTCCCGCGGCGAGGTCGTAGCCGAGGGCGGACTCGTTTCCCGCGATGGGCTCCACATAGAAGACCGGCCAGTGCTCCGGCCGACGCGCGGCCGAGACCCGTTTCCCGTCCGGCGTCTTGTCGAACAGGGCAAACTGCGCCAACCCGTCGCGTCGGGCCGCCGCCTCCAAGGCGCCGCGCTCGGCTTCCGGCACCGCGGGAATCCACTCGAACACTGAGAAGGTCGGGCCGTTCGTCCGGAGGTCATCGACCGCCAGGCGGAATTCTTCCCGGGTCACCCCGCCGCCGGTGCTGAACTGGACCCGAAGGGCAAACAACGCGCTTTCGTGCCGTAGGATCACCGTGCTGATGAACGCGAAGTCCGTCTGCACGATGCGCCCGAACCGCTCCTTCAGTTGCTCCCGCTCCAACTGCTGGACTTTCCACGCTCCGCCGATCGACAACACGAGGCCGAGCAAACCCAAGGCCGTGGCCAGCCGGAACAGGGGCGGCTGCCGGGGTTTCCGGGCGAGGACATCGCTGTCGCTGGAGGCCTGGGGAGTCGACACTCCCGATGACTATCCCTTGTGCGGACCCACTGCAAACCTCCATTGCGGGCCGCATCCTCGGCTCGCCAAATTCCCGGCTCCGGCCAACAGTCGCCGCATGGCACTGACACCCTCCACCATGCTGCCGCTCGGCACCGTGGCCCCGGACTTCCGGCTGCCGGAACCGGCGACCGGCCGGACCATGAGCCTCGCCGATTTCGCCGCGTCGCCGGTCCTCGTGGTCGCGTTCCTCTGCAACCACTGCCCCTACGTGAAGCATTTGAGCGCCGCCCTCGCCGGCTTCGGCGCGGAATGCGCCAGCCAAGGCGTCGCCCTGGTCGCCCTCAGCTCCAATGATGCGGCGAAGTATCCGGCCGACGCCCCGGATCGCATGGCCGCCGAAGCCCGGGCGGCCGGCTGGACCTTTTCCTACCTGTTCGACGAGACCCAGGCCGTCGCCCACGCTTATCGCGCCGCCTGCACGCCCGACTTTTTCGTCTTCGACGCCCGGCGTCAGTTGGCTTACCGCGGCCAGTTCGACGATTCCCGCCCCGGCAACGCCCGCCCCGTGACCGGCGCCGACCTCCGGGCGGCCGTGTCCGCCCTGCTCGCCGGCCAACCGGTGTCGGCCCGCCAAATCCCCAGCATGGGCTGCAACATCAAGTGGAAGCCCGGCAACGAACCCGACTACTTCGCCCGCCCATGAACCCCTTTCCCGAACATGAACCTCATCGGCATTGAAATTGGCGGCACCAAACTCCAGCTCGTCGCCGGGGACGAAACCGGCTTCATCCACGACCGGCGGCGCCTGGCCGTGGATCGCACAGCCGGCGGCGCCGGCATCCGCGAACAGATCGAGGAGGCCTTGCCCGGCCTGGTTGCGGCCTACCAACCCAATGCGATCGGCGTCGGCTTCGGCGGGCCGGTGGACTGGCGCACGGGCAAGATTTGCTGCTCCCACCAGATCGCCGGCTGGCACGACTTCGAGCTCGGCGCCTGGCTCCGCGACCTGACCCGCCGGCCCGTGGTCGTGGACAACGACGCCAACGTGGCCGCGCTGGGCGAGGCCCTGCATGGGGCCGGACGCGGCGCGAACCCGGTCTGCTGGATCAACATGGGCAGCGGCGTCGGCGGCGGGCTGGTCGTCGACGGTCGGCTCTATCACGGCGCGACGCCGGGCGAGGCCGAACTGGGTCACGTGCGCCTCGACCGCGCCGGCACCACCGTCGAGCAACGCTGCTCCGGCTGGGCCGTGGACCGGCGGATCGTCGAAAGGGTCGCCCAACATGCGGGCGCCTCCGTGCTGGCGACTTGTGTCCGGGCCCAGCAGGAACCCGGCGGCGAGGCCCGGCACCTGGCCGAGGCGATCGCGGCCGGCGATGCGTTGGCCCAGGAACTGGTCGCGGAAGTGGCCGACGACCTGGCATTCGGGCTGTCGCACGCCGTGCAACTGTTCCATCCCGAGGTAGTGGTCATGGGCGGCGGCCTTTCCCTGGTGGGCGAACCGCTCCGGGCCGCAGTCGCCGCCGCCCTGCCCCGCTACGTGATGGACTCCTTCCAACCCGGTCCCCGCGTCGTGCTGGCCGGGCTCGGCGAGGATTCCGTTCCCGTCGGTGCGCTGGCCTTGGCGGCGCAGTAGGCTGCCGGGGCGAATCGCCCGCGGTTCCGTCACTCACCGCCTTCCCAATGCACTTTATCAGGCTCCAGAAGAAGTCGCTGACGCGCGCTTCCCAGTCTTGGCCCGTCGGGGGGAACGCCACCACCGAAGAAACGCAACCGCCGCGGCCCAGACGACCGCGTCGCCGACCAAGCCACCCAAATCGAGAACCTGGGGAATCTTGCTGTCATCAAAGGCAAAGACCGGCACCCACGCTCCACACGCCGGACTGTAAACGGCAAACGGAAAGCCCCGCCCCGGGCCGTCCATGCAATACTCGTAGGGAACGGTCATCGTCAGGGCGGTGACGCCGATACCGAACAGCAGGCTCGTAAGGTGTCTTTTCAAAGCGAGGGGACGGTTAGTGTGCCAACGGCCTTTACGCCCGCCCGATCTGTCGATCGGCATTCTGCTTCTCCAGCCATGTCATGAGCAGGGTGCCTAGTCACTGTTGGGCCACGTCAAGATTGCGCTGCGAGGCTCAAAACCCTCCAACAAGCCCGTGGTCTCCGGAGATTCGCAGGTTACGTAGACCCAGGATTCGTGCGAATCCGCAATTCGCCTTCGATCAACTTTGATTCCTGAGTAGCCGGGAACTTTGCCGAGAATCCCGTCTACGAAGTCGGCGGTTTCCAAGTCGATGCCATGGTCGCAAGCACCACGCCATTTGTGGCCCGTGAAAAATCTCTCAAGCTCAGCCGTTTGACCGTGGATATCGAACAAGGGAACAAAAACGCCCTCCACGCGATCTTGGATGCACGAATAGCCGCCGGTTTGCTGCTGATAGATCACCCCACTGGGGTGCGGGATTATCATCCCGATGGTTTCCAGCGCGTAGAGCAGAATGGTTGGTTGGCTACTCATTGTTCCCACCCGATCTGCCGTCCCGCATTCTGCTTCTCCAGCCACGCCATCAGCGGGGCGAAGTAGTCCCGCATGGCGCGGGTGCTCAGGTCTTCGCCGGTGGTTTCCTTGAGCAGCGTGCGCCAGTCGCGGGTTCCGCCGTGTTCCAGCATCTTCCGCAGGAACGCGCCGACTTCCTTGTTGCCGGCGTAATTGCAGTTCTGCGGCGGCTGCTTGAGGAGGTTCTTGGCGATGTAATCGTTGAACTGGAACTTCAGCACCGTGGCGATGGCGTAGCTGTAGTAGTAGCAGGGGTTGTCGTTGATGTGCGTCTTGGTCGCCGCGTCGCAGAATTCCTCGCCACGGGAGCCCGCGCCGCCGGGCGGCTCGACTCCCTGAAACTTCGCCACGTGGTCCCACCAGCGCCGGTTCCATTCCGAGGTGGGCAGCCCCTGCGAATACACGTCGGCTTCCCAATGCGTCATCGTGCCGCTGGCCCAGAAGAGGAACGGCACGGAGTGCAGCAGCGCGTTGTCGAGCAGGATGGCTGTGGGATCGGCCTGGAAGTCGGCCGGCAGGATGTTCATCGCCCTGAGGTAGGGGATCTGGCCGGAGGCAAGCCCGATGAGCTCGCCCACGCCCTCGTGGAAGGCCGGGTTGGCACCGGTGCGTAGGAGCGGCGGCACCTCGGGCCGGGTGTAGGCGATGAAGTAGTAGGCGTGGCCCAGCTCGTGGTGCGCGGTGTTGAACCACCATTGGTTCGGCTCGACGCTCATGAGCGAGCGGATGTCGTTCTCGAGGTCCACGTGCCAGCACGAGGCGTGGGAATTCTTCAGGCGCGCTTCGCCGGGCTTCGCGGGGAACAGGTCGGACTTGGTCCAGAAGCTCGCGGGCAGGTTTGGGAAACCGATGCCGACCCAGAACTGTTCTGCCGTCTTGGTCACCCACGCCGGGTCGTGCTTCTCGAAATGGGCGTCGAGATTCGCCGCGTCCACGAGGCCGCCCCATTCTTGCGCCCAGCGGTTGTTGAGCCAGTGTGCCGGGATGCGTTTCGGCACGGGCTGGTTGAACTTCTTCGCCAGCTCGTGCTTCGCCCAGGTGTGCATCTGGAGATAGAGCGGACGGAGTTCGCGGAGGAAATCGTCGTTCAGCTTCACCATCTCGGCGGCGCTCATGCCGTAACCGGCGACCTGGAGCGCGAAGTAGTCGGCATGGCCCAGCTCGCGGGCGCAGCCGTTGCGCAGGCTGACGAGGTTGACGAGCCCGGGCTTGAGCGCGGGGCCGGTGAGTTTCGAGGCCTCCCACGCGGCGCGGCGAGCGACGACGTCGGCGGACTTGCCGAGGATGCGGTCAAGGTCGTTGGCGACGACGTTCGAGCCGCCGAGCTTGAACTGGAAACCGTTGAGCGTGGAGTTCTGCGCGGTCTCGGCGGCGATGCGTTTGCTCACGAGCTCCGGATTCGTCATCGGCCCCTCGGCGGCGTTGAGCAGTGCCTTCTCCAGCTGGCGGACCTGCAACTCGGTGAGTTCGCCGCGCAGCGCGAGCAGTTCCTTGGCCTGACGGATGATGGCTGGGTTGCCGTTGAACGCCGCGCGCGCTTTGCCGGCGACTTCGGCCGCGGCGTCATGCTCGGGCTTCACGTCGGTGGCGGCCTTCCACTGGGCCTCGCTCTCGATGCGGGAGAGCGACTGGTAGGCGGAGTTGACGAGGGCGAGGAAGCGGTCGGCGCGTTCCTGCACGGGCGCGGCGGCGAGAAGAACCGTCGGGGCCAGCAGCGCGAGCAGCGCCGCGGAGCGGAGATTCAGCATGAGGCGACGCTACCCGCGCCGGCGAGGCCGGCAAGCCGGGGCTCAGGTCGATGTCCGGCCGCCTTGCGTCCCCCGGAATAACCGCGTCCCCTCCTCCGGATATGTCACCGTTGAATCGCCGGGAATTCCTGGCCGCAAGCACGATGGCGCTCGCGACTGCGGGCCTGGCCCACGGCGCGGAACCGGCCCGGCGAATACCCATCGGGTTTCTCGGAGTGAGCTATTCCCACGGCCCGGACAAACTTCGGCTGGCCCACGAGTCCCCGGACTGGGAACTCGTGGGCGTCTGCGACGATTCCCCGGCCGGCAGGCAGGTGTGTGAACGCCTCGGCGCGAAACGAATCACGCAGGAGGAACTGTTCCGTCGGGCCGAGGTGGTGGCGGTGGAATCCGACATCCGCGACCACGCCGCGCATGCCTTGCTGGCCCTGCGGGCGGGAAAACATGTCCACCTGGAAAAACCGGCGGCGGCCACGCTCACCGAGTTGCAGGCGTTGATCACCGAGGCCCGCGAACGGAAACGCCTTCTACAAACGGGTTTCATGTGGCGTTTCAATCCAGGCTTCCGCGTGCTGTTTGAGGCCGTCCGCCGCGGCTGGCTCGGCGAAGTCATCCAGGTGAAGGCGTTCATGGGGAACAACCTCGCGGCGGCGCGCCGTCCCGAATGGGCCGAGTTCAAGGGCGGCTCGATGTTCGAACAGGGCTCGCATCTGGTGGATGCCGCCGTGCGGTTGCTCGGCCGTCCGCAATCGGTGACCCCGTTCCTGCGCCGGCAGGGCAAATTCACGGACACGCTCCACGACAACAACGTGGCGGTGCTCCAGTTCGAGCGCGCCACCGCCGTCCTCGCCAACACCGCGCTGCAAGCCACCGGCAGTTCCCAGCGGTCGTTCGAGGTGACCGGCACGGGCGGCTCCGCGCTGCTGCAACCGATCGAGCCGCCGACGTTGGTGCTGGACCTCGCCGAGGCGGCCGGACCTTACCCGAAAGGGCCGCACACGGTCCAGCTGCCAACCTACGAACGTTACGTGGCCGATTTCCAGGAACTCGCCGCCGCGGTCCGTGGCGAAGCGACGCTGTCGGTCTCGCTCGAAGAGGAACTGCTCGTGGGCGAAACCGTCCTGCGCGCCTGCGGCATGGCCTGACGGTTCCGCAATTCCGTCCCGGCACGCTCACGGGCGCGTCCGACTTTCTACTTGAACAAGCCGGGGCCGACTTCCTTCATCGACCCAAGCTTTTCGGTGCCCGTTCCGGTTTTC
>JBEISV010000626.1:0-2439 GCA_040375265.1 Verrucomicrobiales bacterium
GAAGGCGAAGGCGGCGTTGGCTTTAGGAACCGGTGCATGACCGTGACAGCCGGCATTTTAAACCAAGGAAACGGCTCGTGGGCCTTTGAAGAGCATGCGGCACGGTTGGCTGCTGCGCTCTGGCTCGAAATCGTCGACAGCCCCTGCGACCGTAACTTCGTCCTGAGCTGGGAACGGAAAAGCCCTCCGGCGGGCGATCTTTTCATTCCTTGGGAGGGAATCCATTTCGCCTCGGACAAACGCATTCAGGCGGAGGCGTTCAATCGGGCAGGCGTCCCTACGCCAACCACCCTGCTGCTCGATAACCTCGCCGCGGTGAGGGCATTTCTCGCCAACCACGGTTCCAATCGTTGGGTGCTGAAGTATCCCACGTCCTGTGGCGCCTCTGGGCATCGCTTCCTCAACCTGGAGACAACGATACCCGCAGATTGGCCGACGCCTTTTGTCGTGCAGGAGTTCATCGAATCGACTCAGCCCGAGGTGTATCGCCTTTATGGTGTGGCCGGGGAATTGTTCGGCTGGAACGCCCGGCGTTTTCCCTACGGGGTGAAACCGTCGCCGTGGGTCGCTCACGCGCGCGGGGCTCGTTACTGCCACCTGGACGCCGCGCCGAAGCCGGCCATGGAGGCGGCCAAAGCTGCATTAGGGGCGGCCGGCCTATTGCAGTCCTTTGGCGCCGTTGACTTGCTGCCCGACGGGCAGCGTTGGCTTGTGCTGGAGGTCGGCACCGACGGCGTTCACAATCATGTGGACCGCGATTTTGATAGTCCTGCGTTGGAATCGGAACTGAACCGCAGACTGGCCGAAGCATTCTGGCACTTTACCGTGGACAAGCCTTGGGGCCGATGTGGTTGGCGACCCAGACACGATTTCGGCGCCGCCTTGACCCCAAATTGACCATGCTCCCCACCCTCGTCTATCGCACCCTGCGCAGCGCCAATCCCCGGTGCATCGCGAAGTTCGCCTGGAACTTTGGCGTCAAGGGGCTGGTGTCGGTCGAGAAGTTCAAGCGGCGCATCAAGCGCGGCGAATACTTCCCGCCGTTCCTTTACCTCTCGATCCTCAACTCCTGCAACCTGCGCTGCCAGGGCTGCTGGGTGGATGTCGCCGCCGAACGCACCGAGATCGACCTGGAGGCGCTCAACCGCACGATCAACGACGCCAAGGCGCACGGGAACTCGTTCTTCGGCATCCTCGGCGGCGAGCCGTTCATGCACCCGCAGTTGCTGGACCTGCTCGCGGCGCATCCGGACTGCTATTTCCAGGTCTTTACCAACGGCCAGTTCATCACCGAGAAGGTCGCCGCGCGGCTCAAGGAACTCGGCAACGCCACGCCGCTCATCTCCATCGAGGGCCGCGAAATCACCAGCGACGAGCGGCGCGGCAACAAGGACGTGCTGAATCGCACCCTGCGCGGCCTCGACAACTGCCTGCGCGCCGGCCTGCTCACGGGCGTGGCCACCAGCGTCTGCCAGACGAACATCGACGAGCTGCTCACCGAGTCGTGGCTGCGCGAGCTGATCCAGCGCGGCGTGCATTACGTCTGGTATCACACCTACCGGCCCGTCGGCCCGAAGATGAATCCGGCGCTGGCGTTGCGGCCCGACCAGCTCGTGCGGACGCGGAAGTTCGTCGTCGAGATGCGCGCCAAAGTGCCCATCGCGATCATCGACGCCTATTACGATCACCAGGGCCAGGCGCTGTGCCCGATGAGCACCGGCATCAGCCATCACGTCGGGCCCACCGGCGGCATTGAGCCGTGCCCGATCATCCAGTTCGCCAAGGAAGACATCCGCGATCCGCGCGGCGTATTCACGGCGATGCGCGATTCGGCCTTCCTGAAGGACTTCCGCGAACTAAGCGCCCACCACACGCGCGGCTGCGTGGTGCTGGAACGGCCGGACCTCGTGAAGGAACTCGTCGTGAAGCACGGCGCCCGCGACACGACGTTGCGCGGCACCGCCATGGCCGAGCTGGACGCCATGACGCCGCGTTTCAGCCAGTGGCTGCCCGGCGAGGAAGTCCCCGAGCAGCACTGGATGTATCGCCTGTCGAAGAAGTATTGGTTCTCCGACTTCGGCGCCTACCGCAACGTCGCCCATGATGCCGCCGGCAAGGCCCGCTTGCTCCAGCAACGGCTGACTGCTCCTCTTTCCGAAACCAACACTCCCTCGGCCCAGTCTTCTCCGCCATGACCGCCTCGCCCATCCAGTTCGTCGCCAGCTCGCCCGTCGGGCTGCCCCGGCTCGTGCCGCAGCAAAAGTGGCGTCCGACAAAGAAGAACATCCCGCCGACGCTGGTCCAGCGGCAGCACATCCTGCAGGCCGTCCGGAACTACGTGGCGGAGTTCAACCCGGTGCCGCCCCTGCCGGCAGACGAACTCAAGGTCCACGCCGACCGGATCGTCACCCAGCTCAACTGCGACCCGATCTTCCGCGA
>JBEISV010000658.1:0-2068 GCA_040375265.1 Verrucomicrobiales bacterium
CGTTGGCCGAGACGAATTACCACGCCAACCGGCTCCGCCTCGAGGCGTGGTTCCTCGACCGCATGCCGAGCAATGTCCTAGCGGGTTCGTCCATCTCCGGCCGACTCCTGCCGGGCTATTTCGCCGGCACGACGCTGGCGGGCATCGCGAACCTCGGGCTGGATGGGTCCGGGCCGCTCACGGCGCTGGATTGCATCTTCCTGCGGGCGACCAATGGCGGCGGCACCCCGCGCCGGGTGTTCCTCGAAATTCATCGCCTCGACCGCACCAACGACGCGAACGACCGTCTGCTGCTGGCGGCGGCCCAAGACGCCGGCATGAAGTTGGCCGGGGCCTTGCCGGCAACGCGTGCTGCGGCCCGCCCTTCGACCCTGGCCTATGCTTGGCTCAAGGAACGGAAGCCCGGCGGGGCAGGGGGCGAACCGGCCCCGGGAGGCGATTTGCGGACCTTCGCGGGGAACGAAGCGTGGCTCGGTGGTCTGGAGTCCCGCGTGCGTTCCCTCCGGCAACTGGGGGTGGAAGTGATCTTGTTGCGCCTGCCGGTCGGGCGCGAAAACCCGGTCGACCCGGCGGCCCCAAACTTTGCGGACGCGGTCGCCGCGCACCTCGGACTACCGCTGGTGGATCTTGGCCGGACCGCCGCCGGACAAGGCCACAAACCGGCCTACACCGATGGTCTGCACCTCACTCCGGAATCCGCCCGCTGGGCGGCGCAGGCTTTGGCCGCGACGACTCTCTGAACCCGCGCGGTCGGTTCACCACGGCACCGGCGAACGCACCGACTGCACGAACGTGAGCACGGCCCAGGCGGCGATCGCCAATGCCATCAGCAGCAAGGACTGCCACGCCTGTTCCCCGGACCAGTTCACCAGGAGGACCGGGATCAACGCCAGCGCCAGGACGCTCGTCAGGTTCCGTGACCAATGCTGCCCCTGGAGGGTGCAGTAGAAGAGCGGAATCAACCACAGCAGGCAGGCTCCGGCCAGGACCCAACGCATGGCCAAAGCGAGCTTGGGCAGGGTGAGGAAGATCACGGCAACCGGCAGGAACGCGCACAATGCGAAGACCAAGGTCAGCAGCCAGCGGCCCGCCGGGGTGATCGGTGAGTTCTTGAACACCCATTGGCTATACGCCAACCAGCGGCGCTTTGCACATCGCAAAGCCGGAAATGTGGCGGGGATGGTGGGCCCAACAGGACTCGAACCTGTAACCAAGGGATTATGAGTCCCCTGCTCTAACCATTGAGCTATGGGCCCGTGCCGGATTGGCGGCCGCTAGTTCGCTTGGCGGACGCGGCCGGGGCAAGCGGATTTGCGGTTCCATCCGCGGGTCGCGTCGGTCCCGTTCACGGTTTGGGCCGGTTGCGATACTTGTCGTATAGCCGGGTGTGACGAGATTCGAGGCTGACTTCCTTCCCGGCGATCCAAAGGCGCTTCACCTGTGTGCGGAGGTCGAGAATGTCGCCATCGGCCACGAAGAAACTGGCTTCCTTGCCGGCCTCCAGCGAACCGAGCCGGTCGGCCACCCCGAGGGCTTGCGCGGGATACAGGGTCAGTCCGCGCCACGCCTCCTCGCGGGGCAGGCCGAAGGCCATCGCCTGCGCGGCGGCGTAGGGGACGTTGCGGACGTTCGACGCGCCGAAACGATCTGTGCCGTCGGTGAACGAAACCTTCACGCCGGCGCGGGCCAACACGGCAGGCGCGGCGTAATGGACGTCGTAGGGATCGGTGTCCCGCACGGGCTGGGTGAAGACGTGCTCGAACAGCACGGGAATCCGGTTCGTGGCCAGCAGGTCGGCGACGCGCCACGCATCGCGCCCGCCGGCGAGCGCGGCCTTGAGCTTGCGCTTGGTGACCCATTCGACGGCGGAACGGACCTGGCGGACTTCGTCGGCATGGACGTTCAACGGCAATTCACCGCGGACGACGGGCAGCATCGCCTCCCACGCGGGCACCGGCTTGAAGGCGTTGGTATCCTTCGCGGCGGACTTCGCCTTGGCGTAGGCTTCGGCTTCGTTGAAGAATTCGTCGAGCTCCCGGAGTTTCTTGTCGCGGGCCTTGGCTTGGTC
>JBEISV010000588.1:0-2716 GCA_040375265.1 Verrucomicrobiales bacterium
CACCCGCGCCCGCCAGACGCTCGGCTGGGAACCCAAGGTGGCGTTGGCCGACGGCCTGAAGGACACCATCGCCTACTTCCGCTCCAAGGTCTGACGAGGTGCTGCCGGTTTGAAACCGGCAGCACTTTGCCTAAGGCCGCTTGGGCGCATTTGCCCGAGTTGCAGTCCTTGCCAATTCGAACTCGCTGAAGTCTCCGTCGGCCCGGTTGATCCGCAGCACGGATCCGTCGGTGAGGCAGTAGATGCGTTCCCAAGTGCCGTCCGGCAGGCGCCGAGCTGACTTCTCATGGAACAAGATCAACTGAGGCTCCCTTGCGCTGACGAGCCGTTCGTGGGGGAAGAACTCGAATAGTTCCAGCGGCACGCCGTTCGGCCAGGTGCCCTCAGCGGCCGCCAGACTGTCCACTTCGCCTTTAATTTCATCTAACGTGGTGGGCAGCCGGTCTTCGTGGTCGGTCGAAAAGATGCGCGCCGCCAATCCCAAGTTCTTCATCGTTTTGATGATTTTGGTGGAGGCCGCCTCGGCGATCAGCATCTGGGTCGCTAGGGCATCAATGTCCCCGGACGCGGGAGCCGGCGCGGTCGAGGAGGCCGAACTTGCTGGACGGTTTGTCCGGCGTAGCTGAGCGACCTCGCCGCGCAGCCGGAGCAATTCTTCCTGCTGTTCCAGGTTTGCCGAATCCGCCTCACTCGCGTTGGTCGCGCGGGGCGATGGAGGTGTCGCCGCATTCGCAGCCAGTTGCCGGCGCAGGGCCGAATTTTCTTCGGTGAGCCCGGTGAGGTTGTGTTGTTGCCAGGTCAGGGCCGCGATCACCGCGGCGCCGCCAACGATTCCGAGGGTGAGTTTGGTTTTCATGAGCAAAAGGGTGGCGCCCGTCCCGCCGGCAGTTCCTGGCGCGGCGAGCGCGGCCGCGCCAATGCCCGCGGCTACGCCTGGCGGTGCCGCCTCGGCGCCGGCCAAGCCCAGGGCCGCCGCCATGACCCCGCCGCCGACATTCACGCCGCCGACATTCACGCCGCGGCGGCGGAAGGCTTCGCGCAGTTTCTCCAACGCCCGGCTGACCCGCTTCTGCGCGGCGTCTTCGCCGGTGCCGAGCGCCGTCCCAACCTCGGCGAGGCTGCGGCCGGCCAAGAAACGCAGCACGACGGCGTCACGGTCGGTTTCCGACAGTTCGGCGAGCGCCGCGTCCAGCACGGGTTGGAGTTCCTCCGCGGCGCGGCTGTCGGCGGAGTCGGTGACGGCGGGGGCGAGCGTGGCCATGGCATGTTGTTCCCGGAGGACGCGGCGGGCTTCGCCACGGACCTGCTTCGCCGCGGCGAGGCAAGCCGCCCGGTAAAGCCAGCCCGCCAACACGGTCTCGCGCGGCAAGGTGCCGGCCTTGCGAGCCAGGTCGGTGAAGACCGTCTGGGCCACGTCCCGCGCCAGGTCGGCGTTGCCGGTGATTCGCCGTGCTGCGGCCCACACGAGATTCAAGTGCCGTTGCACGAGTTTGGTGAAGGCATCCTCCGCGCCGTGTTCGGCGTAGCGGCGAAGCAGTTCGTGGTCGGCGGTGGCGTGCATCGTGTCTTCGGTAGGTAACACCCGCCGGAAGCGAAATCCGACAGGTTCTCTTCATCCAGGCCGGACCGCGGCAAAACGGGCCTTCGCGGGCCGGACTTCAGTCCACTTGAAACGGTAGGTCCACCGTCACGCGCACGCCGCCGTTGGCGCCGGGGCCCAATTCAAGCGTCGCCCGCCCGCCGTAAAGCTGGCGCAGCCGGGCCCGGCAATTGTTCAGGCCGATGCCGGTGCCGCCGGCCTTGCCGTGGCCCAGCCCCACCCCGTTGTCCTCCACTTCCAGCCGTAGCCGGTGGTCGGGCAACTGGCGGGCGCGCAGGGTGATCGTGCCGGGGCGGATCATGCTGGCGAGGCCGTGCTTGATGGCGTTCTCCACGAGCGGCTGGAGGATCAAGTTGGGCACCAGGGCGTCGCCCGTGGCGTCGCCGATCTCCCGCACGACGTGAAGCCGGCCGGCGAACCGGATTTGCTCCAGCTCCAGGTAACGGTCGAGGAAGCCCAGTTCGTCGCGCAACGGCACGCGCTGCGCATCCGAGCGGTCGAGGGCGTGGCGGAGCAGTTCGCTGAGCCGCACCAGCATCCGGTCGGCGGCATCTACGTCGCTATACATGAGCGCGCTGACGCCGTGCAGGGCATTGAAGAGGAAGTGCGGGTTGAGCTGCATCTGGAGCGCTTGCAGCCGCGATTCGGCGAGGCGTTTCTCCAGCTCCAGGCCGCGGCGTTCGCGCTCCCGCATCCGCTCGTAGAAACCGAACGCGTGCGCCACCACGATGATGACCCAGTAGACGAGCACGTTGAACACCAGCGTCGCGACGAGCGCATAACGCAGGGTCTCGGCGAAGGGGCGTTGTTCCAGCCCCACCGCGATTCCGGCGCGAAGGAGCATCCACACCAGCGAGAACACCAGGCTCGCTACGAGGTGCAGCGCCATCAGCCAGCCGGTGGGAGCGTTGCCGAGCGGAAATCGCCGCGCCAGCCGGAGCGCCGGCAGTGACAGCAGGGCGAAGACATACCAGTCCGCCAACGAACGGGTGACCGCGAACCCCCACGACACTGGGTTGCCCAGCTTTGTCTGCGTCAGGTAAAGCTGACCCGCGAAGGCGAGCCCGACGAGCGTCCAGAATCCCGCAAACGCGGGCGGATGCCACCAACGCACGG
>JBEISV010000545.1:0-3087 GCA_040375265.1 Verrucomicrobiales bacterium
CCCGCCGCCCCCCCCGGGGTGGGGCCCGGGCGGGCGGCCTCCCCGGCCCCCCGCCCCGCCCATTCGCCCCCGGCCAAAATTTGGGGCCCGCCGGTTGCGGGGCGCCCCCGCTCCTATGCGTAATCTCCAGGACCGAAACCGGGTTCCACACCGCTTCCATGCCCTAGAGCCAGACGACAGCCCGTCCACCCACTCAGGCGACCTGCACTGCCGACACACACTGGCTTAGCAGACGCTTTGCCGGGTAAAAGGTTCAAAGGATGAATTCTGCGTGCCGTTTGGGTGACGAAGCAAAAGCCGTGGTCATCCGAACCCACTTGGCCGCATGCTGAAGCGGTTCTCCCGCCATGAAAAAACTCCTGCGAATCGGACTCGGATTGCTCGGCGGTTTGGTCGGCCTGCTGGGCCTCACCGGATTGGTCACCCTGACAGGCGTGGACCCGCGGGAACTGCCCGTTCCCGCCGCGCCCCCGGCGACCGTCGAAACCGGACCGCTGCGCGCCGGTTTCGCCCGCGTGAAACTCACGCCAACCGTGGGTGCCCCACGCGATGTGCCGGAGCGCGGGGAATTCCGCGCCCTGCCGCTCGCCGGTTACGGCAACCGGAAAGGCAAGCCGGCGGAGGGCGTCCATGACGACGTCTGGGTCAAGGCGCTGGCCTTCGCCGTGGGTGGCCAGACCGGGGTGGTGGTCTGTGCCGACGCCCTGATCGTGCCCCGCGAGGTGACCGAGCTCGCGATGGCCCGGATCACCCCCGCCACCGGGCTGCGCCGGGAGCAGGTTTACCTCGCCGCGACCCATACGCATTGCAGCCTCGGGGGTTGGGGGGAAGGTCCGGTCGGCGAGGCGTTTGCCGGTCCGTTCCAGCCGGCAGTGCGGGTGTGGTTCGCCCAGCAACTGGCCGCCGCGACCGCGCAGGCATTGCAGGATCTCGCCCCGGCCAGCCTCGGGCACGGGTCGTTTGCGGCCCCCCAGTTCATCCGCAACCGCCTCGTCGGCGACCGCGGCCAGGTCGACCCCGAGTTCGCGTTGCTGGTGGTGAAACAAGCCGACGGCGACTCGGCCGTGCTCGGAAGTTTCGGGGCGCACGCCACGGTCCTGGGCGGCGGCACGATGGAGTTCAGCGCGGAATATCCCGGGACGTGGGCCCGCGCGGTGGAGGAGGCCACGGGCGGCCTCGCGCTATTCGCCGCCGGCGGGGTCGGCAGCCACGGGCACAAGGCCCCGGAAGGCGGCTTCGCGGGCGTCGAAAAACTGGGACGCGCCCTCGCCGTCGAATCACTCGCCCGAGTGTCCGCGATCGTGGTGACCAACCGGGTCCGCTTCGGTGTGTTGGGGACAACCCTCGAACTGCCCGAAATCCAGGCCCGCCTGACCGATGGTGTTCGTCTGCGTCCGTGGCTCGCGGCGAAGCTCCTGCCGGTGGGCACCCGGACGGTGCTGCAAGGCTTCCGTTTCGACGATTCGGTGTGGCTCTCCACGCCCTGCGATTTCAGCGGCGAACTGGCGCTGGAACTGAAGGCGGAAGCCCGGGCCCGCGGCCAAGAATTGCAGGTCACCAGTTTCAACGGCGACTACGTGGGCTACGTGATTCCGGCGAAGTATTACCACCTTGGCGGTTATGAACCGCAGACCATGTCGTTTTTTGGCCCCCACCTGCCGGACCTGTTCATGGCCACGCTCCGGCAACTGGCGGAGGGATTGGGGCGGTAGCCGTTGAGCTTGTGCAGTTGGGAATCCGCTTCTGGCCTCAGCGCCGGAGGCGCGGCAGACAATAGCCCCGGGCGTCAGCCCGGGGTTTTCGATCTCAACCAATTGAGCCCCAGCGGGGCGACAGAGCGGTGAGGTGGCCCAATTTCGGAGGTTCTTTCGAACCTGCCGAGGCTTGGTCGCTTTCCGCCCGCCACCCACAGCTCACGCTGTGGGCTAAGGTCTATCGCCGCTCCGCGGCTAGATTTGCCCCTTCACCGGGTGGTCGCTCGGCTGCGCGAGAGTCAGTAGGATTCGGTCACCAACGGTTCAAATCACTGACACAAGTTGGCAGCGGCCACAGCAATGGCATTTCATGCCAATTTGGCCGGCTGGAAAAAAGACGAGCGCCATGAGGGTTACCCAAGGCACCCGCCAAAGGTTGGACAGACAGGTCCAATCCAGCCGTATGGACGGGCTGTGGCAGTTGCAACAGACGGAATGCTCCAGTCGGAAGGCTTTCATTCGGGATAGCCGGAGCGGCGCCTTGGCTGATGGCCCGTCAGGGCGCCTGCATGGTTACCTCGCCATTCTTTTCCACCAACACCCAACCAAATTTCCGCCACGAACCGGAGATATTGGTGAATACGGTCACGCTCCACCGGTCATTCGCTTCGCGAACCCACGCGGCGACATTCTCCGATCTGTCAGCCGTTTTCCGGAGGACAATCTCCCTGGACCATTTTGGAGAACTCCATTCCTCCACCCTGCCGACGATGGCCTCCACTTCGTTCGGTGACAGGTTGGCCAAATCCGCGATGGCATCCCGGCGGGGGAGGCAGGCGAGGACAATGAGCAATCCGACGAGCGCGATTGCCAGCCGATCAATGGTGCCTGAACTAATCCTCATGGCTCTCTAGAACTTCCCGCCGAAAATCACCCCGCTGGGTTCCAGCGTCTTCTCGTCGCGGAAGGCCCGGGGCGGCGGGGGACTGCCCGGCGCGTAGTGCGGGTTCCAGTTCCAGGTCGCGGGTTGCGGCCCGTTGTTGCCGTAGCTGGAGTGGGCGAACGGATTC
Organism: Verrucomicrobiales bacterium; assembly: GCA_040375265.1. Lineage (GTDB taxonomy): Bacteria > Verrucomicrobiota > Verrucomicrobiia > Limisphaerales > UBA9464 > CAIWAH01. The sequence continues at coordinate 2,765 of JBEISV010000545.1, forward strand.
AGCAACTGCAACGCCGAACCCGCGGAGCGCTTCTTCAGCACGTAGCCGCCGGCACCATACTTCTCGACGAGCTGGGCTTCGGTGGGCGGCTGGAGCCGACCCTGCACGGCGGCCTGGTTCGCGGGATTCAAGCCTGGCGTCGGTCCCGGCAAGGTGGCCTGGACGGACGTCGAGGGCGGGGTGTTGGTGCTGCTGGCCGGCTTGGCGGCGTCTTGGGCGAGCAGCGGGGTCGTGACGAGCAGCAAGCCGGTGGCGAGGGCGACGGTGTTCATGGGAACCAGGGATTGTTGGCCTGTTCCTGCGCGACCGTGGTGAGCGGGCCG
>JBEISV010000041.1:0-18076 GCA_040375265.1 Verrucomicrobiales bacterium
ATCAATCCCGCGCTGCTCACCTCGGACGACAAGTGGATTCTCCTGCGACTCGACCAAGCCATCCGCGAAGTCACGCAGGCCATGGCCGACTACAAGTTCTGCGACGCCACGGCCACGCTCTACCGCTTCTTCTGGAGCGAGTATTGCGACTGGTATGTGGAGGCGTCGAAGGCGGCGTTCTACGGCACCGACGAGAAGCTCAAGACCAACAAGCTCGCCGTGATCGACTTCGTTCTCGGCCACCTGCTGCGCGTGTTCCATCCGTTCCTGCCGTTCATCACCGAGGAGCTGTGGCACGGCATGGGCTTCAGCGCCGACATGCCTACCGATCAGGGCGGCAAGACGATCATGTTTGCCCGCTGGCCGAAGCCGTTCGACGACGACGAGAAGACCTTCTTCGGCCTCGATGCCGACGCGGACCGACAGGCGCAGGCGAAGTATGACCTCGTTTCCCTCGGCCGCGGCCTGCGTCGCGACCTGAAGCTGGACCCGGCCAAGAAGCTGAAGTTCGTGCTGCGTCCCGCCGGCGACCTGGCCGCCGCCGAGATCGAGGTGCTCAAGCTGCTGCTCAACGCCGAGACCGTGGAAGTCGTCGGCGCCGCGTGGGCCCCGGACAAGGGCACGCCGAGCGCCGGAAACGGGTTGGGCGAACTGTTCCTGCCGACCGCCGGCGTGGTGGATCACGGTGCCGAACGGGTCCGCCTGACCAAGGAACTGGAGAAGATCCGGTCCGAGATCGAGAAGGTGGAGGCGAAGCTGGCGAATCCGGCCTTCACCGAAAAGGTGCCGGCCAAGGTGCTCGACGAGCACAGGCAGCGGTTGCTCGACTGGCAGGCCAAGGAGAAGCAGGCGCTCGCCTCGCTGGAAAATCTGCCTGCGTAGGCAGGGGCGGCGGGGGGGTAATCTTGAAGGCAGGAACGCCGGAACGGGCGAATTCCAGTCGTCGCCCCTCGACGCTGGGGTCGAGCGCGGACGAGGTCGTCCGCGCCCCATTGCAGACTACGCGGCGTGCGGCAACGGCGTTTTCATCTGCGCCATTTGCCGCGCCAGCACGAGGCGGAGATCCTCGAACTTCACGGGCTTGCTCACGTAGTCGTCCATGCCGGCCGCGAGGCACAGGTCGCGGTCGCCTTCCATCGCGTTGGCGGTCATGGCGATGATGCGGACGGTGCCCACGGGTTGGGCGCGGCGGATGGCACGGGTGGCGGCGTAGCCGTCCATCTCGGGCATCTGGCAGTCCATGAGGATCAGGTCGAACTGGCCGCTGAGCACGGCTTCCACCGCGTCCCGGCCGTTTTCGACGACGCGGGCGCTGAGGCCGAACTTGGTGAGCATGCGCAGCGCGAGCTTCTGGTTCACGAGGTTGTCCTCCGCCAGCAGGATGCGCAGCGCGGGCAGGCCGTGGCCGGCGGCGGGTGGCGGCGCGGTGGGCGCGGCCGGCGCCGGGGCGACCGGATCTGCGGCGTCGGGCAATAGGACCCGGGATTCGGAATCAGCCGGCGGCAACGTCTCCGGGGCGGCGCCGACAGCCCGCAGCAACTGCTGCTGGAGTTCGTCCTCGCGGACGGGTTTGGCGAGGCAGGTCTGGATGCCCACCGCGGCGAGGGCGGCGGGACTGGGACGTTGGCCCATGGAGGTGAGCATGACCATCGGCAAGGCGGAAAGTTCGGGGGTTTCGTGGACCGCGCGGGCGAGTTCCAGACCGTCCATGTCGGGCATCAATTGGTCGAGCAGGACGACATCGGGCGGGGTGGCGCCGGGAACCGGATTGCGCAGCGCCTCGAGGGCTTCCTTGGGATTGGAGAAACAGCGCGAACTCATGCCCCAATTCCGGACGTGGAGCTCGAGGATGCGGAGGTTGGTCGCGTGGTCGTCCACGATGATGGCGTGGCGGCCGACCAGGGCCTCGGCCTGTGGGGCGAAGGGCTGTTCGGGCCCCTGCGCGGGCGGGAGCGGCACCACAAACCAGAACGTCGATCCCGAGCCAGGCCGGCTGTTGACACCGATTTCACCGCGCATGGCAGTCACGAGTTGTTTACTGATCGCGAGGCCGAGGCCGGTGCCGCCGAACCGGCGCGTGGTGCTGCCGTCGGCCTGCGAGAAGGCGTGGAACAGGCGGGACTGAACCTCCTCGGGGATGCCGATCCCGGTGTCGGTGACCTCAAAGCGGACCTTCAGGGAACCCGTGGCCGCGGAATCCAGCGAGACGCGGACCACGACCTCGCCGACGGTGGTGAACTTGAGGGCATTGCCGGCGAGGTTCAGGAGGATCTGGCGGAGCCGGAGCGGATCGCCACGGAGTCGCCGGGGCACGCGGTGATCGACGAGGGAGACGACCTGGAGGCCTTTGGTGCGGGCCCGTTCGGCGAGCAGTCCGACCGACTGCTCCACGACCTCGCGGAGATCGAAATCGATGACCTCGAGCTCCATCTTGCCGGCCTCGGCCTTCGAGTAGTCGAGGATGTCGTTGATGATGGTCAGCAGGGCCTCGGCGCTGCCGCGGACGGTATTGACGTGGTCGGCCTGCTCGGCGTCGAGGCGGGTGTCGAGCAGGAGGTTCGTGAATCCGATGATGCCGTTCATCGGCGTCCGGATCTCGTGGCTCATGTTCGCGAGGAACTCGCTCTTGGCCTTGCTGGATTCCTCCGCGGCCTTGGCCATGGCGCCGGAGTGCTTGGCGGCGACGACCAACTGGTTGTTCGAATCGGCAAGGCGTTGCTCGGTGAGTTTCCGCTCGGCGATTTCCTTTTCCAGCTCGTGGGTGCGTTGGCGAACCCGGTCCTCCAGTTCCCGGCGGTTGCGCAGCAGCTCGTCGTCCCGCTGCTGGATCTCGGCCAGCATGTCGTTGAAGCTGCGGCATAGCTGCCCCAGCTCAGGGCCGCCGCGGGGCTGGGCGCGCAGCGAAAAGTCATTGTTGCCCGCGACCCGCACCGTGAGCTCGGAGAGTTCCAGGATCGGGCCGGTGATATAGCGTTGGAGGCGCCACGCGGCCAGCCAGGCGACCAACGTGGCGGCGAGCAGGCTGAAGAGGGCGCTGATCCCCAGCCGGCGCCAACGGGCCTTCATGCCCTGCAGGTCGGATTCGAGGAAGATGAAGCCGTTGGTGCCTTCCCCCGCGGCAAAGGCCTGGCTCAGGCTGAGTTTGCCGCCGGCAAAGCGGTGCCCGGGCGACGTCGCCCGCAGTGGCACGGAAAGGCGGTTGAGGTCCGAGCGGTGGTAGGCTGCGAACACGGAACCGTCCTTGTGGTAGATGGCCGCGACGGTGATGTCCCGGGTCGGGCTGAGCGCGGCGCCGAGGGCTTTCTCCGCGTCTTCCGCGTAGTCCAATTCCAGCATGGTGCCGGTGCGGTTGGCGACGATCCCGGCGAGACGGCGGAGTTCCTCCGGCTGGGATTGCCGCGAGTCGACATACTCGGCCGCGAGGGTGACCAGCGTCAGCACGCCTAGGGCGAGGCCGCAGGTCGCGAGCATCAGCAGCGTGAGCTTCTGTTTTAGGGGCAGATTGCCCAGTCGTTGGAGGATCATCGGGGCCCTCGCTTTCTTTTCCCCTTCGACAGGGAGAGTTCAATGACGTCGGCGCTGACCTCGAGCCCGGCCCGTTCCATGGCCTCTATGCTGATGTCGTAACGAATCTTTTCCGCCACCTGCCAAAGGCAAAGGGTGCTGCCGGCGGCGAGTCCGTCCCGATGGTCCGCGAGGAGCAGGACAGGCCGGCTGGCCAGGGCGGAACAGGCTTCGCGCAGCGCAGCGAGGTTTTGGTGGCCGAGGTAGACGAGTTGGCAATCCTTCGCCTCGGCGGCCGTGCCCAAACGGCGAATCTCCACCGGTCGGCCGTGGAGCTGTTCGCCCGTGAGCAACTGTTTCAGGGGGGCCTGGAGGGCATCGGCCTGAAGCAGTCCGATCACGAAGGGCGCCGCGGGGGCCGCATTGGTGGATTCCGGCCATTTCGTCGAGCGGGCGAAAACCAGGACGCAGGACGCCTTCACGCTTTCCGCCGAAGCGCTGAGCGGGCGGGCGGCGGGCGCCTGGGCCAGGAGCTGGAGGGCCAAGCCATACCAGACCAGGACCCAAGCCCACCCGGGCCATCGGCGACTGGACTGGGTCAGAATTCCCATCGGAGGCGTCCAAAGACGGTGCGCTCGGTGACGACCCAGCCGTTGGATTTGAAGTAGTCGTTGGCGGGAAATTCCACGTGCCCGTCGAACAGATCCCGACCGATGATCGAGAGCTCCAGGTTAGGTCGCGGGCGCCAGGCGACGCGCAGGTCGGCCGTGACGTAGGCGGGCACCCCGGGGCCGGGCAGTTCGTCGACGGCGCGAAGCACCGCGTCGATTTCGACGCCGTGAGGGAGACTGAGCAGCGAATGCAGGGAAACGCGGTGCCGCGGGCTGGAGTTGGCCGGAGTAGTCAGGGAACCTTGGAGGTCAACTTCCTGCCCAGTGTAGGCCAGGCGCCACTGCCACCAGTCCGCCGCCTGCCAGCGGACGGCCAACTCGGTGCCGTAGGTCACGCCGCGCGTGTCGTTGCGGGCCCAATACGGGACGATGAGCCGCGGAGTGCCGCCCAGCACGGGATAGGGCGTGCCTACGACCAGGCCCCTCAGGCGCTCGTAGTCGTGGGCAAAGAGGGCGAGGTCGAACGCCAACGCGGGGATGGGCTGAAACCGGTAGCCCAGCTCGTAGGCGAGGAGTTCCTCCGCCAGAAAGTCCTGCGATCCCTGGAGCGTGAGGACCGCCGGCAGTCCACCGGTGGCGGCGCTGGGCGGTTGCACTCCGGCGATCAGCCGACCGCTATCTTCGACCCGGGATGGGGTTCGGACGGCGCGTGAGACGGAACCCCACACCGAATGAGCCGCCGCGGGGCTCCAGAGCAGCCGGACCGTCGGCTGGATTTCCATGCCGGTGTAACTGTTGTGCTCAAATTTGCTACCGGCGGTCAGGGTCAGGGTCTCGGGAATCAGCTTCCAGTCGTCCTGGGCGTAGGCGCTGATCAGTTGGTAAGCCTCGTTCCGTGAGGCAAAGACCAGGTTGGCGGTCTTGGGTGGAAGTTCGGCGTGGGTCAGCCGGTAATTGAGCCCGACGTTGAGGTCATGGCGTTCGCCCAATTGGACCCGGTAGCCGGCATCGAAGTCCGCAGTGTGGCGAAATTCATCGAGCTCCCTGGAAATTCGCCCCGTGTAGTCATAGTAGGCTTGGAGCGTGAATTCCGACTCGTCGTCGAGCGCGCTGGTCCAGCGGCCGAGCAGATGCCCGCCCTGGGTGTCCACTTCCTCGGAAAAAATCGTGGAGTAGGGAGGCGTCGATTGCGGTGAAATCTGCGTGCGGCCGAAGGCGCCGCCGATGCCCTCCGCCTCCAGCGTCAGGTGCCCGGATTCGGTCGGATGCCAGTCGTAACGCAGGCCGCCGAGGCCCAATAGGTAGTCATCCTCCGCCTTCAGGCCCATTTCGGTGAGGCCCTCGCCGCGTTGCTCGAACTTCCCGTAGACCCGCAGCCAAGAATCGGGACTAACCTGCCAGCCTTGGCGCAGCTCGCCGATGAAGTTGTCGAGGTTGCCACCGCCCAAGTTGACGACTCCGCCCACGGTGTCGCGGGCGTCCTTCGTGATGATGTTGATCACGCCGTTGACGGCGTTGGCGCCCCAGACGCTGGCGCCGGGGCCGCGGATCACCTCGATCCGTTCCAGATCCTCAAAGAGGAAGTTCTGGATATCCCAGAAGACGCCGGAGAACAGTGGGGTGTAAACGCTCCGGCCGTTGACCATCACCAGCAGCTTGTTGGCGAACGTGTCGTTGAAGCCGCGGGCAGTGATCGCCCAATCCTTGCCCGACACCCGCCCAACCTCGACTCCGGGAACCAGCCGGAGCGCATCCTGGAACTTGGTCACCCCGGATCGCCGCAGGTCGTCCTGCGTGATGACGGTGATGGCCGCGGAAGTGTCGGTGAGTTTCTGCTCCTTCTTGGCCGCGGAAGTGACTACTTGCACCTCCATCAGCTCCCGCAAGCTGAGTTGCCGCAGTTGGTCTACCTCGGCGGCCTGGAGGGCGCCGGCCAGTAGCACACACGACAGGTGGACTGGTCGTGATCGCCAGCCGGCGAACCGGGAATCGCTGCGTTGAAATTGTTTCGGAGTCATCCGCGCTCAGTTGGCCGGGAACCACTCGGCCAGAACCCAGGAAAATCGGTTCCGCCAAGGGGCACACGTGCCGCCTGAGTATCGGAAGAGCGGGCGGGCGCTTGAGCGGTGGCGCCGATTGCGGGCGGCAGATGTGGCCGACTGGCTCGAATCACGCCCGCAGGCTGGCGATTAATGCTTCCAGCCGGGTGCCATATTCCACGAAATTGGCCCGGAGGGCGTCGTCCTGTGCCGAGGCTCCGGCGTCATGGAAAACCGCCACCATGTGCGGCTCGATGCTGACACCGCCGGCGTAACCGCGGGCCAGGGCGTCCTGCAACACTGCGCGGACTGCCCCGTCGCCGTCGCCCGGCCAGTGATAGTCGGCATCGTTCTTGGCCGGGTTCCATCGGGCATCTTTCACGTGGAGGTGCACCACGGCGTCGCGCACCTGGGTCCAAAACTCCCAGGCGTCCTGCCGCGGCCACGGCTTGGGCCGGGAGCGGTCGAAGTTGAACACGGGGTTGGCCGTGTCGAAGACCCACTTTAGCCCGGGCACGGCTTCCAGAAGCTCGTGGGCATGGCGCCAGCTCATGCCGCCGTAGTTCATGCAGTTTTCATGGACCGGCTGGAGCCCGGCGTCGAGGAACCGCCGGGTGACCTCGCCGACCCGGCGGATGACCTCGGCCGGGATGCGGTCCTCGTCGTCGCCCGGCTTGCAGCTCATGATCCGGACGAACTTCGTGCCCAACCGCTGCATGCGCGGAATGGCCCGGCCGACCTCGGCGAGGGTCGGTTCAAAGGGATCGGAAACCTTCTTGGCCCAATTGAGTATGGTTGAGCCGAAGCAGTGGACCCGCAGCCCGGCGTGGTCGAGTTCCTCCACCACGCGTTCGAACGCCGCGTCGGGAATCTCGTGGAGATTGGCCTTGGGGAAGCCGTCCACCTGGACATTCCGCAGCTCAAGGTGGCGCCAGCCCAGCTGCCGAGTGGCGGCAATCTGAGAGGCGAGGCTGTTGCCGGCTTCATCGCCGATGCCGCAGAGGAACATGATGGAGAAAAAGAGTCGGAGGGAAATTCGAGCAAACGGCCGGCGCGAGGGTCGGAAAGCAAAACGCCACCCGTGAAGGGTGGCGCTAGCCGGTCAACCGGGCGGTCAGGCCTTCTTGGTCCCGACGGTCTTCGCGGCCGCCTTCTTCCGCTTGAGGTAGGAGGTGCGACGACTGCGTTTCTCGACTTTGTTGTGCTGTTTGCCCATAGCTGTTTTCCTTTGTGCGAACGATGACTCTTATTTCGGGCCGGAAAGTGGGCGGAAGCGGCCGCCCCTTCAATACCTTTTTCCGCTGGGGCTGGGCGTTCCTGCTGCTGGCGGGCTGCGCGAGCACGCCGGAGGCGAAGCAAGCCAAGCAGGAGGCGAAGGATGTCTCGGTGATCCGCCTCTACACCGAGGTTCGCGATCCTTCGATGGGCGGCACCAAGGCATCGCTGCCCCGTAGCAACCCGATGGAGGTCGTCATCGACAAGGAGCCCTTCGCCGACGAACGCGATGTGGTCCGGGCCGACGTGGTGAGTTCCCCGGGCGGCTTCGCCATTCGGGTGGAACTCACCATGCACGGCCGGATGACGCTTGAAGGGGCTTCGGTCAGCCACGCCGGACAGCGTCTCGTCGCGTTTGGCCAATGGGCCGTCGGCAAGGAGAATGAGGAAACCGTCCAGCGCTGGCTGGCGGCCCCGGTGATGCGGACGGCGCTGCGCAGCGGCATCGTGGTGTTCACCCCGGACTGCGACCGCGAGGAAGCCGACCGGTTCGTTCGCGGCCTGAACAACGTCGCCATCAAGCTCAAGAACCAGCCCAAGCCCAAGAAGGTCAAACCGGCCGAAACCAAGCCGGAACCGGAGGGCAAGAAGAAGAAAAAGAAGAAGGAAAAGGAGCCGGAACCCGCCTCCCGCGCCCAAGAATACATCAAGGCCTACGAAGACAGCCGGAAATGACCTGGATTCTGCGGGCGGGCCTGGGCGCCCTGTTGTTGCTGGCCGGCCGGCTGGCAGCCCAGCCATTTCAATTGCCGACGGCCAACCGCGCGGTTTTGGACGCCGGGGCGGAGGAGAGCTTTTTCCAGGGCACCGCGGGCAAACCTTGGACCAGCGGCCAGTTCGGTTGCGTGCGGACCGATGGAAGGCAGTTCCATGAGGGCGCGGACATCCGTTGCCTTCAGCGGGACCGCCGGGGCGAGCCGACCGATCCGGTGCTGGCGAGCGCCGATGGCACGGTTGCCTACGTCAACGCCAAGGCGGGTTTGTCCAACTACGGCAACTACGTCGTGCTCCGGCACAGCGTCCATGGCCTCGAAGTTTACACGCTTTACGCCCACCTGTCGGCGATTGAAGCCGGTGTTCGTATCGGCAAATCCGTGAAGGCCGGCCAGCGGGTCGGCACGATGGGGCGCACCGCCAACACCAAGCAGGCGATCACCAAGGACCGGGCGCATCTCCATTTCGAGATCAACCTGGTGGTCAACGAACGCTACTCGGCTTGGCATCAGGCCACGCTGAAAGGCATGCGCAATGACCACGGCAACTTCAACGGCCGTAACCTGCTGGGGCTCGACCCGGCGGCCATTTTCCGGGAGCAGGCGCGCCTGGGCACCAATTTCAGCCTGGTGCGTTTCATCCAAGGTCAACCGGAACTCTGCCGGGTCGCGGTCCGCGACACCAAGTTCTCGTGGATCCGGCGTTACGCGGCGCTGGTGCAGCGCAATCCGGTCGCCGAACGGGAAGGGGTGGCCGGCTACGAGCTGGGCCTGACCTTCAATGGCCTGCCGTCCCGGATCGTTCCCCGGGCGGCCTCCGAGCTGAAAGGCGCTGCTAAAACAACGCTGCTGGGGGTGAACGCTGCTGAGTGGCAGGCGAAGCCGTGCGGCAAACTGGTCTTCAAGCGCGGCCAACTGTGGACGCTGCTGCCGCGCGGGGAGGAGTTGGTGGATCTGCTGACTTACTGACGGCGAGCCAAGGCTCACGAAAACCGGTCATCCGTCCACGGATCGGCCGTGTTCGAGTAGCCGCGGACTTCCCAGAATCCGAGGATGTCGCGGTCGAGGAAGGTGATTTCGCGGATCCACTTCGCCCCCTTCCACGCATACTTCTTCGGCACGATGACCCGGGCCGGACCGCCGTGTTCGACCGCCAACGGCTGGCCATTCCACGTGTGGGCGATGAGCACGTCGTCGTCGAACATCACGCCGAGCGGGTTGTTCGTGGAATAGCCGTCGTGGCTCTTGAAGAAGACGTGGGTGGCGCTGGCCTTGGGTTTCACCAGGTCGACGAGGGTGAAGAACGCGACGCCCTCCCACGCCATGTCGAACTGGCTCCAGGTGGTCACGCAGTGGAAATCGCTCACGTCCCGGAACTGCGGCAACGCCAGAAAGTCGGTCCAGCTAAGGGTGATCGGGTTCTCGACGTGGCCGCCGATCTTGAGCTGCCACTGGTCGGTCGCGATGGCGGGTTTCACCCCGAGGTCCAGCACCGGGAAGTTGTGCACCTGCCGCTGGCCCGGCGGCAGGCGGTTCTCCGACCGCACGGTGGGTTTCTCCTGGCCGGCCATCTTCCGGGCCCAGCGTTCCTTGGCGGCGATGTAGGCTTCCTTCACGCCCCCGACCGTAGCGCGTGGCGGCCGGCCGAAAAGCCGGAAGCCGTGGCCCGACCCGGCCCGTGTCAGCCTCCGTCAAGGTGCTGCCGACAGACTGTGCGCCCGCACGCCGTGATTTACTCCCGGTGATTCGGCGTGGCAGTGTCCCTCCACATTTCCTCCTCGTCATGAAAGCCAACTCACTTCGCCTTCTGCTCGCCGCCACCTCGGCCGCGTTTGCCCTCTCCACTGTCGCGGCCGACAAGCACATCGGTCTCGGGGCCAAGCCTGTCCGCGGCGGCAAGGTTATCCTCGACGGCACTCGTAAGACGCTCGACGAGCAATGGACTTATTGGCAGGGCCCCCGCTTTGCCTCCGCGCTGCCGATCAAGTGGAAGATCGTCGATGATCCGGTGGACAAGGGCACCGTGGTCCAAACCGACGATCCCGCGGCTGCCGGCGGCAAATACGGCGCGGCCGACATTGTGACCAAGCAGGCCTACCGGGACTTCCGCCTGCACGTGGAGTTCCTCGTCACGGCCCCGCACGGCAACAGCGGCGTGTATCTCCAGAACCGTTACGAAATCCAGATCTGCGAGGGCGACAAGACCAAGCACGGCATGGGTGCGGTGATCAACGAGACCGACTCGCCCTACGACAAGTTCGCCGGCATCGGGAAGTGGAACGCCTACGACATCGTGTTCCGCGCCGCGCGCTTCAAGGACGGCAAGCTGACCGAAAAGCCGCTGGTCTCGATGTATTTCAACGGCGAGAAGGTCCATTCCAACGTGCCCATCAGCCAAGTTTGGGGCGGGCCCAACTCCGGCGTGGACGGCGGGAACGACGGCGGGAAGGGCATCACCGACACGCCGCAGGGACTGAAGCTTCAGTGCGAGGGACATGACGTGCGTTACCGCAACATATGGATCAAGGAGTTGGACCTGAAGAAGGCAGACACGAACTTCTGAGGCGAGATAACAACGGCCGGCCGCGGGAACCGTCCCGCGGCCGGCCGTTTGCTTGGTGAGGCCGATCCTACTTGGCCTTGTCGGCGAGCACTTCCTTCGCCCAGGGCTCGTTGGCGAGATACCACTGGATGGTCTCGCGGATGCCGGTCTCGAAGGTGTGGGCGGGGGTCCAGCCGAGCTCGCGCTGGATCTTGGAGGCGTCGATGGCGTAGCGGCGGTCGTGGCCGGGGCGATCCTTCACGAAGGTGATGAGCTTCCGGGAGTTGCCGCCGAGGGCGGGGCGAAGTTCATCGATCAGGTCGCAGATCAGCTCGACGATGCGGATATTGGCCCATTCGTTGTGGCCGCCGATGTTGTAGGTCTCGCCGTTGGCGCCGCGGGTGGCGACCTGCCAGAGCGCCTCGCAGTGGTCGGTCACGTAGAGCCAGTCGCGCACGTTCATCCCGTCGCCGTAGACCGGGATGGACTGGCGGTTCAGCACCTTCTGGATGACGACCGGGATGAGCTTCTCGGGGAACTGGAACGGGCCGTAGTTGTTCGAGCAGTTGGTGATGACCGCCGGCATCCCGTAGGTGTGGTGATACGCGCGAACCAGCAGGTCGCTGGAGGCCTTGCTGGAGGAATACGGCGAGTTGGGTGCGTAGGGCGTGGTTTCGGTGAAGTAGCCGGTGTCGCCCAGGGAACCGTAAACCTCGTCGGTCGAGACGTGGTGGAAACGCACCGGGAGGTCCGTCCCCGGCACCTTGAACCCGGATCCGGTCCACTGGTCGCGGCAGGCCTCGAGCAGGTTGAAGGTGCCGACGATGTTCGTCTGGATGAAGTCGCCGGGGCCGGTGATGGAACGGTCCACGTGGGACTCGGCGGCGAGGTGCATCACGTGGGTGATGCCGTGCTGGCGGACGACCCGGAGCACCTCGGCCTTGTCGCGCAGGTCCACCTTTTCAAAGACATACTTCGGGTGCCGCTCGACGCCACGGAGGTTGGCCAGATGGCCGGCGTAGGTGAGGCAGTCGAGGTTGACCAGCTTCGTGATGCCGGGCTGACCGAGGACGTGCTGGATGAGGTTGGAGCCGATGAAGCCGGCGCCGCCGGTGACGAGGAGGTTCATGGGAGGTCGGTTAACAGCGAAGGGGCGAAGGGAACAAAGAAGGCGAGGTCAGGGATGACGACGGGGAACGTTGAGGATGCGTTCAAGGCCATCCTTGAGCAGGAGGCTGTTGAAGTTGATGAGCAGGCCCAGCGGCAGTTTCAGCAGCTTAAGGTAAGTAATGACCTGGGCCCGGTGGAGCGGAGACACCGCCTCGACGGCCTTGAGTTCGAGCAGCCAGGGCTCCACCTCGGCGGGCACGGACACGGTGCGCCCATCGGGAAGGTCAAAACCGAATCTTCGTCCCTTGGTCCCTTCGTTGTTCATTTCTCCGGCCGCCAGTTCCGGAGGGATTCTTCGAGCGCTTCTTCCACCGGCCGGATCTTGATCCCGGCGCCAGTGAGCTTGGCGGTGTCGAGGACGCAGTTGGAGCGCGGAGTCTGGGCGGCCACCTGGTAGAACTCGGCGTCGTTCTCCCAGAACTCGAACTTCCGGTGGGGCGCGATGTGCTTCTGCACCAGCGCCACGACCTCACGGGTGGTCACCCAGCCGGGGTTGGTCACGTTGTAGGTGCCCCACGGCACGCGTTGGAACCAGCAGTCGAGGCACGCCCGCACGAAGTCCGCCCGGTGCGAGATCGCGTTCACGTTGTCGTAGACCTTGGGGTAGCGCTGCACCTTGCTCAGGTAGTTGCGCGGGCTGTCGAACTCGTCGAACGGGATGCGCAGGCGCCACACGTAACTCTGGCCGACTCCGGCGATGGCTTCCTCGCCGAGGGCCTTGGTGCCGCTGTAGAAGCTGCACGGCGGGGCGCGGAAGCTGAAGTTGGGCGGGTCGGTCTCGGTGAAGCCGTGGACGCGGTCGCGCTTTTCCAGGATCAGCCGGTGCACGCCCGGTTCGGTGAGGTCGGGTTCGACGTGGCACACGCCGTCATCGTCGCAGACCTTGGCGCCGGTGTAGATGCAGCCGGAGGAGACATGGCCCCACGGCACAGCGGCCGCGGCGCAGGCGTGGGCGAGGGTCTGCGGTAGCAGGGCGTTGCCGAGCAGCGTGTCGGCCTTGGCGCTTTCGCAGGCGTCCACGTTGGGTTTGCCGGTGTAGCCTGCGCAGTTCACGAGGAATTCCGGCTTCGCTTCGCGCAACAGGGCGAGCAGCGGCTCGAAGCGGGTGTAGTCCACCTCACGACGGGACAACGCGCGGAAGGGCGCGCCGCGCCGGGTGAGTTCCGTGGCAAAGGCCTGGCCGATGTAGCCGGTGGCACCGAGGAGCAGGATCATGGGTGAAAGCAGGGAGCAGGGAGCTGGGCGAATCAGGCGCGGTTGGCTTCGGCGACGGCGGCTTCGAGGTAGGCGCGATACTCGCACTTTGGCATGGCGTTCACCACGGCCTCGAACTGCGCCAATGACAGGATGCCGCTGCGGAAGGCCGCCTCCTCAGGGCAGCCGATCTTGATGCCCTGGCGCTTCTCGATCGTCTGCACGTAGGCGCTGGCCTCGTGCAGGCTGCTGCTCGTGCCGGCGTCGAGCCACGCGAAGCCGCGTTCCAGCCGGAACACCCGCAATTCGCCGCGTCGGAGGTATTCGAGGTTCACGTCGGTGATCTCCAGTTCGCCCCGGGCGCCCGGTTTCAGGTCCCGGGCGATCTGCACGATCTGGTTGTCGTAGATGTAGAGCCCGGGCACCGCGTAGTTCGACTTCGGCTGCTTCGGCTTCTCCTCGATCGACACCGCCTTGCCCGCCGCGTCGAACTCCACCACGCCGTAACGCTCGGGATCCTGCACGTGGTAACCAAAGATCGTGGCCCCGCCCTTGAATTCGCCGAAGGCCCGGGTGAACACGTCGCCGCCCCAGAAGATGTTGTCGCCCAGGATCAGCGTCACCGGGTCGCGTCCGATGAAGCTGTCCGCGATCCGGAACGCCTGCGCGATGCCCTCGGGTTTGGCCTGCTCGCGATAATCGATCGTCACCCCGAAGCGCGAGCCGTCGCCCAGAAGCTGCCGGAACCGCGGCAGGTCCTGCGGCGTCGAAATCAGGCAGAACTCCCGCACCCCGCCCTCCAGCAGCGTCGTGAACGGGTAATAGACCATCGGTTTGTCGTAAACCGGCTGCAGCTGCTTCGACGCCACCAGCGTCAGCGGAAACAGCCGCGACCCCGCGCCCCCCGCCAAGATGATCCCTTTCATGTGGTCGCAAGGCTACGGACGAAGTCCGCCATGGCAACCGGAAGCTTGTGTTGCCGGCCAGAGTTGGCGTTGGGTTGCCGGCGATCATCCGACACTGTGTTCGTGAAGATATTGGAACGCCTACGACTCGTCCGCCGCCGGGAAGGTTGGTTTCCGACCCTCCGTGGCACAAGTGTCGTCATGGTGGTGGTCGCCGCGGTGGCGTTGGGAGTGTTATTGCAACTGCATCCGTTCCTGGCGGTCACGGAACGGGTGGAATCGGACCTCCTGGCCGTCGAGGGTTGGGTGCCGGATTTCGCGCATGAGGCCGGCCTCGTTGAGTTCCGCCGGGGAGGCTACCGCCTGTTGCTGGTGCCCGGTGGCCCCTTGGAGAAAGGCGAACCGCTCTCGGAATACGGGACCTTCGCCGAGTTTGGGGCGGCGGTGCTTGCGCGCTACGGCTGTCCCACGAACGTGCTCCGGGCGGTGCCGGCGCCCAAGGTGCGGCATGACCGCACCTACGCCTCCGCCTTCGCGCTCCGCCGGTGGCTGGTGCGGGAGAAGTTGTTACCCCGGCGCCTGAATGTCGTCACCGCCGACTGCCACGCACGACGGACCCGGCTGCTGTTCCAGAAGGCGTTCGGCGAGGAAACCGAGATCGGCATCATCGCGATCCCGGACGATCGCTTCGACCCGCAGCGGTGGTGGCGTTCCAGCCAGGGATTCCGGACCGTCACGGGTGAGGCCATCGGTTACGTCTACGCCCGGCTCCTGTTTTCGCCGCCGGAAGAATTGTCGGCGCCGTCGGCCGCCATCCCATGAACTCCCCATTCCGGCATTGTCTGCGGGTTACCTACGCGCTCTGCACTCTCGGCAACCACGTCTATTACGCCCGCTACCTCGATTTTCTTGAGGCTGCCCGTGGGGAGTTGTTCCGGTCGGTGGGCACTTCCTTCCAAGCGTGGCAGGACCAAGGGCTCATCTTTCCCGTGATTGAATGCCGCCTCCAATATCGCGGCCCCGCCCGTTATGACGACGAGATTACTGTGGAAGTCACGGTCGTGCAGGCCGAAGGGGTTCGCCTCACCTTTGGCTACCGGATTGTGAAGTCGGACGGCACGTTGCTCGTGGAAGCCGAAACGCGGCATGTCTGCACCAGCTTGGAAGAGCGTCCCAAACGATTGCCGGAAGCTCTCCGGGCCCAGTTGACGCCGTTTCAAACGACTGCGACCGCGCCGGCCGGCTGACACGTCGCTCGCCAAACGGGGCCGGGAGTGTTCCCCTCCGGGCATGAAGTTCCCCGCGATCGTGCTCGGTATCTTCGTGTCGGTGAACCTTTTGGCGGCGGCCCCGCCGGTGGTCACCAAGGTCGAACCGCCCAGTTGGTGGGTGGGGCATTCCCAGAATCCGGTGCGCCTGCTGGTCCGGGGCGAACATCTTGCCGGCGCCCGGATCAGTGGGGCCGCGGGACTGAAGGTCGGCGACACCCGGGTGAACGCCGCCGGCACGTATGCGTTCGTGGATGTTCGCATCGCCGGTTCGGCCAATCCCGGAACCCGCCTGCTCAAGCTCACGACGACGGAGGGGGCGGTCACGGTGCCATTCGAGGTGTTGCCGCGGCAGGATTCGGCAGGCCGTTTCCAGGGCTTCGGTCCGGAAGACTTCGTCTATTTCCTGATGCCGGACCGTTTCGCCAACGGCGACCTGGCCAACGACAATCCCGCCAATGCGCCTGGCCTGCTCGACCGGAAGAAGGCCCGTCATTATCACGGCGGAGACCTCCGGGGCGTGATCCAGCGGCTGCCCTACCTGAAGGAGCTTGGCGTCACCGCACTGTGGACGACGCCGTGGTATGACAACAATGACCGGCTGAACGAACGCGAGAAATACACCGCGGACAACCGCCTCGACGTCGCGAAGGGCGATGCGATCACCGACTACCACGGCTATGGCGCCATCGACTACTACGCGGTCGACGAACACCTGGGCGACTTGGCCACCCTACGCGAACTGGTCGACACCGCCCACCGCCTCGGGCTCAAAGTCATCCAGGACCAGGTGGCCAATCACGTGGGTCCCTATCACCCGTGGGTGCGAGATTCACCCACGCCGACCTGGTTCAACGGCACCCTGGAAAACCATCTCGCGAACGGGTGGCAAACGTGGACCATCCCGGATACCCACTCGCCGCCGGCCCACCGGCGCGCGACGCTGGAAGGCTGGTTCATCGACCTGTTACCCGACCTCAACCAGGACGACCCGGAATGCCGTCGCTACCTGATCCAGAATGCCCTCTGGTGGGTCGGCATCACTGGCTTGGACGGCATCCGCCAGGACACGCTGCCCTACGTGCCGCGGACGTTCTGGCGGGATTGGTCCGCCGCGTTGAAACGGCAGCATCCGCACCTGACCTTGCTGGGCGAGATGTTCGACGGCGACGCCGCCAAGGTCAGCTTCTTCCAGGGCGGCCGGCCGCGCTTTGACGGCGTGGATTCCGGCATCGACGCGCTGTTCGACTTCCCGCTGTTCTACCAGCTCCGCAATGCGTTCGGCGAAGGACGTTCGGTGAAGCCGATCGCCGAGACCCTGGGCCGGGACCACCTTTACATGAATCCGGACCAGCTCGTCACCTTCGCCGGATTGCACGACGTCGACCGTTTCATGAACGTCAAGGGAGCGGGCCACGCGGGGCTGAAGCTGGCGTTCACGCTGCTGCTGACCACGCGCGGAATCCCGCTGCTCTACTACGGTGACGAACTGGCTCTGGCCGGCGGCGGCGATCCGGACAACCGGCGCGACTTTCCCGGCGGGTGGCCGGAAGACACCCGTAACGCCTTCACGGCGGCTGGTCGCCTTGAGCCGGAAAACGACGTTTGGAACCACGTAGCCCGCCTCGCCCGGCTGCGCCGCGAAGTGGAACCGCTTCGCCGGGGTCGGTTGCTCCACTTGGCGGTCAGCGACCAAACCTACGCCTACGCCCGCGTCACCTCCACGGACCGCGTGGTCGTTGTCCTCAACAACGCGGCCCAACCGCAGACTGTGGAAGTGTCAGTCGAGGCGCTGGCGCTGCCCCACGCCACCCATCTGACCGACCTGCTGGGTGGTCCCGGCGCGGAAGTTCGGTCCGGACAAATCCAGCTCTCTGTGCCCGCCCGTTCGGCGGCACTGCTCCGCTGACTGGTGGGCGGCGTTGGCGATTGGCGGTGGTATTCGGGTGCCAGCGGTATTCAGGTGCCGGCGGCCGTTTGGCTGAAGGCTTGGGCGGACCAAATCGGGCGTGAGTGGGTCGGCCGGGCCAATCCACGATGGGGACGATGGTTCCAGCGCATCCAGGGTGAGATTTTTCACTTCTTTCCAAGGTGCCGACGCTTACCTACCGTCCCGCCGCTTTTCCAAGCGCAACACCTAGTAGCGAACCGTTATGGCCAAGTCGTTCTTCCCGAAAATCGGGAAAATCCAGTTCGAGGGACCGCAGTCAAAGAACCCCCTCGCGTTCAAGCACTACAACGCCACCGAGCTCGTCGAGGGCAAGCCCATGCAGGAGCACATGCGCTTCGCCGTGGTCTATTGGCATACGATGCGCGGTGCGGGCGGCGACATGTTCGGCTGGGGCACCGCCAACCGTCCATGGCAGACCGGCGAAGGCACGGTGAAGGACGCCATCCAGCGCGCCCACGCCATGTTCGAGTTCACCGGCAAGATCGGCGCGCCCTTCTACTGCTGGCATGATCGCGACGTCGCGCCGCACGGCAAGACGCTCGCCGAGTCGAACAAGAACTTTGACGCCGTGGCCACCGAGCTGAAGAAGCTCCAGAAGGACACCGGCATCAAGCTGCTCTGGGGCACCGCCCAGAACTTCGTCCACCCGCGCTACATGCACGGCGCCGCCACGAGTTGCAACGCCGACGTCTTCTGCTATGCCGCCGCGCAGGTGAAGAAGGCCATGGAGTGGACCAAGGAACTCGAAGGCGCCGGCTACGTCTTCTGGGGCGGCCGCGAAGGTTACTCCACGCTGCTCAACACCGACATGAAGCGCGAGATGGACCACCTCGGCCGCTTCATGCACATGGCCGTCGACTACAAGAAGAAGATCGGGATGAAGGGACCGTTCTTCATCGAGCCC
>JBEISV010000195.1:0-8170 GCA_040375265.1 Verrucomicrobiales bacterium
CGGGCAGCGATCCAGTCCACGAGAGTGAGGTGGTAACGGGACCCCTCGGCGAAGCGAACCTTGCCCTCGTGCGGCACCGTGCCGAGCGGCTTGGTGACCAGCAGCGATTCCTCCGGGAATGCGGGATTGATCCGCCGGCCGCCGACATCGTCCGTGAGCCAGCCGTAATCGAGTTCCGGCGCGTAGCCGCGGAGCGAGAGTTTGAAGCCGTTTTGGCCGGCGAGCTTGCCGTGGCACGCGCCCATGTTGCAGCCAGAGCGGGTCAGCAATGGCTCGATCTCCTGTCGGAACGACGGAGCGGACTTCGTCGCGGCGTCGCGCACGGTGACGGCGACCCGATTGGTCTGGCCGTTCCAAATCACCAGCACTTCGGCCGCACCGTCGCCGGCCGCCTGGACGACGCCATTGGCGCTGACTGTCAGCACATTCCGATCCGTCGAAACAAACCGGGTCTCGCGCGTCACATCGCGTAACGCGGCGCCACCTTTCGGCGCCGAAACGATCAGTCCGTGCCGGTCGCTGGCCCCATGGAGAGCCAACCGCTCCGGCAGGACCGCAGGCTTGAACGGCACCGCCATTTCGGCGGCCCATCCGGGACTGCCCGCCAGCAGCAGGGCCAGGCCAACGCCGATCCGGCGGAGTCTGAGGTTTCGAGGGCGGGGCGGGGACATCACGGCAACTGTGTCGGCAAACTGTCCCCGGGTGCACTGACAAATTCACGCCCGGGCGCCGTTTGCTCTGGCGCCCCGGCGGACCGGGCCCCCGAGGGCTTGTTCGATCTCACTGCCGACCGAGCGGACGGAGCACCCCAGGTTACTCGCAAGCGGCGGTCGCCACGGCGGCAATGATGCGTCGAAATATTGAGAAGTTTCGTCATCGAGAACGCGGATTGCCGTTTAGGAACATGGGAACCTCATTATCGCATGAATCGTCGTTGGCTCGCTCTCGTGGCACTCTGCCTGATACTCACCGGCTTGTTGCTCCCGCTCGTCCCGGCGCAGACGGCCCCGACGCTGCGGCTGCCCGAACCGCTGGCGGGCGCCGGTTGGCGGCTGGCCTGGGGCGGCGAGACCGGCCGGGTCTATCGGCTGGAACGCACCGCCGCCCTGCTCCCGACAAACACCGCGTGGCAGCCGGTCGCCACGGTCACGGCGACCAACGGGCTGATTGTTGCCGATGACTTGGTGGAACCGGCCGCGCAGGTCCGCTTCTACCGGGCGGTGCTCGTCACCGAATCCACGGGGATCACCGTCGGCGTCACGGACCTCGCGGGCGATTCCGTCACCACCAACGGCACGGAGGTGCTCCTCACCGGCAACGTGCGGGCCGGATTGGCGAAGGTGGCCTCCCCTTCTCCCGTGGCGATCAACCTGACCACCCGTCGGCTCACCGGCACCGGTGAGATCACCCTGACCAACGGGCTGGTGCTGACCGGAACCTTCGAGGCCGATCTGGCGACGGGCCGGCTTCAGCTCACCGGTGATCCCGCTCCGCTCGCGTTGGGCGAGTTCATCAGCCTCGATCCGCGCACCCTCGTGCTCGACCTGAACACCGGCGCCTTCGCCGGCCAGGGCGTGCTCGCCTTGCGGTTGCCCAACTTGGCCGGCACTCCCTTCGGCCGGGCCGCGGTCTTCGAGAACGAGGCAACCCTCGACGGCGCCTTCGAGGCCGATTCGGCCGAAGGTCCGCTTCGTTTCACCGGGACGGCGGCTTACCGCGACGTCGTGGCGGAAGGCACCGGGACGGTCGAGGTGGATGCCGGCACCTTTCGGCTCGCCGGCAAGGTCCGGGTGCCCGGTGCCAACGCGACCGCTTACCTGCTGGAGCCCGGTTCCCTGTCGCTCCGGCGGCAGCCGGACGGCACCGCCGACTTCGCGGTGGCGGGTCAATCCGCGCTCGCGCCGGCCGGGGCCGGACAACTAACCGGGACGCTGAACCTCGCGGGGACGTTGGCCCTGACCTGGACCGGACCGGCCGAGGTGGGCGCGCTCCAGTTCCCCACCCTCACCGTGCGACTGGACCGTCCGAGCCTCCCCGGCGCGGTCGCGAGCCTGCGGTTCAGCGGACCGCTGGTGCTCCCGCGGGTCGGCGGCACCGAGTTGAACGGCGTGATCCGGCCCGACGGCACCACGACCAACCTCGTCTCCACCGCGCCGTTGCAATTGGGCGCCTTGAACATCCGTCCGCGCGTCAGCGGCGACCTGACGCTGCCCGTGCTCACGCTGGTCCGGTCGGAAGCCGGCCGGCAGGTGCTGCGCGTGCAGGGCGAATTCCTGACGCCCGAAGCCAACGGCGTGCAACCGGTCCGGCTGAATGGCGAACTCGTGCTGATCGGCGGCGCGGCGGGCCTCGACATCGAGTCGCTGCACGTCACCAACGAGCTGCCGATTCCGCGGTGGCCGCTGCCCCAGCAGCTCAAGCTCACCAACTTTTCCCTGCGGCTCACCTACACCAACGCCGATTTCGAGGCCCGGATGCGCGGCCGGGTCCTGCTCGCGGTATCGCCCACCCGGCCCATCACCCTCGACCTGGACGCCGCGCTGGCTGCGAACGTGAACGATCCCGAGGACGTTGGCCTTGATGCCTCGCTCCGTGTGCAGAAGCTGAGCCTGCGCGACCAAGTATACCTGTCTGACGCCCAGTTCCGCCTGCTCGTCGGGAGCAAGCCGGCCTTCGGCACCCTGACGTTGCTCAACGGCTCAGCCGGACTGTTTCCGAAATTCACCGAGACCAACACGCCGTCGCTCCTGCAACGCTCCGACTTCCACCTCTACGCCGGCGGCGTCGGCGCGAGCCTCACGCTGTCGGAAGCGGGCGTGAGTTTTGCGCTGACCAACGGGTTTCTCCAGTTGCCGCTGCTCTTCGCGAATCAGCCCGACGGACTTTGCCCGGACAACTCCTCCGGCACCTCCGTCGGACTCGGGCGCAACTCCGCGCTCACGGTGGACGTCACGGGGCCGAATCCAAATGACCTGACCATCCGCGCGACGGGGGCGCTGAACTTCACCAACATCGCCGTGTTGCCCCAGCTCAATGGCCTCGCGACCGAACTCTGCCGGGCCACGCTCGTCTTCAACCCTAGGGGACTGCCTTACCTCACCAACCTTCAGGGCGTCGTGGTCTTCCCGTTTCCCAAGGACCAGACCACGCGCGTCGAACTCATCAACGGCGCCTGGGGGCTCGACGGATTTCCCACCGGCACGGTGGCGCTGACGACTGACCTGAAGCTCTACGACGACCACGGCATCAAGTTCACCCTGCTCGGCCGCGGCGCCGGCCGCAGGCCCTGCACGAACGGCGTCGCGCTGACGGCCCTCCGCGACGTGGACGGCGGATTACCGACGCTCGTGCTCGACGGCGCCTCGGAACTCATCCTCCCGGCAAACCTGGTCACCGAGGTGGACGGTGACTTCGTGAAGAACGTGACCTGCGCCACAATCACGTTGCCCGGGCACCCGCCCTTCCTGCCCAAGCTCGACGTGATGACGCTGCAATTCGGCGGCACCTTCCACCTCGGAGGCAACGGCGGCTTCCTGCTCACGAACACGCTCTTCACGGTCCAGAACCTCGACAACCTATTCGAGCCCACGCCGGCCGAACCCTTCGTGCTGGCGCTCAGCGGAACGCTGGCGGTGCCCAACGGCCCGGCCTTCACGCTCAACGACGCGCGCCTCACCCAGACGTCGCGGGCACAACCGCCACAATTCACCCTCGGCGGCCTCGGCATCAGTGAGCACGAGTTCGCGCTCGCGCAGAAGATTCCGGTCCGCGTGACGTCGGCGTCGTTTGAGTTCAAGGACCGCAACAAGCCGCTGCCGGATCTGCTCAAGCCGGCGAACGTGAACCTCAAGTTCAGCGTCCTGGCCGCGATTCCCTCCAAGGAAAAGACCCTGTTCGAAGGCACGGTCAACGACCTCAAGGTCACCGTCTCGCAGGACGGCAAACCCAAACTGGAGGACGTGGACGGCTTTGGGATGCTGATCAAGGGGCTGAAGCTGCCGCCCATCAGCGACATCGGCGGCGGCATGCTGGTGAGCGGGCTGTCGAAGGTTGCCGGAGTTAACCGCGGCGGACCGGCGCGGGCCGGGGTGTTCGGCGGCGACCTCGACGATCTGTTCCTCGCCGGCACCGCCGAGGGCAGCTATCAGGGCTACAAGATCAAGCTCCTGCTCGCGTTCCGGACAACCGGCATCGTGGGCGCCTGCCTCGACTTCAACGCCGGCAGCGTGGGCATCCCGATCGACGGCGGTTATCTGGGCGGACTGCTGCTTTCCGGCGCCAGCGGCGGCATCGCGCTGGGCAACGGTTTCAACGATCCGTGCGAGTTCACCGCCTACCTCGGGCCCGACGGCAAACCCAAGCCCGGCATCACCGAGCTCCCGAAGATTGCGCTCTCGTGGGAGGACTTGCAGAAGAAGCTCACCGAGGCCGAAGAACTGGCGGAGAAGTTCAACCGCCTCGTGGGCAATCCTGCCGGCGTCGGCCCGGACAGCACGCCGGTGGATCCGTTGGCCGACCTGTTCGCCAACGGCCTGACGGAGAGTCCCGGTGCCATTGCCCGCGCCGGCATTGAACGGGCCTCGGCCTTTCCGCATGTCCGTTCGACCAATGAGTTCGGCCTGCCGTGTCCCGGCGACTGCCCGCCGCCCACGATCAACCTCTTCTGCCAGCCGCATCCCGACCAGGACAAGTTCCCCCGGGTCGTGATCGCCCGTTTCAGTTCGGTTTCCGAAGAGACCTTGAACGGCCTGGGTTTCACCCGCGCCTGGGTGGCGTCCCAATTCGCGCAGGGCAATGACTGGGCCACCCGCACGGCGCTCGCGGCGGCAGCAGGCATCCGCACCAACGTGCTGGCGCGCACACCGCTGCCCACGGTGGCCAACCTTGGCCCGGCGGCGGCGGAGTTGCTGGTCATCATCAACGAAAACGCCGCCAAGTTGGAAGCCATGCTCGTGCCGCTGGTAGTGGATGCCATCGCGAATGAGACCAACGCCGACGCGGTGTATGACCGACTCGTCGCGGTCGCCTACCGGGGCGCCCCATGTCCGGACATCACGTTGTCGGTCAGCGGCACGTTCACGCACACGACCGTTTCCAGTTTCCTGTCGGGCACGGTCGGGGCGGCGGTCAGCTCCGCCGGCGTGGCGGGGATTTCGGGCCACGTCAACCTGTTGGGCGTGCCGGTGGGGAACGCCAAGGCCTTCGTCGCCGCCACCGACGAACGGGCCGATCCCAATCCGTCGCTCTGCGCCGAGGTGGACGTCGAGGTCGGCCCCTTGTCGTTGGGCACGATGCGTGGTTCCTACGCCTTACAGGGTGCTTACAGCGGCCTGCTGAAAGCGTGGGTCCGGTTGCTGGAATGCGTCAGCGAGCCACTCCTGTTCGAGGTCGTCGAACGCATCGCGCCACGGGTTACCCTCACCGGCAAGACCAAGCTCCAGATCGCCGACGAACTCACAGCGCAGGAGAAAATTGGGGTCATCGCTCAGCTCTATTCGCGCCCGGGATTGCCCGGCGAACTCCGTGCCTGCGTGGCCAGCGGCCTCGGCGTCCTGATGAACGAGGTGAATCCTGAAGTCCTGTTCTGCGGCGAGGTCCGGCCGCGCCTGTTCGGGTTCCCGCTCGGGGCAGATCTGCTGACCGCCGGCATGCAGGTGACCAAGACGAACTACACCGCCGTCACCGCGGGTTCGCCCACGATGATGATGGCGACGGCGCTGCTGAGCGCGAGCTCGGTCGTCGGCACCGGCGCGGTCGGCGCCCTGGCTGGACCGCTGTCCGCGACCCTGTTCGCGCCGGACCGAGCAACGGTGGGCTTCTCGCTCTCGTATCCCGATCCGGCGGAGCCTTTCCTGGGCGGAATCCAGGGGCGCTTTTCCTCGCCGGCGGCGGTCGTGGATTACCTCGACACGACGTTCGACCGTTTCCTCGAAAATGCGGCCTACACGGTCGGCTACACGTTGAGCCCGCTCGGCTTCAAGACGGTGGACACCCAGGCCCGTGTGGTCCTACCCAACCTGACCGCCCACCCGGCCCGGCCCGGCAGCGGTTGGGTGCGGCCCGAGAACCGCGGCCTCAACCTGCCGTCGCGGCTCGACCTCGTGCTTTCGGCCCTGACGAACCGCCTGGCCGGCTCGTCGCTCGGCCTCTTCGCCGACCCGCAGTGGAAGGGCTCCGCCGCCGACCTGGGCGAAGCCTTCGCCGACGGCTCGCCGGAGCAGCAGCGGGTCGCCGGCCTCAGCTTCGCCCGCGACTATTTTCCCCACGGCGGCCTCGTGGGCGGTGGTTACATCCAGTTGCCGCGGGCGCTTTACGAGGCGCCGCCGGCTGCGCTCTACACCGCGCTCAGCCCGACCAACGACGCCTTCACCCGGCTTGGCGCCGCGGCCGAATACCTCTTCGACTACGTGCTCCAAAGCCGGCAGGCCGGCGCGCTCGGCTTCTACGTGCCCGCGCCCAATCCGCCGTTCTTCACGGATGCCGCCGGGGCCGCCTTGAAACCCCGCGTCTTGCTGGAATCCATCCGAGACGTCCGGCCCGAACAGCCCCGTTTCGTCGGCCTGTATCCGGGCGGCGAATTCTTCCTGCGTGGTTTCCTCGACGGACAGCTCCTCGGCATCCCGGTGGCCAAGGCCACCTTGGAAGCCAGGCTGGCCGATGCGGCGACTGGCACCAACGCCTACTTCCGGGCGGCCGGAAAGGTGCCCGCCGGCTCGTGGCTCGACGCGTTCTCTCCCGGCGCAACCGTGGAACTCGAATTGCGCGGCGCCCCGCCGGAAACGATCGAAACGATCTTCAGCAACCGTCTGGCCCAGGCCCGGGCGGTGCTGGCCGGCCCACGCACCGACGCGGCGCTCAACGCGGCCTTGGCCGAAGTGCTGGGCGACCTCCAGTCCAAGTTGCCCAAGATGAAGCTCGAAGCGGCGCTGCCCTTGCAGTTGCCCTCGCCTGTCAGCGACTTGGTGCGCTTCAACGGCGGCACTTGGCTCTACGCCTACTCGCCTCGGTATGAGCCGGGATTCGCCCCGACGAATCCGGATCCCGTCGCCCGGGTCCGACGCGATGGTGGCTTGGCCATGCGCGGGAACCTGAACTTCCGCCTCAACGGCGCCAACCTCGCCGCCGTCGCGGACGCCCAGCTCATGGTGACCCCGGCGGCCAACGGCCTGCCGGCCCTCGCGGGCAGATTCTCCGTGCCGCTCGTCAACGTCGGCGCGCTGGCCATCCGCGCCGCCCAGCTTGATTTCAGCACCGTCGGCAGCCCGCGCTACGGCGTCCGCGGCAGCGTGACCCCGCTCAACTTCGGCACGACGTTCCGGCTCGATCCTCTCATCGGGAGCGACTTGTCAGCGCGACTGGAAGTATCCCGCGCCGGAAACACAGCGGCCGGCGAACTGTTCCTGAGCCCGGCCCGACTCAAATTCGGTTCGGCCAACTATCTGGTTCACGGCGGCCAGCGAACCAACGCGTTTACCTTCTCCAGCAGCGGTCCGTGGAGCGCGACGCTGGAAGTCACCAACCAACTCGAACTCAAGGCGGGCACCAACACCGTGCTGCGGCTGGCGCCCACCGCGCTGGTCAGTCCCGTTGCGGTCAGCGGCGTGGGGCTGAGCACCCTCGAATTCAGCGCCTCGCTCACTTCCGGCGGCACCACAATCACGGTGTTCCCGGACACCACGTTCGCCCAGACGATCACGACCCAGCCCGGCGCAACCGCCCGGGTCACCGTTCGCAGTGACGGCACCTTCGAACTCACCGGCACGCTCAACCAGGACCTGCTGCCGCTGGGACTACCCGGCCTTTCGATCACCACGGTGAAGTCGGGAGCGGCGTTCCGCGTGACCCCAGCGGGTCTGTTCGTGGACGGCCAATTGAACGGCGGCGTGCTCGCCCAGTTCGGCGGGCCGGCCTTCAACGCCGCTGGTCATTTCACGCTGACGCCCGGCGGCGTCCCCACCGTGACCACGGATGCCCAGCTAAACTTCCCCTCATTGGGCACGCCGTTCCTCGCCCTGCAGGGCAACAATGGCGGGCCGATTACCGCGACCTTGAACCAGGCCGGACTCAACCTGAGCGGGGCGCGTCTGATTGCGCCCGGACTCTTCACCAACGGGGTGCCGGCATTCTCCGCCGATGCGCGGGGCAACATCCTCGTGTCCGTCGGCCCCAC
>JBEISV010000352.1:0-5079 GCA_040375265.1 Verrucomicrobiales bacterium
AGGATCTCCACCGTCGAGCCGATGAGGGCGTCATATTTGCGGGCCGCCAACTCGTTGGTCAGCGTCATCAGGCGCTGGTGCCGTTCCTCGATCACTGCCTCGGGCAGTTGGTCCGGCATCGCGGCGGCCGGGGTGTCCTTGCGCGGCGAGTATTTGAAAACGTAGGCGAGGTCGAATTCGAGCTGCCGGCAGAGCGCCAGCGTCTCCTCGAAGTCCGCCTCCGTCTCGCCCGGGAAGCCCACGATGATGTCGGTGCTAAGCCCGATTCCGGGCTGCACCCGGCGCAGCTTGCCGATGATCTCGGCGAAGCGTTCCCGGGTGTAGCCGCGATGCATGAGTTTCAGCAGCCGGTCGGAGCCGCTCTGCAACGGCAGGTGCGCCGACTCGACCAGCTTCGGTAACCGGCCAAAGGCTTCGATCAGGTCGTCGCCGTAGCCCTTGGGATGCGGCGAGGTGAACCGGATCCGTTCCAAGCCATCGATTTCATGCACCGCCTCGATGAGCTGCACGAACGCCGACTTGCCGTCCCGCAGCGGGTAGTCGCGCTTGCCGTAGCTAGTCACGATCTGCCCAAGCAACGTGACCTCCCGGACGCCCCGGGCGACCAGCTCACGGCATTCGGTGACGATGTCGGGAATGGTCCGGCTACGCTCCTCGCCGCGGGTGAACGGCACGATGCAGAACGTGCAGTGCTGGTTGCAGCCCTGCATGATGCTCACAAAGGCGGTCACGGACTTCTTGTCGGCGGCGCCGGTCAGCAGATGTTCGCGGATCGTCGCCTGCGAGCCGTCCTCGTCCGCCGTGTCCACGATCTGCGCCCGGCGGCCGGCCAACAGCTCGTCCAGATACTCCGCCGCCCGGTGAAACTTCTGCGTGCCCAGCACGAGATCCACGTCGGGCAGCGCTTCGACGAGCTGTTTGCCGCGGCTTTGGGCCATGCAACCCATGAAGCCTAGGATCGGCTGCCGCCCCTCTTTCCGGGCGATGCCGGCGACATTCTCCATCTTCCAGATGGCCTTCTGCTCCGCCAGATCGCGCACGGAACAGGTGTTGAGGAGCACCACGTCCGCCGTGCTTTCATGGGCGGCCAAGGTGTAGCCTTTGGCGACGAGCTGCGCGGCGACGGCCTCGCTGTCGCGCTCGTTCATCTGGCAACCGTAGGTCTTGATGAAAACACTGGGCATTCCTGCGAAAGTGGCGCGGACCGTAGGGAAACGCCCCGCGCTGCGCCAACGGGTTTTTTGTGAATCGCCCGGCAAATCCGCCAGCTGCTGTCGCCTGGCGCGGTCTGGCCGCTTCCCGCTTTCCCCGCGGGAGCCGGCCCACTAGCTTCCGCGCCGCTTTTCGTATGGCCACCATCAAACCGTTTGCCGCCCTCCGTCCGCAACCTGAGCTCGCCGCGCAGATCTGCGAGCTGCCCTACGACGTCATGTCGTCGGAAGAAGCCCGGGAAATGGCCCGGGGAAATCCGCTCAGCTTCCTGCACGTCAGCAAGCCGGAGATCGACCTGCCCGCCGGCACCGACCTATATTCGCACGCCGTCTATGCCCAGGGTGCGGAGAATTTCTCCCGCCTCATCGGCCAGGGCGCTTTGAAGCTCGACGGACAGCCCGCCTTTTACCTCTACCGCCAGATCATGGGCGGCCACGCGCAGGTGGGCCTGGTCGCCGCGGCGAGCTGCCAGGAATACCTCGACGGCATCATCAAGAAGCATGAGTTCACCCGGCCCGACAAGGAGGACGACCGCGTGCGCCACATCGAGACGCTGAATTCGCAGACCGGCCCGGTGTTCCTCACCTACCGCGCCGAAGCCGCGCTCGATGCCTTCGTGGCCCAGCGCACCGCCCTTCCCCCGGCCGTGGATTTCACCGCCAAGGATGGGGTCCGCCACACCGCCTGGACCGTGGCGGATGCCGAGGGGTTGGCCTTCATCGAAGGCGCCTTTGCCAGAATTCCCTACCTCTACATCGCGGACGGTCACCATCGCAGCGCCGCCGCGGGACGCATCCATCAGGCGAGGAAAGGGGCCGGGCACAGCGGCCGGTTCCTGACGGTGATCTTCCCGCACAACCAGATGCAGATTCTGCCCTACAACCGGGTGCTGAAGGATCTGAACGGCCATTCCGCCGAACAGTTGCGGCAGAAGCTCGCCGAAGTCTTCGAGATCGTCCCACAGGGTTCCGCGAAACCGGCCGGGAAACACGAGCTCGGGTTCTATTTCGGCGGCCAATGGAGCACGCTGCGGTTCAAGGCGGCATTGACCGGTGTGAGCGATCCGATCGAACGGCTCGACGTGACGTTGCTCCAGAAACACGTCCTCGCGCCGCTCTTCGGCATCGACGACCCGCGCACGAGCAAACGCATCAACTTCGTAGGCGGCATCCGCGGCACGGCCGAGCTGGAGAAGTTGGTCGATGGCGGCGAATACGCCTGCGCCTTCTCGATGTTCCCGACCAGCATCGTGGACCTGATGACCATCGCCGACGCCGGCGGGATCATGCCGCCGAAGAGCACCTGGTTTGAGCCCAAGCTGCGCGACGCGATGTTCTGCCACATGATCTGAGCGGTCGCCGCCCGCCGTTTTTGCCGCCGCCCGCCGTGGTCACCACCCGGAGGGCGTTTGTTTGGGCGAAGCGTCCGCTTTGCGGCTTGGGTTCACGGTCGGCCTCAGCTTATCCTGTTTCCCATGGCCAAGATTCTCCTCGTGGATGACGAGCTGACGATGGTGCAGATGGTTGCCGAAGTGCTCCGCAACGACGGCCACGAGGTGTTTCCCTTCACGACGCCCAACGGCGTCTTCGACGCGCTCACCAAGCACCAGCCGGATTTGGTCATCACCGACCTCTACCTCGACAAGACCAAGCCGCACGGCATGGAGATCATCCAGAAGGCCCGCGCGCTCAACCCGCCGGCGACGGTCATCATGATCACCGGCTTCGCCTCGGTGGAGAACTCGGTCGAGGCGATGCGGCTGGGTGCCTTCGACTACCTCCAGAAGCCCTTCAAGCTCGATGACCTCAAGTTCCGCGTGCAGCGCGCGCTCAGCCACACCGAGGTCGTCAGCGAGAACCAGGCCCTGCGCAAGGAACTGAAGCGCCAATACCAGTTCAGCCAGCTCGTTGGCGCCAGCGAGCGGATGAACGGCGTCTTCAAGCTCATCGAACGCGTCGCCGACACCGACGCCACGGTGCTGATTCTCGGCGAAAGCGGCACCGGCAAGGAGCTCATCGCCCGCGCGCTGCATTACAATTCCGGCCGCGCCCACGGCCCCTTCATCCCGATCAACTGCTCCGCGCTGCCCGAAAACTTGCTCGAGTCAGAACTCTTCGGCCATCGCAAGGGCGCCTTCACCGGTGCGGTTGCGGACAAGAACGGCCTGTTCCACGACGCCGACGGCGGCACCCTGTTCCTCGACGAAATCGGCACCATGCCGGCGCAGCTCCAGAGCCGTCTGCTGCGCGTGCTCCAGGAAAAGGAAGTCCGCCGAGTGGGCGACAACGTGCCCACCTATGTGAATGTGCGCGTGCTCGCCGCCACCAACGAACGCCTCGAGGAACTCGTGAAGAAGGGCAAGTTCCGGGAGGATCTCTACTACCGGCTCAACGTCGTCGCCATCAACCTGCCGCCGCTGCGGGATCGGAGGGACGACATACCGATGCTCGTCGCCCACTTCCTCAAGGACCGCGTCCACACCCGTTCAGGCCAGCCGCCGCGCATCAGCCAGCGCGCGATGAACACGCTGTGCGCCCACGCCTGGCCCGGCAACGTGCGCGAACTCCAGAACGCGGTGGAACGGGCCATCGTGCTCGCCGACCTGCCGTTGATCCGCGTGCGGGACCTGCCCCCGGTCGTCGAGAAGCTCGCCACCGGTGACGGCAAGGACGAGGAGAAGCAGGCCGCGGAACTGGCCATCCCCAAGGGCGCCGAGGTGAACCCCGGCCCCGCGACCACCGCGAGTGCCGCCGGAAACGCCGCCGCGGCCGCCGCCGGGATGCCGACTGCGCTCCAGGGCGGGGCGCCGCTGGCGCAGGGGGTGGTGGCCTTGAAAAAATTCCTGCGCGACCAGGAAGCCGGCTACCTCCGCCATGTGCTCAGCCTGACCCGCGACGACAAGGAAGAAGCCGCCCGCCTGCTCGACATCAGTCTGGCGACCCTCTACCGCAAGCTCGCGGAAGAGGGCGATTAGGCGAGTGGGGCAGGCGGCGGAAGCTCCCTTGCCAGTGCTGCTGGCCCCCGCCAGTTTCCGGGCACTGTTTTTTGCAGCATGAGCTCCAATTCACGCGTCCTTCCCGCCGACGGCGACACCCGTGCCTCCCGCCGACATTTTGCGTCCGACAACTACGGCGGCATCGCGCCCGAAGCCTGGGCGGCGCTGGAGGAGGCCAACCGCGGGCACGCCTCGGCCTACGGCAACGACGCCTGGACCCAGCGGGCCGCGGACATGATTCGCGAGGTCTTCGAGACGCCGTGCGAGGTGTTCTTCGTGTTCAACGGCACGGCGGCGAATTCCCTGTCGCTGGCCCATTGCTGCCAGAGCTACCACAGCGTGCTCTGCCACGACGTCGCCCACATTGAGAAGGACGAGTGCGGCGCCCCGGAATTCTTCGGCAACGGCTCCAAGCTGCTTCTGTTGCAGGGCGAAAACGGTCGACTGACCCCGGCGGGCATCGAGGAAGCCGTGTTCCGGCGCACGGACATCCACTACCCCAAACCCCAGGTCGTCACGGTCACCCAGGCCACGGAAGTCGGCACGCTCTACACCCCGGCGGAACTCCGCGCGATCGGCGCGATGGCCAAGAAGCACGGGCTCCGCTTCCACATGGACGGTGCGCGGTTCGCCAATGCCGTCGCCGCGCTCGGCTGCGCGCCCCGGGAAATCACCTGGCAGGCCGGCGTGGATGTCCTTTGCTTCGGCGGCACCAAGAACGGACTGCACGTCGGCGAGGCGGTCGTGTTCTTCAACCGCGACCTCGCCCGCGAATTCGACTACCGGGCCAAGCAAGGCGGCCAACTCTGCTCCAAGATGCGGTTCATCTCCGCGCCCTGGCTCGGCATGCTGAAGGACGGTGTCTGGCTGCG
>JBEISV010000091.1:0-12905 GCA_040375265.1 Verrucomicrobiales bacterium
CGATCCTGAAGGACCTCGATGAACACGGCGAAGAAGTTGGCGACACCCTCGCGCAACTGCTGCACGTAGGCGTGCTGGTCGGTTGAACCCTTGTTGCCATAAACGCTCAGGCCCGAATTAACGATGCGACCATCGAGGTCCAGTTCCTTGCCCAGCGACTCCATCACGAGCTGCTGAAGATACTTCGAGAAAAGTTCCAGGCGGTCCTTGTAGGGCAGCACCACCATGTCCTTGGAACCGCGGCCATCGCCGAGGAAATACCACATCAGCGCGAGTTGGGCGGCGGGATTGGCCTTAACCTCGGCGACGCGGGTGACTTCATCGCACGCCTTGGCACCAGCGAGCAGACCGTCGATGTCGAGGCCCTGCAGGGCGGCCGGCAACAGGCCGACGGCGCTGGTCTCGCTCGTGCGGCCGCCGACCCAGTCCCACATCGGGAACGCCTTCACCCAGCCTTCGGCGGTTGCGACCTTGTGCATCGCGCTGCCGGAGCCGGTGACCGCGACGGCATGCCGCGCGAAGTCCAGCCCGACGGCCGCATACGCCGCCTTGGCCTCCACCATGCCGTTGCGTGTCTCGGGCGTGCCTCCCGACTTGCTGATGACCACGCAGAGGGTGCGGCCCAGTTGGCCCTCCAGTTCCGCCAGCACCTTGTCCATGCCGTCCGGATCGGTGTTGTCGAAGAAGAACGGCTTGAGCTTGTCGTTCGCCGGTTGGCCGAGGGCCTTTGCCACGAACTGCGGACCCAAGGCGCTGCCACCGATGCCGATGACTAGGACATTCTGGAACGACCCGGCCGCGCCCGCGACGGACCCGGCCTGGACCGCGGATGCGAAGGCCTTCAAATCCGCCACGGTGTTTTCGATCTCAGCGGTGATCGTTTTCGTCGGAGCCAGGGAGGGATTCCGCAGCCAATAGTGCCCGACCATGCGGCGTTCGTCTGGATTCGCTATGCCGCCCTTCTCCAGCTCGGCCATGGCGATGAACGCCCGCTGCATCGGCCGAGCCATCGTGGCGAGGAAACTGTCCGGGAAGTCGACCCGGGACAGGTCGAGCGCGAGGCCCAACGCGGGGAACTCGGTGTAATGTTGCTGAAAACGGGCCCAGAGCGCGGACTTCGGAGTCATGTCGCCGGCAAGGCTAGCGGTCGGGCCGGGCGCGCAAAGGCGGAATTTGCCAGGCGGTCCGACCAACCGTGTGCCACTGCATCTCGGAAGTTCCCGGTTGAACGCAAATCGCGGACGAGCGGACGAAGTGGCGAATGACAAGCCGGTGCGCGCCCGGTAGGCTGTCCGCTCGGATGGATGCCGTCCCCATGATCGAGGTCCGCGACCTCACCAAGACTTACCCCGGCCGCACGGCCGTGAACGGGATTTCGTTCACGGTGGGGCGCGGTGAGGTGGTCGGTTTCCTGGGGCCGAACGGCGCCGGCAAGTCCACCACGATGCGCATCCTGTCCGGCTTCCTGCCGGCCACCAGCGGCACGGCCCGGATTGCAGGCTTCGACGTATTCCACCAGCCGGATGAGGTCCGCCGGCGGATTGGCTACATGCCGGAGAACAATCCGCTCCACCTCGACATGCGGGTGCGGGAATACCTGAAGTTCCGCGCCCGGCTGAAGGGGCTCGGCTGGGCCCGGAGCCGGTCGCGGGTGGACACGGTCCTCCGCCAATGCAGCCTCACCGACGTCCAGCACCGCATCATCGGCCAGCTCTCGAAGGGCTACCGGCAGCGGGTCGGCCTGGCCGACGCGCTCGTCCATGAGCCGGACCTGGTGATTCTCGATGAACCAACCATCGGGCTCGATCCGCATCAGATCCGCGCGGTGCGCGGGCTGATCAAGGAACTCGGCCAGCAGCACACCGTGCTCATTTCCACGCACATCCTCAGCGAGGTGGAGATGACGTGTTCCCGCGTGCTGATCCTGAACCGGGGCGAAATCATCGCCGCCGACACTACGGCCGACCTAGGGAAACGGGTTGACCAGGACGGCCATGTCATCGCCGAGATCGCCGCTCCCGCCGAGGCGTTGATCGAGGCGTTCCGCGACCTGCCCGACGTCGAACGACTCGACCTGACTCCGGCGGACGGCGATTTCAACCGTCTGGCGCTGACGCCGAAGAACGGGGCGGACCTCCGGCCGTTGGTCTATGAGACGGCCCGCGCCCACGGCTGGCCGCTGCGCGAACTCACCCGGCGCCGCTATTCCCTGGAGGACATCTTTGTGCACCTGACCCGCAGCCGGAAGGAAGAGGCGAACCGATGAGTGCCTTCCTCACGCTCGTGCGCCGCGAACTCGGCGCCTCGTTCAACTCGCTCATCGGCTACGTCGTGATCGCGGTGACGCTGCTCCTAACCGGGTTTTCGCTCGTCGACATCTGCTCGAAGCTGGTGAGCCTGCCGGACGACCGGCCGGTGACCGAGACGTTCTACCAGAGCGCGTATTTCTGGGTGATCCTGCTGGTGGTCTCGCCGGTGATCACGATGCGGACCTTCGCCGCCGAAAAGTCGTCGGGCACCTACGAGGCGCTGATGACGACGCCGGTCAGCGACACGCAGGTCGTGCTGGCCAAATTCACCGGCGCGCTCCTGTTCTACGCCTTCACCTGGCTGCCGCTGCTGGCGGTGCTCATCACCCTGCGGCAGGTCAGCGGTCAGGCCGAGTTCCTGGAGCCGAAAGTCACCGCCATCGCCTTTCTAGGCGTGCTGCTCATTGGCTCGCTGTTCATGGCCATGGGCTGCTTTGCGTCGTCGCTCACCCGTAGCCAGGTCATCGCCGCGATGATGAGCTTCCTGCTCGGCGTGGGCATCTGGGTGGTCAGCCTGCGGCCCACCATGGAGAATCCTGCCGAAGGAGTTTTGGGCCGGGTCTTTGATCACCTCTCGATTGTCCGCCACATGGAGGATTTCTCCCGCGGCGTGCTGGATTCGCGGCACCTCGTCTTTTACCTCACGGGCACGGCGCTGTTCGTGTTTCTGACCCAACGGGTCGTGGAAAGCCGCCGTTGGAAATGAGTCCCGTGCCCGATCAACCGAGCTTCGTGCCCGCGCGCCGCCTGACCACGGCGCTGAGCGTCCTCGTCTCGGTGGTGTCCGCGTTCGTCATCGTGGCGGCCCTGAACTACCTCGCGGTAACCCGCAAGGTGTGGCGCCGGGACTTCTCCGAATCCGGCGGGCGACCCTTGTCGCCGCTCACGGTGCAAACCCTCGCGGGGCTGACCAACCGCGTGGAGGCCACCGTCCTGTTCAACAGCGAATCACCGCTCTTTCCCCACGTGGACCGGTTGCTGCGCGAATATGCCGTCCGGAAGCCGAACCTGACGATCCGCCACGTCGACTACCTGCGCAGCCCCGGGTTGGCGGAACTCGCGAAGGTGCGCTTCAAACTCGGCACCGCGGCCAACGATCTCGTCGCCTTCGAATGCGGTGGCCGCCAGTTTGTCGTCACCGTCTCCGACCTGACCATCTACAACAACGACGACATCAAGGCGCGGATGGCCGGCGAGCAGGTGGAGATCCGGCGGGCCGGATTCCGCGGCGAGGAACGGTTCACCGCGGCCATCGCGTCGGTGTCCGAGGGCGTCGTCTACCGCGCGGCCTACCTGCAGGGCCACGGTGAACATCCGGGCGACAGCGACGAGGCCATCATGGGCTACGCCAAGTTCAACAGCCTGCTCGTCAACGAACGGAACCTCCAGGTCGAGGCCCTGAAGCTTGCGGGGACGACCAACACGATCCCGGCGGACTGCCAGCTGCTCATCATCGCGGGCCCGACCTCACCGTTCCTCGCGCCGGAACTCGTGCAGATCGAGACCTTCCTCCAGCGCGGCGGCCGCCTGCTGGTCCTGCTGCATCCCCACGCGGTGGCCCGGGAGACCGGCTTGGAAAAGCTGCTCGCGAAGTGGGCCATCTACTGCCCGCCGATGTATGCCGGCGACGAGCAGATGACCTACACCACGCTCGACGTCCAATCGAAGTCCTTCGGCCTGCATGCGCTCATGGCTCCGCTCCGCCGCGAGGAGGGTTCGCTCTATTTCCCGTTGCCCCGGGTCGTTGTGCCGATTCCGGCCGAACGGCTGGCGGCCGATGCGCCCAAGGCGGAAGCGCTGATCACGACCAGCGAAAGTGGCCTTACCAAGTCGCGGGTCGCTAACGGCGACGCCGCCTTCGACCCTGCGCTCGACAAACGTGGCCCGGTTCCGTTGGCGGTAGCCGCGGAGAAGGGCGGGGTGACCGGCGTCTCGGCCGGCCGAGGCGCCACCCGGATCATCGTGATCGGCGACTCGACGATGTTTGGTAACAAGACCCTCGGCGACGCCAACAACCGCGACTTCGCGGGGCTCTGCGTGAGTTGGTTGCTGGATCGGCCGCAGTCGCTGGCCATAGGGCCGCGGCCGGTGAGCGAATACCGGCTCAACCTCACGGAGAACCAGCTCCGCACCCTGCGCTGGCTGCTGATCGGCGCGTTGCCGGGCGGGGTCCTGGTCTTGGGTTGGCTGGTCTGGCTGCGGAGGCGTTCATGAACACCCGTCTCACTTGGCTGCTGTTCCTCGTCGCGACCGCCCTGGGCGGCTACGTAGCCTTCACTGAGCTCGGCCGGGAAGATGGCCAGCTGCGCAACCGCGGGGGAGCTGAAGTTAGGTTTAGCCCAATCATTGCGCGGGAAGTGACCGCCGTGGAACTGCTGCGGTCGAACACCGTGGTGCGCGTCGAACGCAAGGGCGAGGCCTGGACCATGAAGTTGCCGGTCGCCTATCCCGGCCTGGGTTCCGCGATCGACACGTTCCTCGAAAACCTCGCGAAGGTGACGCCGAGCCGCTGGCTGTCGGCGGGCGAACTCACCGCGGGCGGCACGACCAATCTCCAGCAGGCCTTCGGCTTCGAGGGCGGATCGGTGACCGTGAAGCTCGAAACGGCCACCGGGCCGGTGTTGCTGAAGTTGGGCGGCCCGACGCCGATCGGCGAACAGCTTTACCTGCAACGCCCGGGCACCGAAGGCCTCTTCGTGGTGGCCAACAGCCTGCTCGCGAGCCTGCCGCGCACCGCGGACCACTGGCGCGACCGCAGCCTGCTGAACCTGGAGGGCGTGGCGTTCGACCGGTTCGAGGTGCGGGGCAAGACCCCGGGCTTCGAGGCGCAGAAGGACACCAACGGCCGGTGGCGCCTGACCAAGCCGCTCAACGCCCGGGCCGACGGCGCCCGCATCGAGACGGTGATCAACGCCCTGAAGACGGCCCCGGTGGCGGCCTTCCTCAGCGACGCCCCCAACCTGGATCTTGAACCGCTGGGTCTGCTGCCCCCGGAAAACGAGTTCATCCTGAGCCGGGGCACGAATGAGTTGGTCCGACTCCAGGTGGGCAACATCCCGGCCGACGCGACGAACTTCGTCCGGCTGCGGCTGCCGGCGACGACCAATGTCGTGTTGGCGCCGGTCGCCGTCGGCCAGTTGGCGCGGCTGGCCCTGCCCAATTTCCGCGACCGCCAGCTCCTGCCGCCGGTGATCGGGCTCACCCGCGTCGAGCTGCGCGCCGGGACCAACCAGGCGGCGGTGGAATTGCGCGGCACAAATTGGTGGGTTGCCGGGCCGACGGAATGCCCGGCGGATGGCGACCTGGTCCGCTACTGGCTCGGCCAGTTGCCTGGCCTAGGCATCATGGAGTTCGCCAACGACGTCGTGGCCGACTACGCGGCCTATGGGCTCGACCGCCCGGTGCGGGAATACCGGTTTGTCGCCGGCACCAACACCGTTGCCCATCTCCAGTTTGGCAAACTGGACGGCGAGGAGCGGATCTTCGTCCGGCGGGTCGACGAGCCGGCCGTCTATTCCGTCGCGCTCGGGGCCTTCCTCCAGCAGCCCGAGGCTGGCAGCCAGTTCCGTGAACTGCGTTTCGCCGCCGTGGACGTCGCCCAAATCGAGGTTCGCCAGCTGGGCAAGACGCGGACGCTGGCACGCGACGCCCAGGGCGAATGGCGCACGACCGCCGGGGCTCCGTCGGTGGCGCTGAGCGCCGCGGTCGAGGAAACGGTCCACCGTCTCGGCACGCTGCAATCGGTCCGTTACGCGGTGCCCGACGAAAGCCAGTTCACGCGGCTGCCCAGTTACCAGCGGCTCGGTTACGAGGTCACGCTGACGCTGAAAGGTGCTGCGCCGCTGCGGTCATTGCGGTTGCGGCTGGTCGCGGACCTGGGCGCCACCGCGGTGGCGCTCGTGCAGGCGGATGGCGCGGCCGAACCGTTGCGCCTGGAGATCCCCGGGCCGCTGGCGGTGGACCTCCAACGGGAGCTCACCGCCCAGTAGGCCGTCGGCCCGCCGCATGGAACCCGCCACCTCCAACGACTGTCCCGTGCCGAAACCCCGCCGCTGGTGGCGTTGGTGCCGGCGAGGACTTCGCTGGTGCGGGCACGGCTTCTGGATTGGTGCGGCCGTGTTGCTGTATCTGTGCGTTCACCTGAACCAGATCGGGGTGCCCGATTTCGTGAAGGAGCCCATCCTCCGCCAACTGCGCGAACGGGGCGTCGAACTCGACTTCAGCCGGATGCGGGTCCGCCTGACGCGTGGGCTGGTTGCGGAGAACGTGAACGTGACCCGCAAGGGCGAATCCGCGGGTGAGGTGATTTACGCCGCCGAGTTGCAGCTCAAGCTGGACTGGCGCGACCTGCGGTCGTTCAAGGCGCCTGGGCTCCGTGCGGTGACGGTGCGCGACGGGCGAATTTCCCTGTCGCTGAACACGGGCACCAACGCGAACCCGTTTCCCTTCAAGGTCGATAACCTCCGCGGGCGGCTCCGGTTCGACGGGGCGGAATTGTGGACGCTGGAGCAACTCGAAGGCACCTGCCACGGCGGGCGGTTCCAGGCGGGCGGTTCGGTGGCGAACGCCTCACGGTGGCTTCGGCGCGAACCCAAGGAGCCCGGTTCGAAACCGGCCGGTAGCTCGTTCCGCGGCGAACTGCTGCGCTACGCCCGGGCGCTCGACCGCATGACGTTTTCCCAGCCGCCGGAACTAGACCTGAAGTTCCATGCCGATGCGGCGAACCCCGAGCAGTCCACGCTGGCGGTGGTGCTGACGGCGGCCGGCGCGGAGTCGGAACTCGGACGCTTCGAGCAGCTTCGCCTGACCCTCGATGCCGGCAGCGCGACCAACGGCACACCGGAAATGCTCGCGCACGTCCGCCTGGAATCCGCCTCCGCCAAAACCCGCTGGGGCGGCCTCCAATCGCTCAGGCTGGATTTGCAGTCCCAGCACGGGCTCACCAATCCGCTACCGCTCCGGGTCGGCCTCGACGTGGCGGCGGAGCGGATTTCGGCCCGTGGAATCCAGTTGGATCGGCTGGCGCTGAAGGGAGCTTCGGTGCCGGCGGACGAGTCCGCCGGACTGTTCGCCACTACCCTGGAGGGCCGGGCCGAGGGTGTGTTCACGGAGTGGGCGCGGCTGACCAACGCCACGTTCGAGGTAGGGGCCCGGCACTTCGTGTCGGGTCCGGCCACGAACTGGCTGCCGCAGCAGGCGCGGGTCGCCGTGGATGCCGCGGGCGTGGTCACGAAGTGGGCACAGGCTGGCCGGTTTTCGGTGAGTGCGAACGGACGTCCGGCCGCGACCAATGCCGCCCGAGGACTGGAAGCCTGGTGGTCGCGCCTCGAACCCTTCGAGCTGGAGGCGACTTTGCGCGTGGGTGAATTCACGATGCCGAAGCTCGCGGTGGATTCCGCGGCGCTGGCCGTGGGCTGGAGCAACGGGTCGGTCGTCGTGCGCGACCTCACCGGACAGCTTTACGGCGGCAACGTGCGGGCGGACGCGCGCGTTGACGTCGCCTCCCGCTTCGCCGCGGCGAAGGTTTTCTCCGATTTCGACCTGCACCGGTTGGATCCGCTGCTCACCACCAATGCGGTGAAATGGATCCGGCAATATGGCTGGCGGCCGGAGCAACCGGTGGTCTTGGAGGCGGAGGGCAGCGCGGTGCTGCCGGCTTGGACTAATCGGCAGCCGGACTGGCGCGGCGAAGTCTTGCCGACGCTCCGGATCGCGGGCACGGCCACCGTGACCAACTTCAATTTCCGTGGCCTGCCCGGCGACCGCGGGTTCGTGCCGTTCGCCCACACCAACCTGCTGTGGACCATCCGCAACGCGCGCGCCTGGCGGCCCGAGGGCGAGGTGGAGTTCGACTACGAGGGCCACACGCTGACGCAGGATTACCATTTCCGGGTCCGCAGCTCAGTGGACCCGAACCTCGTTCGACCGCTGCTCGAACCGGGCGGAGAGCGCACGTTGGACATGTTCCA
Organism: Verrucomicrobiales bacterium; assembly: GCA_040375265.1. Classification (GTDB taxonomy): domain Bacteria; phylum Verrucomicrobiota; class Verrucomicrobiia; order Limisphaerales; family UBA9464; genus CAIWAH01. The sequence continues at coordinate 8,279 of JBEISV010000091.1, forward strand.
ATTTACCCAGCCGCCGCACTTGGAAGGCGACATCTGGGGTCGCTGGTTCGCCCGCGAACGCACCGGCTTCGCGGTCCGGCTGAGCCTGACCAACGTGACGTTCCGCGGGGAGTCCGTGGATGAGTTCCGCGGTTCGGCCTCGTTCACCAACCAGTTCGTGGACATCCGCAACGTGGACATCAAGCGCGGGGCGACCTGGGCCCAGGTGCCGTCGGCCGGCTTCGACGCCGCGACGAAACGCATCTACCTGACCAACGCGATGGCCACGCTCGACGTGGCGCCGGTGACCCGCGTCATCGGCCCGAAGACGCACCAGCTGATGAGTGCCTATCAGTTCGACCAGCCGCTCCGCGCTGTGGTCAACGGCGTGATCCCGGTCGGCAACACGGACGAGGCGGACGTGAAGTTTGAGGCCAGCCTCGGCGGGTTCCACTGGTGGCGTTTCAACACGACCAACACCTCGGCGCTACTGCACTGGCAGGGCGACCGCATCTCGGTCTCGAACTTGGACACCGGCTTCCACGGCGGTCGGCTGAACGGCAACATCTGGGTCAACACGGAGAACAAGGAGGACGTCCAGTTCGGGTTCGACGCGACCGGCAAGGACCTCGACGTTGCGAGCCTGCTCCACGACCTGCTGCCCAATACCAACCGCCTTGAAGGCGTGCTCAGCACCCACCTCGTCGTGGACCGCGCCTCAGCCCGCGAGGACGGCGCCTGGACCGGCCGCGGGGAAGCCCGGCTCAAGGACGGCTACCTCTGGGGCCTGCCGTTGTTCGGCGTCCTCTCGGGGCCGCTCGAAGCCATTTCCCCGGGCTTGGGCGCGCAGAAATTCTCGGAGGGCGTCGCGACGTTCCACATCACCAACCGCGTGGTAATCAGCCGTGACCTGGAACTCAAGTCGCCGGCCATGCGGATGCGCTTCAACGGCGAGGTCGGCTTCGACGCCCACCTCGACACGCGGATGGAGGTGGAACCCCTGCGCGACCTGCCGGTGTTGGGCGGCCTGGTGAGCACCGTGCTCAAGCCGTTCACCAAACTCCTCGAATTCGAGGTGAAGGGCCGCTTGGGCAAACCCGAAGCCGACTTCCGGCACGTGCCGTCCTTCATCCTCGCGCCGCTCCGGCCCTTGCAGACGCTGAAGGCGCTCTTCCCCGAGGAAAGCACCGAGACCTCGGCCAAGCCCGAGGCGGAACCCAAACCGGAACCAACCACCCCGCCGCCCGTCGTCGAACCGCAGCCCTGAGGCGAAGGGTGCGTTCCCCGTGGTTCCCGTCGTCCGGCCAGACATCCTGGGCTCGGTTGGCGAAACCCGAATTGGAGGGGATAATCGGGCCGCGAATCCCGTTCGCGGGAGGCCCGTGAATCGGCCGCCACCGCGCCCTTCTCCGGACTCACCTCAAGGCCGCAATCCGGAAAACGTTACCCCCAATCCCGGCAGCGCATTGAGCTTCTTCATAGGGGCTAGCGCTGGGTCCGGTCTTCTACGGCTTTCTTCCCTCGTCGACCTCATAGAAATCGAAGTAGGTGAGGATGTCGGAGCGATGCCCCAATCCATACTGCTCCTTGTATTCCTGCAGGTCGGACGAGGGTGCGTCGGTATCGCGCCAGCCTCGCTTGATCATGTATTCATTCCACACGTGAATCTCGACCGCTGACGGTCTCGTTCCGGTGGCGAAACACCATTCGAGGATCTCTTCGTCCGTCCCGCCGGCGGCGACGCGCTCGACCAACGCCTCGTAACCCACGCCGAGAAACCGCACGCACCGGCGATCGAAACCCAGCCCCAGGTAGGGATGATAGTCGGCGGGCAACAATCCGCCGGCGTGAAGACGAATCTTTCCCAGCATACGTGGAATCCAGACTAGGCCGCCGACTTTCGCATAAGGACTGATGAACATCAGATTGTCCCCCTAGCGACTCACGCGCAGCGACCCGGCACTCGGGACGCGTGGATTGCTAGCCCTGGCGTCATGCCGAGTTCGCAGCTGCGCATGGTTAGGACCTTTTTCGATGCTTCCCATATCCAAGTGCCCTCGCAAACCCGTCCGCAATGCCGGCGGCGTTGACGGCATCAACACCACTCATGGCCAAAGCCTCAAGATGCTCCGAGGGGTCGGTGCTCCCTGCGCAAAGCAACGTGTCTGGAGAGAACGAACCGGCCTCTCGGCATTCGCGTAAGGCCGAAACGAGAAGATGGAATCGCTGGTCTCTCGCGGCGGCCCAATCCGCATCACTCGCGTAGCTCTCATCTGCAAGAGTGGCAAACTGCCGACTGATGGCATCGAAGGGTGCGTCGCTCCCCGAGAGAGTCCACTCAACGTAGATGAATCCAATGTCTGGATCGCCGACCTCCTCCTCGTGCACCCAGTCTCGCGTGCAGGCTAGGTGGTAAAGCGTCCTGACCTCATCGTCGGTGCATAATGCGAACCCAAATAACTCCGAGTCACGGCTTCGCAATTCCGCTGCTGCCTGACGAACGGCACTTGCGATCTGAATTTGAAGTTCTTCGAGTTGATGTGGCATGACGTGGGCAGCGGCCTAGCGCTTCGGATCAGGCGACGGCGAGCGCAAGACGTTGCTGACACGACAGATGCCATTCGAGCGGTTGCCTGCGTCCGTTTTGTTAGGCGTTGCGGGTGTTGTCATTGGTCGAGGAATTGGGGGAGTGACGACGAATGGAGCGGACGCCAAAGGAGATCGCCACCCAAATGAAGTATACTGCGAGGGCACCCATAGTGGAACCGAATAGCAGGATGAGATAAAGACGGATGCCGCTCTCCTGAGAGTAGATCGCGCCAGCAAGTCCCGTAGCTAAAGCCACACCGTAAAACCCAAGGGTAACTGAGAGCGATCGCCTGCGAGACATGGACTCGGCGTAGTGTTGCTGGGATTGAGCTTCGTTCATGGGAGTGCGCGAGCGACGCCTAACGACCCAAGCTCAGCGACCCGGCCCGCGGGACGCCACGATGGCAACCGAGACGCGATGGCCGGGTTAGATGCCATGAGAGGTTGCGCGGCGCGGGGCGGACTGGCACCCGGGCCGGGATATGAGAACCGAAGCAACGCTGCATGACACCTCGACTGCAACCGCAACCCCGGCCGCTGGCAAGCGCGGCGAACGACGCCGCTACGTCGTGGGGCTGGACGTGGACCTGAACTGGTGCGTGAGCGCGGTGCAGTGCGGGCCCGGGCCGATCAAGCCGGCGCAGAAGTGGACGCGGGTGCAGCTCCTGAAGTGGGTGCGGGAACAAGTGGCGGCCGGCCACGCAGTGCACACGGTGTATGAGGCGTGCGGGTTCGGCTACACGCTGCACGAGGAACTCACGGCGGCGGGCGCGACCAACGTGGTCACCACGCCCACGCGGCTGAGCCCGGAACGGCGGCGGAAGAACGACCGGCTCGACGCCCGCGAACTCTGCGTGCGGCTGGGCCGGCACCTGGACGGCCACGCGCACGAGCTGCATCCCATCCGGATCCCGACGCAGGCCGAGCGCGAACGGCGCGAACTGGGCCGGCAACGCGACTTCTGGGTGCGGGAGATCCGGCGGCTGGAGAACCACGGGCGCGCCCTGCGGCTGGAGCACGAACACGCCACCCTGCCCGGCGGGTGGGCCGGCCCGCGGAAGTGGAAAGCCCTAGCCGCCGAATGCTCGGCGTTCGTGCGGGCCCTGCTGGAACCTGTGGCGGCCCAACTGCGGCAGGCCGCGGCGCACCGCGACGCGCTGGGCGCGCGGATCGCAGGCCACGTGGCGAGCGAACGGCTGCCCAAGGGCCTGGGCGCCCTCACCGTGTCGCTGCTCGACGGCGAGGTGTGTGACTGGCGGCGGTTCCGGGACCGCAAGGCGGTGGGGAGCTACACCGGCTGCTGTCCCAGCGAACACTCCAGCGGCGGCGTGCAACGCTGCGGGCACATCGACCGGCACGGCAACGGGCACGTGCGGACCCTGCTGGTCGAGGCCGTGTGGCGGCTGCTCCGCTGGCAACCCGGGTGGCACGCTCGGGTCAAGCTGCTGCCCAAGCTCACCCACGGCGCCAGCCTGAAGAAGAAGGTGGTGGTGGCGCTGGCGCGGCAACTGGCCATTGACCTGTGGCGGTGGCGCACCGGGCGGTGCACCGCCGCCGAACTCGGCTGGCTCCTCGTGGAACCCGGGGAAAGCACCCCCGACGAAACCGCCGAGACCCAGGCGCCGGCAGCCGCCGCGGGCGAACCCGTGGCCTGAACCTGCCCCCGTTAACCTCCGAGAGGACTGAATTTCGTGAACCGACTTGGACCGCAGGGTGGTGGACTGTCCGGCGCTGCAGGTGGGGCTCTGGTGAGCCTCCTTCGTTAGATGGGGCGTCCACCCCCTGCGGCCTTCCCGCCGTCAGGCAAGACATCATGGGCTCGGTTGGCGATGCCCGAATAGGAGCTGGTGACCGGGACCTCCGGGCACGCTCAGGGAAGGCCGGCCCCGCGGACCGGGAAGGCGAAACGGAAACAGACCGGAAAGGAAACCAGAGAAGCTGTAGAGGAAGGAACCGTGGAACGGAAGCCTGGGGCGAACCCCGCCGGCGGAGGGACCATAGCCCGACCGCCCAAGCGCCCGGCTCCGGGCGCACCCGCGCCCTGCGCGGGACTCACCTC
>JBEISV010000062.1:0-15775 GCA_040375265.1 Verrucomicrobiales bacterium
CGCAGGTCGGAACTGTTCAGGGCCACCTGATGCACCTCCACCGCCAGCACGTTGCGGCCCTTCACGAAGTCGGTCGGCGCCAGGTCGGTCTCGAAGTAGGTCACTTCGTCGGCGTCGCCCACGGTGGTGGACGCGAGCGTGGTGTGATTCACCGTGCCGGTGGGCAGGTTGCTGCGGAAGACTTCCCGGTTGTTCAGGAACACGAGCGCACCGTCGTCCCGGATCAGTCCCAACGTGGCGCTCAGGAAGCGCGCCGGGTCATCGACGAAGAACTCGTGGCGGAAGTAGGCAGTGGGATACTTGGCGTTTGCATCGGGACCGAAGCCAAGCGTGGTGGTCACTTCCGGGTCACCGTAGCCAAGTTGGGCCGGCCCCTTCTTCCACGCCGAATCGTCGAACGCCGGAGCGCGCCAGGTGGTGCCCAGGTTGATGCCTGAATCGTTGTAACGCCATTCCGCGCCGGCCGGGACGAGGATGGCCGCCTCGAGGTCGCCAGGCAGCGAGCCGGTGAAGTCGAGGTTCACGAAGTTGCGGTTCACGACGATCGGGTTGGTGAAGCCGGCCCGGGTGAACAGCAAACCATCGGCCTGCGCCCGCAGCGTGTAGGACCCCGCGGTGACCCCGGGCAGGATGTAGCTGCCGTCGGAATCGGTGTAGGTGAGCTTGGTGTTGGACGTGTAGACGCGCACGCCGACGATGGGTTTGCCCTCGCGGGTGACCTTGCCCGTCAGCCGGTAGGTAGTGGCCGTGCCGACCTTCACGGCCACGGAATCCGTGCCCACACCGCCGCGCAGGTCGCTGACCGTGCACCGGACGAGGTAATCCCCCGCCGTGGTCCAAGACTTCGAGGCGGACGCACCGTTGGTGCCGAAGGTGCCGTCCCCGAAGTCCCAGAAATACGCCAGCGAATCACCGTCGGCATCCGTCGCGGCGACCGTGAACCGCACGGTCGCATTGGCGGCGGCGCTGGTGGCGGAGGGCGTGACCGCCACGGCGGGGGCCACGTTGTTGGTGTAGAAACCGCGGAAATACTGGACGTCCACCGACTCCGGCACGGTGCCGTTCTTGCGGAGCGGAGTGATGTGCAGGCCGACTTCCGGGTCGGTGAAGGTCCGGCCCAGCACGATCGCAGAGTCATTCTTGCCGTCGGCCGAGCCCGGGGTCGTGTCCAGCAGGAGACTCTGGCGAGTGTTGTCGGAACGCGCCCACCGCACGCCGATGCCATTCATGAGCCAGCGGTTGTCGGTGAATTTCTGGCGGAGCTCGAACCAGTAGTTGGTGCGGGTGTTCCGGGCGACCTTGAGCGCGCGGGCGCCGGTGACGGCGTTCGTGTCGTCGTGCGCGTAGAGGCGATAGACGCCGTTGGTGGTGAAGGTCACGACCTGGGTGCCGCGCAGCCAGTCGAGCGCGGTCTTGTTCCGGACGTTGAAGTGACGGCGGCCGGCGCCGGCGTTGCCCATGGTGTCGAAGGTGTCGCCGTATTCCACGTCGGTTCCGGTCTTGCCGATGGCGTTGGCGCCGGCGGTGTCCCAGAAATTGGCGTGGTTAAGCCCGAAGTTGTGCCCCAGCTCATGCGCGGAAACGCCGCCCGTGGAATCGAAGGAACCTTGAATCCAGCAGCCCGGCGCGCCGACGTATCCGAGACCGGCCCAAGCGTAGTTGGGCACCGATGTAAAACAGATCAGGTCAAAGCCATAGTTCGCGAGCTTGAAGCCGGCCGCGGTCGCGGCGGCGCGGGCGTCGGTGCGCAAGACCGCGGCGTCCAAGGCACCGTAGGCGGCCGACGTCTTCGGCATCCGCAATGTCGGGGTCATGGCCGAACCATTGGTGCCAAACGGAACCCAGCCCGCCCGTCCCAGCGAATTGTCCCGGTAAAAGGCGTGCAGCGCGTTCAGCAAATTGGTGCCCGCCGAGTCGGTGAACGGTGAGCCGGCCTTGTCCGAAAAATCGACCCGGATGAAAATCGCCTTCTTGTTGCCCTCCGTGTAGGTGGACGAACGGCGAATACGCCCTTCCGCGGTGACCTCGGTGGACCCCGCGTCGCTCTCGTCCGTGATCTGGGCGGCGTTCAGCCATTCCGCGTGCCCGGTGCCGCAAACCACCTTCGGGCTTTCGTCGCCCGTATCGACGGCGACCGCTGTGCCAAATTCCTCGGCCATACCGCCGGACACGCCGCAAATTGGATCCGCCGACAGCGCCGCCTTGGCCTCGACCACCTCCAAGATGCGAACCGGGTTGGCATCCACGGCCATCTGCCCGTCCAGGGCGATGCCGTGCAGTGCCACGCCAAACCGAGCCGGCTCATCCAACCGCCGGCCGTAGACGTTCGCCCGAAAATAGCGGCCACCCAAGACTGCCGTCCGCCACATCGGCTCCACCTCTCCTTCCCGGCCGGGCAACGGCGTCGTGGCCAGCACCGCCAGATTGCCGCGGCCATCCAAGCGTTCCTCCAGCAGGCTGACGACGGACTCGGGAAGTTCACGGCGAACTTCCAATGGGACGGTCAGGGCCAGCGCGCGTTCCGGTTCGGTCCGGATGAGCACGCCCAGTTCCTCGCGCCGAGCGGTGGCGAGGGAAACCCCTTCCGCGGTCAGCGCCGACTTCGCTGCCGGAGCCGCCGCGCGATAGGTTTCGGTCCAACGCCGGAACCTTTCAAACTGGGGTTCCGGCACGGGCTGGCTCCAGGTGCGGTCCACGGGCACCCGCAACGTGGCCGGACGGGGACCCGGTTCCGCACTTGGTTCGTCCGGTTCCGGTGCGGCCACGGCTGCCGGCGGAGGAGGAGGGGCGACTGCCGCGACCACCGCGGGCGTTTCCCCGACGGACTCCGTCGCATCTGGCCCCGATCGGGGGCGCGGGCCGCCGGACCACCAGAGTCCGGCGCCCAAGGTCAAGATTCCCAGCCCGATGACGACACGATGGCGCTTCATGAAAGAGTCAGAATTCTGCCGGAAGGCTTGGCAGGTTCCGTGCCGAAAGGGAACCGGATTGCCGGCAATCTTCCGGCCCCGCGAACATATTTTCCCCGCGGCGTGGAGCTTCCTGCCCGGGCGGGTTTGCCGCCGCGGCGGCGGAGCAGTAGCTCCGCCCTACCCTGGTGGGCCTGCGCTGCCGAGCAGCCGTAGCCGCCGGGCGCGACTGACCATCGCCGGCAACGGGAACCACAATGAAGGAATGCCCCATTCACACCCAGCTAACCGCGGGCGCCCAACCGGATGTGCTGGTCCAACCGCTGCGGCATCACCTTCGCCGGCGCGGCTTTCGTCGCCGCGTCACGGCGCCGTTCCACACGGGCACTGACGTGTCGGGTTTCGGGCAGGATGAATTTGCGCACCTCGACGCTAACCGTTTCCGCCGGCGTTTCCGCGAGAACGAACTCGGCCAGGTCCACCGCCAGTTTCTCGATCAGCTTCCAGCTGCGCCCTTCGCCGAAGGCCAGGAGCCGGCGGCTGAGGGCGAAGTAATCAATCGTGCGGTTGAGGTCGTCCGCCGCCGCCGCGGCGGTGAAATCGAGTCCCAGCTCCACCGTCAGCAGCAGCCGCTGCGGGCGGGCCCGTTCGGCATCGGGAACTCCGAGGTGATACGAGACTTCGAGGTCGGCGATGGTGATTCGGTCCATGTTCAGAAAATGCAACGGGCCGGCCGCCCGGGTTCAGATCGGTTCCCGCAGGCCCACCACCTTGTCCGCGTGGCGAAACACCGTTTGCAACAACACCCGCGTCGGGCCGTTGAGCGGCAGGGCAAACGCCTCCGGCAACGAGAGCCAGCGATACTCCTGCGCCTCCGAGTTCAGCCGCACCGGCTGGAAACCCGGTGCCCGGCAGGTGTAGTTGAGCAGGAGAAAATGGGCCGGCTTGTAAAATTCGGGCGGCTGGATGGCGTCCTGCACCAGCACGAACTCGACGTCGGTGACGCTCAGGCCGGTTTCCTCCGCCAACTCGCGGCGCAACGCCTGTTCGCTGGCCTCGCCCCACTCGATCTTGCCGCCGGGAATGCCCCAGAGGTTCGACCATTTGTTCGTCCGCACGAGCAGGAACTGCCCCACGTCGTTGAAGACGAGGCCGCCGACCGTGGCTATCGGACGGGCCGGCGCCGAGGGGGACGACGGCGCCTCCAGGCGCAGGGAATTGCGGTCCAGCAGGCCGCGAAGTTCGCCCAGATGCTCGACAATCAGGTCGGGGCAAGCCGCCCGGAGCTGGCCCAGGGAATTGTAGCCGGTCAGCACCGCCACGCTCCGGATGCCGCCGTGCCGGGCGGTCTCGATATCGTGCTCCATGTCGCCCACGAAAATGGTGGCGGCGGGATCCAGGGCGTTTTCGGCGAGGATTTCCCCGATCCGAGCCCGTTTGTCGGCCACGCCGGCGTAAGCCCGCTCGAAGTAATCGGTGAAGCCCGCTGCTTCGGCCTGTGCCTGCCAGTGCCGCGGATGGACGGTGCTCAGCAGGAACACGCGCAAGCCGTGGTGCCGGCAGAAGTCGAGCAACTCGCGGGCATGCGGCAACGCGACGACGGAATCCTGGCATTCGACAAACCGGCCGTGGAACCAGAGCTCCAGCTGCTCCAGGGCGATATGCGGCACAAACTTGTCGTAGAAGCCCTTGTAGGGCAGCCGGAATTCGGCCCGAAATTGCTCCAAGGTGAGCGGTTCGACGCCCGCCTGGCGGAACACCTGGTTGCTCGCCTCCCACACCGCGGGCAGGTCGTCCACCAAGGTCCCGGACCAGTCGAAGATCACGTTCCGAATCACGGCGGCGACGCTAAGCGCGGACCCGCGATTGTCGAATCGCGATCTGGCGACGTCCGCGAGGGCAACGGCGCGTGGTCATGCGGATCAAGAGTCCACGGCGCCGCGGTCAACTTCGCCGCGCGGCTTTCACCCCCAAGATGATTCCCCGTGCCGCCAGGAACAGTAGGGCGCAGAGCACCGCGAAGGGCAGACAGGAAAGCAGGTCCGCGTTCGGCCCGTTGAAGAACGGATTCGACTTGGTCGCCCACTCCGTCAGCGCGGCGTCCTGCTTGTCCAGCACGCCCACCATGAAGGCGATGACGATGCCGGCGATGCTCCCGCCGGCGATGTAGCCCGACGCCATCAGCACGCCGGGCGACTTGTCGCCTTCGGCCGCGATCTGCTCCTCGGTCAGGCCAGCATTGACGTGTTTGGCGCGGCCCAACCGATCCACCAGCCAGCGGATCATGCCACCGATGAAGATCGGCAGCGAAACGGCGATCGGGAGGTAAACCCCCACCGCGAACGCGAGCGCGGAGATGCCACTCAGCTCCAGCACCACTGAGATTAGGATGCCGAACAAGACGAGGTCCCACGGTAGCTTGCGGTCGAGGATACCCTTGATGATGTAGCTCACGAGCGTGGCCTTGGGCGCGTCGAACTTGCGCACCTCCGTGCCGTCGGGCCGTTTGGTGAATTGGCCGTTGATGCCGGGATCCACCAGCCAGACCGGTTCACCATCGGGCTTCACCAGGAACTTCCGCGCCGCGCCGCCCGAGGGATCCGGCGAATGCCAGACGAGATATTCCGTGGCGTCGCTCTTGTGCTGCGGACCGGCCAGAAATTCCTTGGGCGCGTTTGCCAGTTCCGCCGCCGGGGCTCGCAACGCCGGGGCCACTTCCTTGGCATCAATGTAGGTGGTCGCCGTCTGGTTCAGGCCCAGAAGGATCGGCCCCATCACCAGGGCCGAGGCAAAGGCACCAATCAGGATGGCGACTTGCTGGCGCTTCGGCGTGCCGCCCACCAGGTAACCGGTCTTGAGATCCTGCGACGTCGTGCCGCCGTTCGAGCAGGCGATGCAGACCACCGCGCCGACCGATAGCGCGGTGACGTAGTAGGTGTTGCCGGTCCAGCCGACCGCCAGGAAGGCTAGGCAGGTGATCAGCAAGGTCGCGATGGTCATGCCGGAAACCGGATTCGACGACGAACCGATCTCACCGGTCAGCCGCGACGACACCGTCACGAAGAGGAAACCCAGCAGCACGATGAGGCCGGCGCCGAGCGGATTCATGTGCAGCGGTTTCGCGAACGTGATGGCCGCCACGAGCCCGATGATGCCGATGAGCACGAACTTCATCGGCAAGTCCTGGCCGGTGCGTTCGGCCGCGGCGGCCGCGGCGGCCCGGCGGGAGTCCACCATGTCGAGCACGCCCAGCTTGAGCCCGTGCCAGATCGTGGGCAGAGAGCGGAGCAGGCTGATCAAGCCACCCATCGCCACTGCCCCGGCGCCGACGTAGAGAATGTAGGCGCTGCGGATGTCGCCATGGGACATCTCGCTGATGAGCTTGGTGCCGGGCGCCAGCGGCTCGGTCAGGCGTTCGCCGAAGAACTTGATCAGCGGGATCAGCACCAGGTAGCTGAGCACGCCGCCCGCGGCCATGATGCCGCCGGTGCGCGGCCCGATGATGTAGCCGACACCCAACATTTCCGGCGAGATTTCCGCGGAAAGCGATCCCGCCTTGAGTGGTGCGCCGAAGACCTTCTCGGGAACATCCTTCCAACCCTTGAGGGCAACGTTGGCCACCTTATAGAGCAGACCAATGCCAAAGCCGGCGAAGATCGTCTTCGCGTTCACGGAAGCACCGAGGTCGTCGCCCCGGTGAACTGGGTCGGCCGCCGCGCGGGATTCCTCGCTGGCGCCCGCCTTGAGCACCTCGGCGCACGCGGTTCCCTCGGGATACTTCAGCTCACCGTGCTGCTGGACGATCAGCGCCCGCCGCAGCGGGATCATCATGAGGATGCCCAGCAGGCCGCCGAGCACGCCGACCAGCAGGACGCGGGTGATCTCCAGGTCGAAGCCCAGGATCAGGATCGCCGGCATGGTCACGCCGACGCCGAACGCGATGGATTCGCCGGCGGAACCGGCCGTCTGCGCGATGTTGTGTTCGAGGATCGTGGCGTCCTTCCCGCCGAACTTAGCCCACAGCTTGAACAGGGCGATGGAGATCACCGCCACCGGGATGCTGGCGCTGACGGTCAGGCCAACCTTCAGGGTGAGGAACAGCGACGACGCGCCGAACACCATGCCCAGCAGCGTGCCCATGATGAGCGAACGCGCCGTGAACTCGCGCAGGGCCGTGCGGTCGGGAATGTAGGGCCGGAAGGCCGGCTTCGGATCGGCTGCCATATGGCTGCGAGCGTGGACCACCCGGCCCGACGCGGCAATGCACCGTTCGCGAAGCTGGGAGCTGGGAGCTGGAGGCACGGAGCAGCGGGAGCGCGGCTCTCTGGGCCGCGAGTCCGGTCCCACCAGCGTTCATACTCAACGGATGCTCGCCTAACGCGACTCAGAGAGTCGCGCTCCCTGCTCCCCGCTCCCCGCTCCATGCTCACGCAAATTGGTCATTCCTCGGTCTCCGCCTACCGTCCGCGGCGTGATCTGGCTGGCCGCATTGTTTTCCCGTTGGACGTGGCTCATGGCGTGGCGCGATTCGCGCTCGTCACGGCGGCGCCTGCTGCTGTTCTCGTCGAGCATCTCGCTCGGCATCGCGGCCCTGGTCGGCATCGGCTCACTGGGCCGGAACCTCGAACAGGCCATCGGCCAGCAGGCCAAGGCGTTGCTCGGCGCCGACCTCGTGGTGGCGTCCCGCACGGCACTCACCGGGGAGATGGAGTCCCTCTTCACCCGCATTGGCGGCGAACAGGCCCGGGAAACCAGCTTCTCGACGATGCTCTCGCTGACGAACGGCACCCGGCTCGTGAACGCCCGGGCGCTCGCCGGCGACTTCCCTTTCTACGGCGAACTCGAAACCGAACCGCCCGGGGCGAGCACGGAGTTCCGCCGGGGCGGCGGCGTCCTGGTCGAGGAAGGCGTGCTGCACCAGTTCGACGCGAAGGTTGGCGACACGGTCAGGCTGGGTTCGGCGAGCTTCCGCATCCTCGGTTCCCTGCGCCGCGTGCCCGGCGACACCGTGGCGTTTTCCACAATTGCGCCGCGGGTTTATCTGAGCGCCGGCGACCTGCCGGCGACCGGGTTGGTCGGCGCGAAGAGTCTTGCCCGCTACCGGGTCATGTTTCGCCTGCCTGCCGGCGTGGACCCGGAGAAACTGCGCACGGACCTGAAACCCGAGTTCGAGCGCCTCAGGCTGAGCACAGACACCGTGAAGGAACGGCAGCAGGATCTCGGGCGCGCGTTGGAGAACCTGTATCGCTTCCTGAACTTGGTCGCGCTCATTGCCCTGCTGCTCGGCGCCGTCGGCATCGCCAGCGCGATCCACGTCCACGTCCGGCAAAAGCTCGCCAACGTCGCCGTGCTGCGTTGCCTGGGCTGCTCGCTGCCGCGAACCTTCGCGATCTACCTGGCGCAGGGCCTCGCGCTCGGAGCCGTCGGGACCGCCGCTGGCATCGTCGTCGGAGCCGTGGTCGCGCAACAACTGCCGGCCCTCGTCAGCAGCTTCGTGCCGTTCGAGTTCACCGCCCACTTCGACTGGTCGGCCGCACTGGTCGCCGCCGGCATCGGTTTCATCCTGTGCCTGCTGTTTGCCCTGCTGCCGCTGCTGGACGTCCGGCGCGTGCCGCCGCTCGCGGCCATCCGCGTGGCCTACGAACCACCCCGGCACGATCCGCTGCGCTGGGTGCTGTTTGGCCTGATCGCCCTGGGCGTGGCCGGCTTCGCCTCGTTTCAGACCCGCCGCTGGTGGGAAGGGCTCGCCTTCGCCGGCGGGCTCGGGCTCGCCTTCCTGATCCTCGCCGGCATGGCCCGGCTGATTGCATGGAGCGCACGCAAGCTGACGCCCCCTGCCCTGCCGTTCGCGTGGCGCCAGGGGCTCGCCAATCTCCACCGGCCGCAGAACCGCACCGGCCTGCTGCTCGTCGCCATCGGGCTCGGGACGTTCCTCATCCTCACGTTGCACCTCACGCGCGACGTGCTGCTGACCTCCCTGTTCCCGCCCAACCAGGCCAGCCAGCCCAACGCCATCCTCTTCGACATCCAGCCGGACCAGCGCGACGGCGTGGTCGCGTTGTTGAAGGCCCAGTCGCTGCCCGTCTTGGAAGAAGCGCCCATCATCACGATGCGCCTCGCCACGGTGAAGGGCGTCGGCGTGGAACAGCTCGCGACGAACCGGACCGCCGACATCCCCGGCTGGGTGCTGAAACGCGAGTTCCGCTCCACCTGGCGCACGAACCTCACCGACAGCGAGGAAGTCACCGCCGGCCAGTTCGTGGGCCAATTCACTGCCGCCACCGCCAATCCGGAGGCGCCGATCCCCGTCTCCGTCGAGGACGGCATTGCCCGCGACCTCAAGGTGACCGTCGGCGACGAACTCGTCTGGGACGTGCAAGGAATCCCGTTGGCCACCCGCGTCGCCAGCTTGCGCAAGGTGGATTGGCGGCAAGTGCGGCCCAACTTCTTCGTGGTCTTCCCGGGCGGTTCGCTCGAAGCGGCCCCCGCCATGCACGTCCTCGCGACGCGCGTGGCCAACGCCGGCGAATCCGCCCGCATGCAGCGCGAGCTGGTGCGGGCCTTCCCGAACGTCAGCGCCATCGACCTCACGCTCGTGCTTCAGACGCTCGACGGCATCCTGACCAAGGTCGGCTTCGTGATCCGTTTCATGGCGCTGTTCACCGTCGCGACCGGCCTGATCGTGCTGGCGGGCGCGGTGTTGACCGGCCGCTGGCAACGCGTGCAGGAAAGCATCCTGCTCCGCACGCTCGGCGCCACCCGCGCCCAGATCCGGCGCATCCTCTTCGCGGAATACTTCGCGCTCGGCCTGCTCGCGGCGCTGACCGGCGTGGTGCTGTCCGTGGGTTCCAGTTGGGCGCTGGCCAAGTTCGCCTTCAAGGCCGACTACGTCGTCGCCGTGCTCCCCCTGGCCGTCGCGGTGTTCGCCGTCACGACCGTCACCGTGCTCGTCGGCCTCGCCACCAGCCGCGGCATCGCCGACGAACCCCCGCTGGAAATCCTGCGCCGGGAGGGGTGAGCCGGTCAGACCGAGAATTCTTCACCCAGTTCGCGCCGCAGCTCGACGTATTCGGGCGCGTTCATCTCCAGGGCCCAAACCGTGGTCCGCCCAATCGCCGAAACCCCTTCGATTCGGGGAGCCAGATACCGGAAGTGCTCTTCCCACCGGTCTATTCGCGGGTTGAACAGGCGGATGACCTCCGGAGAATCAGGATCATGCCCGGCCACCAGCGGCCCTTTGTGGCGATTACAATGCAGGCAGGCCCAAGCCAAATTCTCGGGCGTGGAAGTTCCGTCGAATTTCTCCGGACGGATGTGATCCGCCTCAAAGCGGTGGTAAGGCAACAGGCGTTCAGGCAGCCGGCAGTATTCGCAGCGGAACTGCGCCCGGTTCCGAACCCACTCTCGCAGCTCGGCGGTCATTCCGCCTGACCAGCGTCCGCCAGAAACCGGCGAGCCTTGGCCTGAAGCACGCCAATCCGGATGCCGAAGCGGATGTATCCGTCGTATTCGGCCCGTTCCTCGGCAGAGAGTTCGCCCCGACCGGACTTGGCCGCGAGTTCGTCCACCCGGGATTGCTCCACCTCACCCGCCCGCAGGCCGAGGATTAGGCGGGCCCGATCCGGCGTCAGAATCTGGGCGAACGATTCGACGAGCAGCCGTTCCATCGTTTGCAGCGTGAGCGCTTCCGAACTCATGACGGAAGACTGGCATAGGCCAACGCCACTGGCCAGAGCCGGGTTTGCAGGGGTGGAAACGTTCCACCCACACTTCGGTGTCGAGCTGGGGTAAACAGGTAGCGCAGATCGCCAATCTGCTGTGTCGCGGGCGGCCAGCCCGCTGGGGTTGGGCTTCGTTCACCTGGCTGGTGTTAGCGGCGACGCCGGCCGACTGCCAGTAGGCGAAACGGCAAATTGCCAATCTGCGCTACGGACCGCGCGTGCGGGGTTTCGTAACGCCGGTTGAATCCTACCCAAGCCTTATCGCTCCACGGTGAACACCACGTCGTAGCCGTCCGACTTCTCCGTCCCGGCGGGCTGGCGCTGGCCGCCGTTGTCGGTGAAGTCGTGGCCGACGCTGTAAACGGTGAAGCCCTGCGGCAGCCGGCGGTAACGCAGCGGTTGTTCGTCGAACGGATCTTCGGGAATCGCCGGCAGCGTGTCGGGCACCAGTTCGGCGAGAGAGTCGGGAAGTTTGCCGTCGTGGGCTGCGCGCCAGCGCAGGACCGATAGCGCAACCCGGGCCGCACGCGACTGGGCGGATCCTCGGCTAGTCTCCTTGGCGAGAACATAGCAGTCACACCAGCCAACGGTCCAAGCAACGCAGCGCCGCCTTCGCGTTTCGGCCAGCTCAGAAATCGCCCTCAACGCCTTCCAACGGGCCGAAGGGGGCTGATCCAGGGCCTCGATGTTGCGTACCCAATGGTCGAGCAGCTCGACAAAATCACGATCCCGATAACCTTCCGACGACCACTGCACCAACAACGGTCCCAACTCGGCTGCCAGCGGGTCGAGCCATGAAGGAAACTTTGGGGACGCCATCCATAGAGGCATGGCCCCAACCTTCGTGAGGTATCCGACCGTATCCTCTCTCACCTCCTGAAGCATTTCGATGACTTGGGCGCGATCCTCGATCAGCTCCGAGCGACTCAGCAAGGATGGCTCAAGGCGCACCAACAGCGACTCAAACTCCTTCAGACACTCCGGCGGCGGATCCGTTCGGCTGAGGATCAGCTCCAAGGTTTGAAGCCCTTGTTCCAGCAGTTCGAAATCGAACCGGCGGGAAAGGGAAAGCATTTGGGATATGGTCGCTCCCTGACTCATGCGTTTCACCGCGGCTTCAAAGCGTCCGCTTTCCGCAAGGGCCAAGGCACTCCTCCAGCACAATTTGCCGAGGAGTTTGCCTTTCGGGTCCGACCACTGTTTTGGGGCGGCCCAGCAGCCGTTCAGCGACGTGGGCACGAGGTCCATCGCGGGCTGGTTCTCCTCGATAAGCGAGGCCAGCTCGTCTCGGTGTTCCGGCTGAATGAATTCGGCCGGCAAGTCCAGATGGAAACGGATTGCATCGGGTTTCCTGAGGAGTGCCAGTCCGGGCGCGAGAAGCACGCCGACCTCCTTCTCGGGACTCTTCTTCGGACTGCGAGCCTCAATTTCTGCGATCGAAACGGGTTCCCCAGCCGCCCGAATCGCGTCGAGGCGTCGGTCTATCTCGGCCTGCTCCGACTTCGCAAGTAGCTCGAAGATTACCGCCAAACCAAACAATGCCGGAAGGAGGAGCCCGCCCCCGAGCAAGGCAATCCGCATCTTCGTCCAGCGCCGTGGGGGCGAATCAACCGTCATCGGGACTCCTTCACATTGAGGGGACCTTGCCATCGCGGCGGCCGACGTGAAAGGAATCAGTATTCTTCAGGGATCGGCCGGGAATCTCGGGGCATGTAGCCAAGTTCAATTCCGAGAGACCGATCCGGAAGGGCAACCCTACCACTTCAGCGCCTGAATCCGCTTCGCGACTTCCTCGGCGTTGGCGCGGCTGTTGAAGGCGCTCACGCGGAAGTAGCCCTCGCCCTTCGAGCCGAAGCCGCTGCCGGGGGTGATGACCACGTTGGCCTCGTGCAGAATCTTGTCGAAGGCCTGCCAGCTCGTGAACCCGGCCGGCGCGCCGACCCAGATGTAGGGCGCATTCACGCCGCCGAACACGGTCAGGCCCGCCACCTTGGCCCCGGCGACCAGCACACGGGCATTGCCGAGGTAATGTTCGATGAGCGCCTGGACCTGCGCCTTGCCCTCCGGCGTATAGAGCGCCGCCGCGGCGCGCTGCACGAGGTAGGAGACGCCGTTGAACTTCGTTGTCATGCGGCGCGACCAAAGCGGGTGCAACGGCTTGCGTTCGCCCTTCGCGGTGCTGGCGAGGAGCGTCTTGGGCACGACGGTGAAGGCGCAGCGGGTGCCGGTGAAGCCGCCGTTCTTCGAGAAGCTGCGGAACTCGATGGCGCACTCACGGGCGCCGGGAATCTCGTAGATCGAGTGGGGAATGCCGGGCTCGGTGATGTAGGCCTCGTAGGCGGCGTCGAAGAGGATGATGGCCTGGTTCGCCAGCGCATACTTCACCCACGCCTCCAACTGCGGCCGGGTGGCGGCGGCGCCGGTGGGATTGTTGGGCGAGCACAGGTAGATGACGTCCACCTTTCCTGGCGGCGGCTCGGGGATGAAGCCGTTCTGCGCGGTGCACGGCAGGTAGGTGATGCCCGCGTAGGCGCCGGCTTCGTCGGCCTCGCCCGTGTGGCCGACCATGACGTTGGTGTCCACATAGACGGGATAGACCGGGTCGCTGATGGCGAGGCGGTTCTGGTCGCCGAGGATGTCGAGGATGGCCCCGCAGTCGCACTTCGAGCCGTCGCTGACGAAGATCTCGTCGTCGGCCACGTCGAGACCGTGGGCGCGGAAGTCGTTCTGGGCGATGGCGGAGCGGAGCCATTCGTAACCCTGCTCGGGGCCGTAGCCCTTGAAGGTCGCGCGGCTGGCCATCTCGTCCACGGCGGCGTGCATCGCGGCGATTACAACGGGTGGCAGCGGTTCGGTCACGTCGCCGATGCCGCAGCGGATCAGGCGCTTGGCGGCGTCGGGGTTGGCGTCGGTGAACGCCTTCACGCGGCGGCCAATTTCGGGGAAGAGGTAGCCGGCTTTGAGCTTCAGGTAATTGTCGTTGAGGTAGGCCATGGTGCCAGTCGGTCAGTAATCAGTGGTCAGTAAACAGTGTTCAGAGGCCGGCCGGATGCCGGGCAGCGGAACGGGGGCGGACGGTAGGAAGGCGGCCGGCGCGGGGCAAGCGGCCTGTGGCGTTGACCGCGAACCGGGTTCGGCGTCCTCATTTGCCCGTGGGGACGATCAACTTCGCCTTTGGCTCCAACATGGACCTCGCACAGATGCGGGAACGATGCCCCGCGTCGAAGCCGTTGGGCGCGGCCGTCCTCCGGGGGTGGCGGTTCCGGATTACCCGGCATGGCTATGCCACGGTGGTCCCGGAAGCGGGCGCAGCCGTGCATGGTTTGCTCTGGGATTTGACCGCCCAGGACGAAGCCCGGCTCGACGCCTACGAAGGCACCGCCGAGGGCCTTTATTCCAAGATCCAACTCTCTGCGGAACCGACGTCAGGCGTGAGCGTGAACGTCATGGTTTACACGATGAACGACGCAGAACCGGGCGATCCCATGCCCGGCTACCTCGAAGACGTGATCACAGCCGCCAAAGGACACCACTTTCCCCAAGCCTACCTGGAGGAACTGGGCCGGTGGCGGACCGAAGCGGATTTGGCCTCCGACTGAGCCTATTTCCGTTTGCGGAATCCCTTTGGTAGGGCGGCTTGGTCGGGCGTCGGTTCGGGAGCGGGCGCCTCGGGGGATTCCTCAGCCGGCGCCGCTTCCTCGACCGCTTCCGGAGTCGGTTCGGGAATCCCCAGCCGTTCGCGGGCCTTCTTGGCGGCCGAAGTGTCGGAGTAGTCCTTCACGATCCGATCCAGAACGGCCAGTGCCTTGGCCGGCTGGTTGAGGCGGCCGGAGTAGAGATTCGAAAGGCGGATCGCGGTCCATCCCCACTTTTCGCGGGGCAGCTTTTTCTGGAGCACTTCCTCGAGTTCCAGGGCCGCGGCGAGGTAATTGCCGAGGTCCTTTTCGTAGATTTCCGCGATGCGGATGGCGGCATGCTGTTCGCTGGGATTGCGTTGCAGGTAGTCGCGCAGCATGCGGACGGCATCAAGGTGGTTGCCCTTGGACCACTCCTCCTCGGCGGCCTCGTAGTCGGGGTCCTTGTGTTCGGTGTAGTCCTCCGCCATGACCGAACGTCCGGCCCGTCCGCCGATCATCTGGCCGATATCCCAGGCGCCCATGATTCCGAGCCCAAAGACGGCGACCAGGAAGCAGCCCAGATAAAGCATGGCCGACGACTTGTCGGCCTTCTTGGCGGGCGCCGATGTCGGGGGGACGGACTCGGTGACGACGACGGGGGCATTCGTGGTGACCTCCGCCACGGCGTTCGTTTCCGCGCCCGCGACGGCGTTGGTCAGGACGGCAGTTCCCGCCCCTGGCACCGCATTGGTTTCGGTGGCAACCGCGGCCGGCGGTGCCTTGTCCCCGTCGCCGGCATCGAAGGTGCGCGTGGGCCCGCTTTGGTAGGCCGCCCGGAACTTGGAGAAGGTGATTCCCGCAAGCATCAGCAGCACCAGATAGATGGCGATTCGGACGACGAACTTCATTGAACTCCGGTAGGATTGGAACGGACCGGGCGGCGGAGCAACGCCGATTTCACCGTTCCAGCCCGCGTCGCCCGCCGACTGAACCTAGGCCAGAATCCGCTCCCGCTTCGGGTCGTAAACCGCCTTCAGGTGCGGCGTCGCCGCGATCCGGCGGCCGTCCACGAGCAACTCGTAACGGCCAGCCAAGATCCACTCCGGGGTGACGGGTTCGCCAGCGTTCTTCACGTAGCCCATCGCGATGCCGCCGCCGACCGTGTGACCGTAGCTGCCGCTCGTCGTGTAACCCACGCCCACGCCGTTGCGGAAGATGACTTCTCCGCCCCACACCGGGGGCTCGGGATCGTTCAGCACGAAGGTCGTCAGCAGCTTCTTCCGCGGACGTTCCTTGGCGGCCAGCATCGCGGCGTGGCCGAGGAAGTCCTTGGTGAAGTCCACCGCGAAGGCGAGCCCGGCTTCGAACGGGGTTTCGTCCGGCGACAATTCCGCGCCGAAGGCCCGGTAGCCTTTCTCCAGGCGCAGCGAATTGATCGCGTAATGGCCGGCATTCGCGACCCCGAGGTCCGCACCGGTCGCCATCAGCAGGTCATAAACCTGACCGGCCTGCTCCACGGGAACATGCA
>JBEISV010000307.1:0-5795 GCA_040375265.1 Verrucomicrobiales bacterium
CCGAACTGCTGACCGCGACACCGCAGACGCTCGTGGCACTGACCGTCGAGGTGCTGCTCACGGAGCACGCATCCAGCGGGGCGAGGTAGCTGCCGGCGAAGCTGGCCGTGGCTCCGGGCGCCAGGGAGGCGGCCGTGAAGACCGGCGTGGCGCCGCCGCGGCTGTTGAGCACGATCACGTTGGTGACGGTGATGTCGCCCGAGTTGCGGACGGTGCCGGTGTAGGTGAGCAGGGCGCCCGGGGCGACCAGATTCGTGGAGCAATCCTGCGTGAGCACCAGCCGCGGGGTGGTGATCAGCGCGCACGTCGTCGACTGGGCGGCGGAGACCACGGCCGTGGTGCAGTTGTCACTGCCGCTGGCGTTCACCGTGGTGCTGACCGAGCACGCATCGGCGGGGGCCGTGAAGGCGGCCGTGAAGTTGGCGGAGGCGCCGGGGGCCAGGCTCGCGACGGTAAGGACCGTGCTCGGCGAGGACTGGGTGTTCACGACCGTCACATTGTTCAGGGTCACGTTGCCCGAATTGCGGACGGTGCCGGTGTAGGTGATCAGCGCCCCGGTAGCGACGGACACGGCCGGGCAGCTCAGCGTCACCGCGAGCTGCGGCGCGGTGGTGACCTCGCAGGTGACCGCCGAGGTCGAGGTGACCGCGACGTCGGTGCAGCTGTCCTGGCCCGAGGCGACGACCGTGGTGGTGACCGCACAGGCATTGAGCAGGGGCACGGTGTAGCTGCCGGTGAAGTTCGCCGAGGCGCCGGGCGCGAGCGTGGCGACGGTGAAGACCGTGGTGTTGGCCGCGGGCCGGTCACTCTTCACGACGACGTTCTTCAGGGGAATGTCCCCGGTGTTGCGCACGGTGCCGGCGTAGGTCTGGAGGCCGCCCGGGATCGCCGTGTTGGTTGCGCAGACGGTGGTGACCGCGATCAGCGGCGTGGTGAGGATCGCACAGGTGGAGCTGGCGCTGCTGGAGACCGGCACGCCGCAGATGCTCGTGCCGCGGGCCACCACGCCGCTCGTGGTAGCGCAGGCCGCGGGGGCGAGGTAACTGCCGGTGTAGTTCGCCGTAACCCCGGGAGCCAGGAAGGCCAGGGTAAAGACCACCGTGTTGGCGACGGGCTGGTCACTGGTCACGGTGACGTTCGTCACGGTGACATTCCCCGTGTTCCGGATCGTGCCGGTATAGACCAGCAGCTGGCCGGGACTGACCGGCCCGACGGGACACACCTTGGTGACCACGATGGCCGGGGTGAGGACGGTGGCGCAGGTAGTGCTCGCGCTGGCGGTGACGGTCCGGGGATTGCTGGTAAACTGGTCCACGCCGGTGGCCGTCAAGGTGACGGTGTCGGACGTGCAGGGGTTCAGCGGCTCGAAGCTGCCGGTGAACGTGACGACCGCGCCACGGAGGATGTTGTTGGTGAAGACCAGCCGGAAGGCGCCGTTGTCCTCGACGGACGTGACCGTCACGCCGACCAGCGTGTTGTTGCCGCAGTTGGTCACCGCGCCCGAGAAGTTGATGCGCCCATTCTCGCCGGTCGTGCCAAGGCAGACCACGTTGATGCCGATGCACGGCTGGCTGACCTCGGTGTTCACGCCCTGGTCGCTGCCGCCGCGGCTGGGGGTGTCATTCTGGAGGATCGTGCCGTCGTCGAAGGCCGTGGCCCGCACCGAGCCGTCGGTGCGGATGTCCTGCGCCCGCACGACGTAGGTGACCACGTTGGGATAAAAATCCGCCTCCCCGTTGTGCAGGATCCGGCGCACCAGCGTGACCATGTTGGTCTTGCCGTCCGGCGTCACGATGCCCGCGACGATGTCGATCGCGTCGCAGACCACCGGGCCGACGGCGCTGCCGTTGAAGACGCTGACGCTGTAGGAAATCGTGTCACCGATGTGGACGTCGGGACTGCTGGTGAAGAGGTTGATGCCCAGCCCGCTGCCGGTGCAACCCGGCGGGGTCTGCTGAGCGTGGGCCACCGAGGCGGTGCCCAGCAGACCCAGCAAACCGGCGAGCAGCGCCAGCCAGGCCAGGGGCCAACGGCGAAACCAACCGGCGCGAAGTGGGAACGGTGGACACGACGGGCTGCCGGGTGGCTGGGCAAGGCCCAGCGGGCCGAGGGAGGGAAACAGGGAGTTCATGGGGTCGGAGGCTTTCGGTAGCGAACGGGTCAGCGGAGAACGCCGCGGCGGGCGGACGGGCGGCGATTCGTGGAAGCGCAGTCCGTCGGTGAAGGCGCGACCATGGCTCCGATTGCCCGGTCCCGACCATGGGGCGTTTCCCGCTGGGGAGAACACCCCACTGAACTTGGCGATGCCCGTCCGACGCGGCTCAGCGCAGCGCGCCAGGGAGCAAGGCCGGCGACGGCAGGACCGCCGCGCGCCCGACGGACGTCGCGGGCACCGCCAACGCCCGCACCACGGCCTCCGCCTCCAGCCAGACTTTGGATTTGATGATCCAGTCCCTGGCTTCCTGCGTGTGTTTGTCCTTGTCGCAGGAGGCGCCGGTCAACGCCTCCTCCGCCACGTCCTGGGCCACGGTCTCGCAGACCTTCGCCTGCCGTTGGAGTTCCGCGATGATGGGGGCGAGATCAGCTTGCATGGCGTGGGCGAAGGGAATGGCCGGTTCAGATGCGCCCCAGCAACACCAGCACGAGCAGGATGACCACCAGCAGGCCGATTCCGCCGCTCGGATAATAGCCCCAGCTCCGGCTGTGCGGCCAACTGGGGAAGGCACCGACCAGGAGGAGGATGAACACGATGAGAAGAATGGTTCCAAGTGACATGTTCGCCAGCCTCTCCCGCCGCCGCGCCCGGCGCCATGGGGTGTTCTCCCCGGGTAAACCAAAAGGGCCGTTGAACTCCCCAAAAGTTCAACGGCCCCCAAACATGCCGGTCCGACCCGGCAACCGGCCCGCCTACGCGCCGACGGGACTGAGACCGGACACGACCGGGTGCGCCGGCCGGTGGCCCGCGCGGCTGTCCTTGGGCGTGGACGCCTCATTCGTGGCGCAGATGTCGTGGGCGCCGGCCTTGGTGAAGATTTCCTTCGCCCGGGTGATTTCGTCCGCGCTCTCGGTATGGACCGAGATCAGGAGGTTGCCGGCCTTGACCTTGCCCTCAAAGCGTTTGGCCTCGAGCTCGGGAATGCCCATGCCCACCAGGCCGCCGGCAATGCCACCGACGGCCGCGCCGACCGCCGCGCCGCTCAGCGCGACCATGATGGGACCCGCGGCGATGAATGGTCCGACGCCCGGAATGGTCAGCGCGCCGATCCCGGCGATCCAGCCCAGCGCCCCGCCGATCACGCCGCCCGTGCTGGCGCCGGCAATGGCCCCTTCCGGCGCCTTGGTGTGCTTCTCGTGGGCGAAATCACGCGTCGTGCCCCGGTCGGGAAACAGCACGGAGATGTCGTTGTTGGAGAAGCTCGCGGCCTTCAGCTGGTCAACGATGCGATCGGCGTGTCCGCGGGTGGTGGCGATGCAAAATACGGATTTCTGGGACATAAGTTTGGTTTCCTGTTCCGGGATTTTCCCGGTTTACGGTTCCTAACCTCGTCGCGGCTCCCACCGCCCGGCCATAGGGTGAAACCCGAACGGACGCCCGCCGCCTTACCGGTGCGGGGTGGCCACCGCTGCCGGTTGCTCGAACCAATTTCGCACCATGGAGCCTAGGCCGCGCGCCGGGGCGCCGGGGTTCAGGGCCTGGGCGACCCGCCGCAGCAGGTCGGCGGCGGAGTAGGGCTTGAGCAGGCGGTCATCCAAGCGCAGCCACGGGTGCCGCTCCAGTTCCTCGGTGGGCATGCTCCCGGAGACCATGATCACGGGCAGGTCCATCCGGGCGGAACGCAGGCGTTTCAACAGCTCCACGCCGGACAGGCGCGGCATGCAGTGGTCGGTGATCAGGAGGTCGAAGGGCTCCCGGTTGAGGGCTGTCCAGGCCGCCTCGCCGTCATCCGCCCCTTCGGCCTCGTAACCCGAAGACGCGAGCAGCCGGACCGTGACTCGCCGGATGGTGGGTTCGTCCTCGGCCACCAAGACCCGGCCCTCGCCGTTGCGGCCGGTGCTCATGGCCCGAAGCCGGTTGCCGCTGCCCGCGGCAGCGAGATTTGGGTTTTCATCGCCCCAAACAAAAGCGCCTTCGGCTCCGGCGCGCCATGGGGTGTTTACCCCAGCCGCCCGCTCAGACGATGGTCACCTGCACGCTGCTCTCGATGATGCCGGCACTGATCGCGTAGCGGGTGATGCCGGCGGTGTCGTGCAGGTCGAGCTTGCGCATGAGGTGCTCGCGGTGCTTCTCGACCGTCTTCATGCCGATGCCGAGGTCGGAGGCGATCTCCTTGTTGGCCTTGCCCTCGGCGATGAGCTGGAGCGTTTCCATCTCACGCGAGGTGAGCTGCACGGCCTTGTGCGCGACGACGCCGGCGCGGTTGGTCGTGCGGGGCGCGAGTTGGTCGAGCCGGCGCGACACGGACGGGCTGAAGAACGTCCGTCCCTGGCTGACCTCGCGGATGGCCCGGCACACGTCGCTGGCGGAAGTCTGCTTCAGCAGGAAGCCCGCGGCGCCCGACTCGGTGGCGTTGCGCACGTAGGCGTCGTCGCTGTGCGCGGACAGGATGAGCACGCGCGGACCGGGCGTGGCGCGAAGGATCTGCCGGGTGGCTTCCAGGCCGTTGAGCAGCGGCATGGCGATGTCCATCAGCACCACCGCAGGCTGGAGCGTGGCGGCCAGCTCCACCGCCTGGCGGCCGTTCTGGGCCTCGCCCACGACCTCGAAGTCGGCCTCCAGTTCGAGCATCCGGCGGAAGCCCTCGCGGACGATGGTGTGGTCCTCGGCGAGCAGGATCGTGACGCGGGTGGCGACCGGCCGGGCGGTGTTTTTCATGACTTGGGATTCGTTTTGGGCGCGGGGAGGGGAACGTGCGCCGTGACCGTGGTGCCGACGCCGGGGGCGGACGTGAGTTCCAGCCGGCCGCCGACCATTTCCAACCGCTCGCGCATGCCGAGCAACCCGAGGCCCACGCCCCGGGTGGCGTGCAGCGCGCGGTCCACCCGGAAGGAACGGCCGTCGTCGGTGATCTTGAGGCAGAAGCCGCCCGGCTCCGGCTGGAGCACCACCTCGACGTGCTCGGCGGCGGCGTGCCGGGCCACGTTGGTCAGCGCTTCCTGGGCGACGCGGAACAGCACCGTGCGGTGCGCCGCGTCCAGGTGGTCGGCTTCCTTGCCGGCGGTCAGCCGGATACGTAGCCCGGTGCGGGCGGCCAGGCCCTTCATGTAGGTGTGCAGGGCCGGAACGAGGCCGAGATCGTCGAGCACGGACGGGCGCAGCTCGCGGGCAAACTGATGGACGGTCTCAACCGAGTGGGCGACGAGTTCCTGGGTGGCGGCCAAGCTGCGTTGCAAGGCCGCGGGGCCGAGTTCGGCCTGGGAACCAAGGCTGCCCAACCGCAGGCTGATTCCCGTCAGGGTCTGGGCCACGACGTCGTGCAGCTCGCGGCTGATCAGGCGGCGCTCCTCCTCCTGCACCCGGAGCACGGAGCGGGACAGGTGCCGGAGCTGCGCCTGGTGCTCGCGCGCCTCGGTGAGGAGGCGGGCTTGCTCCTGGCGACTGAGCGTGAGCGAACGTTCCACCGTCTTCCGCCGATCAACTTCCGCCACCAGCTTCGCATTGGAGGCGGCCAGCACGGCCACGCGGCGGGCCGCGGTCTCCAGCCGGTTGCGTTCGGTGACGTCGTTGAAGAAGCAGACCACGCCGTGTTCCCCGTCCGGCAGGGTGACCCGCTGGATCTGCCATTCGTAGCATTCCC
>JBEISV010000322.1:0-5580 GCA_040375265.1 Verrucomicrobiales bacterium
GCCGGCGACGCCGACCTGCCGCTCGACGAATGCGCCCGCTACACCGCGCTGCTTCAGGCCCAGCCCATCGACCTGTGCTGCATGGGCGTTGGCGAAAACGGCCACATCGCCTTCAACGATCCCCCGGTCGCCCGCTTTGACGACCCGCACTGGGTCAAGCTCGTGAAGCTCGACGACGCCTGTAAGATGCAGCAGGTCAAGGAAGGCCACTTCCCCAGCCTCGAAGCCGTCCCGCCCTACGCGCTCACGCTCACCGTCCCGGCCCTGGTCGCCGCGAAGACGGTCCTCTGCCTCGCCCCGGAAAAGCGCAAGGCGGTGCCCATCAAGAACCTGCTCGAAGGCCCCATCGCGACGAGTTGCCCCGCCTCCATCCTGCGCCGGCAACCCCAAGCCACGCTGCTGCTCGACCTCGATTCCTCGAGCCTGCTGAAGGCCTGAACCTGTTCTCCTCTCGCCCGCCAGCCCCATGCGCATTCTCGCCCTCGACCACGGCACTGTCCGAATCGGCGTCGCCCTCAGCGACGAAATGAAGATGTTCGCGCAGCCGCTGGAATACATCCCGGCGGAGCCGTTCACCGACGTCGTCACCCGGGTGAAGACGCTCATCCGCGAGAAGGAGGTCGAGCTTATCGTCGTCGGCCTGCCCCGCAACATGGACGGCAGCTACGGACCCGCCGCGCAGCGGGTCCGGGAGTTCGTGATCGCGCTCAAGGAGGCGGTGCCCATGCCCATCCGAACTTGGGATGAGCGGCTTACCTCTGTGACCGCCAACCGGTTGCTCAGCGAAGGCAACGTCCGCGGGCAGGACCGCAAGGAGAAGGTGGACAAGGTCGCCGCCGCCGTGCTGCTCCAGAGCTACCTTGATTCGGCGTCGCTCGGGTGAAGCCCGAACCCGCCAGCCCCGCCTCGGAGGAGCGCCTCGCCCTCGGCCACATCCGCCTGCGCGTCACGGTCGCCTTCGACGGCACGAACTACTTCGGCTGGCAATGGCAGCCGGCCGACATCTCGGTCCAGCAGAAGGTCGAGGAGGCCTTGGCCCGAATCTTCCCGAGCAAACCCCGCGTGAACGGGTGTAGCCGGACCGACACCGGCGTCCATGCCCAGGCGTTGGTCGCCCATTTCGATGTGCCGCAGACCGAGTTCCGCATGCTCCCGCGGAAGCTCATCCTCGCCATCAACGCCTACCTGCCGGACGACATCCGGATCATCGCCGCCGCCCGCGCGAAGGCGGATTTCCACGCCCGCTTTTCCGCCCGCGGGAAGCAATACCGCTACTTCGTCTGGAACCATTCCGCCCATTCGCCCCTGCTTCGGCACCAAAGCTGGCAAGTAGCGCGGCCGCTGGACCTCGCCGCGATGCGCGCGGCCGCCGCGCAACTGGTCGGCCGGCATGACTTCCTCGCCTTCAGCGCCACGCCCGGCTACGAGCGCCGGCACACGGTCCGCCACGTCCGCCGGTGCGAGGTGAAACGCAGCGGCCCGCTGATCACCGTCATCCTCGAGGCCGACGGTTTCCTCTACAAGATGTGCCGCGGCATCGTGGGGACGCTCGTGCAGGTCGGGCTCGGACGATTCAAGGCGGACCAAGTGCTGTCCATGCTGGCCAGCCGCGACCGCTGCCTCGCCGGCATGACCGCCCCGGCGCGGGGCCTGGTGCTCTGGAAGGTGTTCTACGGTGGCCCGCCCCGTGATCCGCGGACGCCGCCGGAAACCGAGGAATTGAACGGCTAGTTCCGAATTCCGAATCCCGCTATGCACGTCGTCCTCCTCGAGCCCGAAATCCCGCCCAACACCGGCAACGTCGCCCGGCTCTGCGCGGCCACCCGTTCTGCGCTCCACCTGATCGAGCCCTTTGGGTTCCAGCTCACCGACCGCGACCTCAAGCGGGCCGGCATGGACTATTGGCAGCACGTCACCTGGCACCGTTGGCCCAGTTGGACAGCCTTCCGCGAATCGCTTCCCGCCGGCGCGAAGCTCTGGTTCATCGAGTCCGACGGTCCCCGGGACTACATCGCCGCTGCCTTCGACCGCGATGATTACCTGGTCTTCGGCCGGGAGACGAAGGGCCTTCCAAGCCTGTTGCTGGAGCAAAACCGCGACGCCTGGCTCAACATCCCGATGCTAAATTCGGAGACCCGCTCCCTGAACCTCGCGAACTGCGTCGCCATCGTGCTCTTCGAGGCGCTTCGTCAGACCGGTTTCGGTGGGACTACGGCATCCGGAGTCCCGGTTGCAGTGGACGGCGGCCAGTAGCTGGCGACCTTGGCCAGCTCGGCCACGGAGCGCTTCAATAGCCGCCCGGCCTGCGCGACCACCGCGCGACGCAACGGGGCCAGACCGGTCCGCTTCGGATGTTCCGCGAGCAGTTCGCCGAGGCGTGCGGCCCAGACATCCGCGTCGTTGAAGTTGCCCAGGTAGGACTGGAACTTCCGCAGGCGTTCGAGGTAGGTGGCCTCGGTAAGCCCCAACTGCGGCGCCAGAAATTCAACCTGGTAACGGAACGCCTTGAAGGCCACGCGGACGGCGTGAACCGTCGCGGGCTGGTCCAGTCGCACCCGCCGGCGCAATGCGCCCACACGAGCAAACGAACGGTTCACGACCAGCATCAACGACTTGGCATCCTGCGTCCGCTTGAGCGGAGTTTTGCCACGCGCGCGGAGGGTCTTGACGAGGGCGCGCACCTCACCGGCGAGCCGGCGGGCGGGAAACTCCTCCAGTTTGTCCTCCACCCGTCGCCGCTGGCGACGCGCCAACCGGCGCAACTCCCGCTCCAGCCAGGATCGGTCGGCAAACTCGGGCTTCCACGCCCTGAGCAGTTCGCGCTGCACCTGCACGTCGCGCAATTTCGAGAGCGCCGAGAGCAGCTTCTTGATGGGCTGGCCCAGGGGCCCCGACTCCGCTTCAAGGCCGATGCCGGTGAGCAATTCCAGTTCGGCCAGCAACCGCCGGGCCTCCACCCGCAGGGCGTGGACGGCGGATTCCGAAGGCTTGGTGCGGCACTTGCGCCAACGGCGCTGAAACGCCTTCCACCTGCCGAGGAGTTCCTGGCCGAGAAACGGATGCACCGTGTTCGCCGGCAGGACGGGACGAATGGAAACGGCGCGCTTCATGAAGGACCCGACCCAATCTGCCGCCACGATTGCGTGTCGGGCAAGTTACGTTCCGGTGGCGCTCGTTCCGTTCAGCGCAGGTGGATCGGATTCGAGTAAATCCATGGCCGCCATTCGCCGCCGACTTCCAGCCAGGCCTCGACGCGATAGACACCGGCCGCGGCCGCGGGATGGACGAGTTCCGTCCCGACCGTGCGCGCAACCTCCCGGCCGCCGCACAGCAGCCGCAGCATGCCCGGCACCGGCGACTTGGCGCGCAACGCCTGCCCCGCCTGCCACTTCAATTCGTCGCCCATGAAGCCGCCGTCCACCGCGAAGTTGAATCCCGTCGGATCCGCCATCCAGTCGTGGCTCACGTAGGCGTGCCCGCCCTTCACCGCAGTGCGCAGGGCCGACTCGGTCAGTTCCGGCGCGAAGACGTGGGTGCAGACGCACAGCAAGGCCCGGTGATACGGATCGAAGTCCAGGCGCACTGCGATCTCGCCCGGCTTCCGCCCCTTCGTCAGCCGCCGGATCGAGGGCCGCAGGTTCGACGAGACGGCCCGCATCTGCTCGTCCTTGTCCACGATGGTGCCGACCAGCACGTTGTCCTCGTCCACCACCTTCACGATCATCACCTGGTTGTGGTGACAATCGTTGGCGCCGACACCCGTCAGCCGCCGGGTCTTCGTCTCCGTGTCCCACTTGTCGAGGTAGGTGTCGGCGTAGCGCACCTGACCCGCGAGCATTTCGGCCGGATACAGCCGGATGAGGTCCTGCAACTCGGCCACTTCGCGTTGATCGGTGAGCCGCATCGCAAGCTGGAGCAGGCCAGGCAAGTCCCGCTTGGCGTCGTAATGCCGGTTGTAGATCTCCAGCCCCGTCAGGCCCTCCATGGAATGGTCCGGCCGCTCCTCGATGTGCGAGAGGAACGCCAGGCCGTCGCCGCCAGTCACGAGCTGCGCTAGTTCGGTCGCCGGTGCCTCCATCTTCTCGAACACGCTGGCCATCGGCGAGATCAGGAATCCGCGCGCCTCCGATCCGGGCACGAACAGCACGCCGTTCGTCAGGAACCGCCACGAGTCCATGAAGTCGCGCGGCGGGCGGAAATGGTCGCTGAGGAAGATCGCGTTCACGCCCACCTGGACCGCACCGGCCAGCATCTCGGGGCGTGTGCCGCCTGTGTGCGTGGAGTCTTCGGCGTGCGCGTGGAAATTGCAGCGGAAGTCCGTCCACCCGGGGCGCGCCGGCGGCAGGCGGACCCGTTGCTTCGCCAACGCCTCGACCGACGCGTGGGCCGCGGCGAGGTTCTCCCGCTTCAGCCGCTGCGTGGGCGAAAACTTCGGCGCCGGCGCCTCCTCGGCGAAAAGCCGTCCGACGATTCCCAACAGAACACCCATGTGAAGCCAGCGGAACATGACGGCGAGACCCTGTGTTCCCGCCGGGACCACGTCACGCCAACTCTCGCGCACCAGCCAAATAGGGCCCGTCCATCCACAGGGTTCCCGGCGGCCACCACCATTTCGCCCCGATTGCCGGTCGGCCGGCCACCTCTTTCGCTGACTTCGTCCCGAAACCCGAAAGATTTTAGCCCCGCGGACGCAGCCAAGCGTGGTCCGCCAAAGGCCAACCGCGGCCCAGCGGCCGTCGCCGGCACGGACGAGGTTAAGCGTGGTTCGCCCTCGGAACCGATCGTCGAAATCTCCGTTCTCCCCAGCCATGAAAGCGCATTACTTCCCCGGCCTCACCGGAACCCTCGCCTTGGCGCTGGCCTCCGCGTTCATCCTGCGCGCCGACGTCCTGCTCGAAACCAATACCGCCGTCGAACCGGGTAATACCACCTTGGACGGCCAGCGTGTAGTCGTCTCCGGCGCGATGCTTACCCTGGCCGGTCCGCACACTTTCGCCGGCCTCGTGCTGTCCAACAACGCGGTCGTCACCCACGTCGCCGCTCCGGCTGGCAACCCCGACCACGCAGTGCGCCTCACCGTATCCGGCGATGTCCTGGTGGACGCCTCTTCGCGCATCGACGCCACGGGGCGCGGATACGCCGAAAGCGGGTCACCTGGCTTCGGCGGAAACGGCAACTATGCCGGCGGTGGCGGCGGACATGGTGGCCGGGGATATCGCAGCGGCGGCAATCCGCTCAACTCGGGCGGCGCCGTCTTTGGTGCGGTGTTGGCTCCTAATTCATGCGGTGGTCCTGGCGGCAACGGCGACAGCACCGAGTCGCCGACGCCGGGTGGTGGGCTGATCCATCTGGAAGTTGGCGGCGAGCTCCTGATCGCCGGCACGATCCGCGCGGACGGTTCGGGGGCGTGGATCAACAATCAGGGCGGCGCCGCCGGGGGCTCGGTCTATCTCCGGGCCGGCACGGTGAAGGGGGCGGGCGTCATCTCCGCCAACGGCGGCGCCGGTGAATGGGTGGACGGCGGCGGCGGCGCCGGTGGCCGCATCGCGCTGTTCTTCGGAACCAACGAATTCGCGGGCA
>JBEISV010000239.1:0-7026 GCA_040375265.1 Verrucomicrobiales bacterium
CGACCCGCAAGGAAGTGGACATCCGGCTGACCGGCAAAACCGGTGGTCCGACAATCCACGTGCTGCTTTACCTGCCCAACGCCGCCCGCGGCCCGGTGCAGATGTTTCTCGGCCTGAATTTCGAGGGGAACCAGTGCGTGCATCCCGACCCGGGGATCACGCTGCCGACCGCGTGGATGCGCGACCACAAGGAGGCGGGCATCGTCAACAACCGCGCCACGGAGGCGTCCCGTGGCTGCCAGGCGAGCCGGTGGGACATCGAGAAGCTGCTCCGGCGAGGCTACGGGTTCGCGACGGTGTATTACGGCGACCTCGAACCCGATCATCCCGAGGGTTGGCACAGTGGCGTGCGGTCCGTATTTCCCGTGAGCGGCGGCCGAACCGTCGCGCCCGCCCGGGAACCCATCCAGACGCTCGCCCCGGATGCCTGGGGCGCGATCGGAGCTTGGGCGTGGGGCTTGAGCCGCGTGGTGGACTACCTGGAAACGGACGCCGGCGTGGACGCGCGCCGCATTGTGGTGACCGGGCACTCGCGCCTGGGAAAGACGTCGCTTTGGGCCGGCGCGCAGGATGAACGCATCGCCTTGGTCATCTCCAACAACTCGGGGGAAGGCGGCGCCGCCCTGGCCCGGCGCGATTTCGGGGAAAACGTCCGGCGCATCAACACGTCGTTCCCGCACTGGTTCAACGGCAACTTCAAACGCTACGACACCAACGTGCCCGCGCTGCCCGTGGACCAGCACGAAGTCATCGCGCTGATCGCCCCACGCCCGGTTTACGTGGCCAGCGCCGCCGACGACAAATGGGCTGATCCCCGCGGCGAATTCCTGGGCGCGCTCGGCGCGGCTCCCGTTTATCGCCTGCTGGGCACCGACGGAATCTATGCCAGCGAATGGCCGGGGATGCATCAGCCCATCCATTCCACCATCGGCTATCACTTGCGCGCCGGCGCCCACGACGTGACCGACTACGACTGGGATCAGTGGCTGGATTTCGCCGACCGGCATCTGGTGAAGGTCAAGCAACGCTGACAAGCCCTGCTCGATATTCTCAACAAGGCGCAATCCTCTCTTTTGCATGCTCATTTTTGAGTCCCGGTGGGAAGTGCCCTCCAAGCTCAAGGCGGTGCCGAACACCGTCGTAAAGGACGCAGCAACCCGGGCCTTCTGGCAGTCGTTTAGGTTCTGGCCAGTCCGACTTGGCGCGCTGGGGTTGGTCCCGCTTCCAATGGCAGGATCACAATTTGCCCTTCAAATGCTGGCCGATACACCAAACGGCACAATTGGAGCCGTGGTTGGATTCATCGGCAGTAATCTCTGGTTCAGACGGCAAGTGCGCCGCCATGGGCACGCCCTATTTCTGGAACTGTTGGAAGCATCGGCCTGCGGAACTTCCTTGGGAACTTCTGCTTAAGGTCGCAGCAGTTTGATTTCACCGTCACCGTCCCAATCCCGGGTCATCTCTGATTCTTCGCCCACCCACCGCCATCGGCAGGTCTTACCCGCCGACGCCCGCTGGCCCATCGTTTCGAGCGAATAGACCCAGGCTTCCCACACCGTCACGGCTTGCCCATCACCCGGGTGATTTTGCAGGTCCGCGATGACCTGCTCACGGCGCGCCACTAGGGCCGCCTCCAGCTCAGCGCAGTGCTCCCGAACGGTTCCCGAGTCGTCCACTCCCGGTCCGCGTCCGAAGCGGGCAAACCACTCCAACGAAGAATCACTGATCGGGACCATCCGGGCAGCGACGTCGAGCAATTGGCTCCACCCAGGCAAGAGTTCACCCTCGAAATCAGCCTCCATTGGATGGTGTCCAGATCGTTTCACAAACAGTTCCCGTCACGTTCTCTTCACGCGCTTCCGCCCCGGAGCACCGCCAGCGCCAGGCGGATGGCCGCGGAACGGTTCTCGACGTTCAGCTTTTCGAGGATGTGTTCCACGTGCTTCTCCACCGTTCGCCGGGCCGAGCTAAGGATGAGGCCGATCTCCGCGTTGGTTTTGCCCTCGCTGAGCCAGAAGAGGACTTCCGCCTCGCGCGGGGTCAGCCCCAGTTCCAGCAGCACATTCGGACCTCGGACCAACTGCGCCTCCAGCTCGATAACCAACGGTTCGCCCGGACGCCCCGTCAGCGGACGGGCATTCAAGCCAGGCGCCACCTCGCCGGAGGTCGGAGCGGACGTGTGGGACAGGGACCGCAATTCGGCGGGAAGGTTTCCCGGGGCAATTTCGGGGAAACTCCGGGTCAGCAATGTCTGCGCGAGCCGAGTCGCAAAAAGAATTCGCCCCTCCGGACTCACGACCATAAGGGCCCTGTCCAGGGAATCCCGAAGCTGTTCCTCGGCCTCGCGCCGCATTTCCAACTCATCGGCCAGCTCCCGTTGGAGCCGGGCGATCCGCAGGTGCGTGCGCACGCGGGCCAACACTTCGGGCGTCTGGATGGGCTTGGTGACGTAATCGACGGCGCCGGCATCGAGCGCCCGGACCTTTTCCTCGAGCTCGTTCACCGCCGTGAGGAAGATGACCGGCAAGTCCGCGCAGTCCGGCTTGTCCTTGATTCGCCGGCACACAGCCATGCCGTCCATGCCGGGTAGCATGTAGTCCAGCAGGACGAGATCCGGCGTCTCATGCTGCAGTTGGGCCAGCGCGCTTTCGCCCGATTCCGCCACCAGCACGCGATGCCCCGCCTGGGTCAATGCGTCGAAGAGCAATCCAAGGTTCGCGGGTATGTCGTCGACAACCAAAATGGTCGCGGGCGCGGTCATTGCACGGGCGCTTGGGAACTCGGGGAATCTCGGAACGAGCGGTCCCGACTGCACCCGCGTCTCCGGCGAGGCGAACCACGTATTTGGCGCGAGGACATGCCCGGCTGGATACGACGTTTGGCCGGGAGACGCCAGCAGCATTGCCGGCTGCCTTTCGTCCCGGCTTGGCCGTCGCTGGCGGCTCAGTTCCGGCCTTGGCGCAACTGATCAAGCGCCAAGGCGAACGAATCCAAGCCGCTGCATTGTGTGGCCCCGATTTGTTCCAACGCCCGGCGATAGGCACCGCACGCGCGGCCGCCAGCCAAGATCGCGACTTCCTGGGGCAGCAGGCGCCGCAGTCGGGCGAGTTCTTCCGGAATGCCCGGATCGTCTTCCGGATGAACCAGACTCAAAGCGACTGCTCGGACGCCGCTCTGCCGGACCGCGCCAACAATCTCGTCCGCCGGCAAAGAGGGGCCGAGGTAAACCACCCGCCAGCCGTGGGCGGACGCGCAGGCCGCCACCATCACGGCACCAAGCTCATGCAATTGGCCGGCGGGGGTGGTGACCAGCAACGCCGGGGCGGCCGGATGAATAGCCAATGCCCGCGACGAATGCCCGAGAAAGGTCCGGATCACCGCCGTCGCGTGGTGCTCGTGCGCAACCTTCAAGTCTCCCAGGCGCCACGCTTCGCCAATCCGATGAACCAATGGGGCAATTACCTGCCCCAGCAGGGCAACTTGCCCCAAGGCAATGGATGCCTCGTCGAGCACCCGCTCCAAGGTTACCGTGTCCAACGCGCTCGCAGCCGCAAATGCCGATTCCAGGAAAGTCTCCGGCTGCCTCGGCGGTGGCGAAAACGTGGGCGGGCGGGCGCCCGAAAGCTGGGTGACAATGAGCGGCGGCTTGCCCACGGACGTGGCCAGCGATCGCAATTGATCCAAAGTCAGGGATGCCACCGTGCCGATGGAGTGCCCGGCATCTACCACCACTTTCAGGAGGAGCAGCCGTTCAATGTCCGTATCACTATAGAGCCGTTGGTTCCCGCCGGAACGCTCCGGCTGGATGGTCGCGTAACGCTTCTCCCACACCCGAATCAAATGCGGACTCAGTCCTGTGCGTTGGGCCACGATTTTGATGGGATGACGGACCGTAGACATTGCGAACAATAGTTAAACAAACCTCACGCGCCCCCCTAAGAAGAGCCGCCCGCGTTAGGAAATAAGCTGAAGCAAAGGACAAGTTCAGCAAGAACAAAAGCGGAACAATACATAGACAATATATTGACACACCAAGTTAGACAGACGATAGACATCCCCGTCGGTGAGCCGGTGACTCTTCAAAACTTCTTCTTCCAATGAAACGCCTCGCCAAATCGATCCGCAGCACTCTTCAACGCCCCCGGGCCCTCGGCAGTCGGCAGCCTCGCACCCAAGCCACTAGGCGCTCACCTGAATCAGTTGTCGTGGCAGCCGATTGCCCAGCGCCTCAGCCGGCGCCCTCGGTCCCATCCCCACAGCGCAACGCCGTCCGCGCTCCTTCTGTCTACAATGAGGGCGGCAGTGCGTTGTCGCTCTACATGCGGGATGCAGTCGAGGTTCCCCTGCTGTCGGTCGAGGAAGAGATCGAATTGGCCGCCCGCATCAAGCGCGGCGACCTGGATGCCCGCGAACACATGATCCGGGCCAACCTTCGCCTCGTAGTCAAAATCGCCCGTGACTATGACGGCTTCGGCCTACCGCTGTTGGACCTGATCAACGAAGGCAACATCGGCCTGATGAAGGGCGTGGAACGCTTCGACCCGGCGAAGGGCGGCAAGCTGTCCACCTACGCTTCCTGGTGGATCAAGCAGTCCATAAAGCGCGCCCTCGCCAACCAGTCCAAGATGATCCGCCTGCCCGTCCACCTGGTGGACAAGATCAGCCGGATGAAGAAGGCCGCGGCCCGGCTGCACGAAGAATTGGGCCGCGAACCCGAAGTGGAGGAACTCGCTGAGGAACTGCGGGTTACGCCGAAGAAGATTCGCCTCTGGCAGGCGGCGGCGCTGAAAACCGCTTCACTCGATGAGCCATTGTCCGATGAAGACTCCAGCCGGTTGGGTGACGTCGTGGCCGACGTGGCCGCGCCGAATCCCTACGAGTCGCTTGCACACGAAACCACCCATAACATGGTTCGGAACTTTCTCGGCATACTCGATGATCGCGAACTCACGATCCTGCGGCGGCGCTTCGGCCTCGACGGGCAGAAGGAGAAAACGCTGGATGAAATCGGCAAACAGTTCGGCGTCACCCGCGAGCGAATCCGCCAACTTCAAAACATAGCGCTTGCAAAATTACGCAATCGGATCGAGCAATTCGAGACGGTTCGGGGCCCCGGTCAGGAAACTGACGGACTCCGGACCCTCACAGTAGAGCCAGCAATGTAGATTTCCCCGAACGCTGGGATAAAACCCAGCGTGGCCGCAGGTCCTGGCTCCCCCACTCCTTGGGGACCTGCGGCCTAATTTTTTTCCCGGGACTCCAGGATCACCACGGCCGCCGCCGACGTAGCTGTGTGGGTTAGGCTAAGGTGGATTCGATCAATGCCCCAAGCCAAGGCCATCTCGGCTCCCTTGCCGTGGAGGCGCAGTTCGGGTTTGCCGGCCGGATTCCGCAGCACTTCCGCATCAGGCCAGGCGAGCTCCAGCCCAATACCCGTTCCAAACGCCTTGCCCACGGCTTCCTTGGCGGCAAATCGGGCCGCCACATGAATGGCCGGCTCCGGATGAGATGCGCAGTAGGCCGCCTCCGCCGGGGTCAGGATGCGCGCCAGAAAACGTTCGCCGAACCGCTCCATCGAATCGCGGATACGGCTGACGTCCACCAGATCAATGCCCACGCCGACGATCATGCTTCCACCCGGCCTATTCGGCCGGATAACCGGCCATCACGGCGAGCATCTCGCGGACGGCCGTCTCAATGCCGACGAACACCGACCGGCTGATGATGCTGTGACCGATGTTCAACTCCTCGAGGTGAGGCACAACGTGAATGAGCGGCAGGTTCTCGACGGTGAGGCCGTGGCCGGCGTTGACGCGGATTCCGGCTTCCCGGGCTCCCTTGGCCGCAGCCACCAAGCGCTCCAGTTCCTCGTTCCGTTCCCGCTTCAGGTGGAAATGGTCGGCATACCGGCCCGTGTGTAGTTCGACAAACTGGGCGCCTACCCGCGCAGCCGCCTGAACTTGGGCCAGGTCGGGATCAATGAACAGGCTGACTTGGATGCCAGCGTCCTTCATTCGTCGGGTCGTCTCGCGCAACGCCGCTTCGCCCGCGACCACATCCAGGCCGCCCTCGGTGGTGACCTCCTGCCGGTGTTCCGGAACCAGGCAAACAATATCCGGCCGCACTTGCAGGGCGATCTCCACGATCTCCGGGGTGTTCCCCATCTCGAAATTGAGCCGTGTCTTGATCGCCTCGCGCAGGCGAAAAACGTCGCGGTCGATGATGTGCCGACGGTCTTCGCGCAGGTGCGCGGTAATTCCGTGGCAACCTGCCCGTTCGCAAGCCAACGCCGCCGCCACCGGGTCCGGCTCCACCGGGCGCCGGGGATCCGTGGTGGTCCGGTAGCGCGCCTGCCGCAGCGTCGCCACGTGATCAATGTTGACCCCGAGTTTGAGCATGGTGTCAGCGGTTACGTGGTGTGGGGGCCGGCGGCCCGATGCGGCGCGAGCGATCCAATGGCGCGTCATCTCCCAGCCAGCGGGCAATGGCAGCCAACTCCAACGCGGTGAGGCCCACGGGAGCTTTCCGGATCACGGTGACCTCCCGGTCGCCGCTGATGCTGGCCTCCGTCACGGAATTGAGTTCGGTCTTGGCTGCGACCATTTGCACCCACCGCAGCACCCCGGCGCGAATGAATGCCCGTTGGCGCACCATCATGTCCCGGACTTGGTCCAACGCCGTCAGGTTGCGCAGCGTTTCGCCGGTGATTTCCCACTGGTAATACACGACCCCGGCGCGATCGACCTGCTGGATCAGCTCCGCGGGCGGGCGATTCGAGCTGAGCACCGGCCGGGCGGCTCCCACCAACAGGTAGGGCGCGACGTCGTTGGTGATCACCAGCACGGTGGGCGGCGTCAGGAGCGGGAGCCCGTTGAGCGAAATGCGCGGCAACGTGGGCTCAACCTTGATACTCCCCTCGTAAACCGAGTTGGACTCGGCCACGTTAAAGATGGGCTCCAGGCCGTTGACGATTTCCTGGAAACGCTTCTGCGGATCCAGTCCAAGGAAGGCGCCATACACCCGCAC
>JBEISV010000273.1:0-6377 GCA_040375265.1 Verrucomicrobiales bacterium
CGTCCGGCAGGCCAAAGCGGCGGCAAGCCGCGCGCACTCCAAGACGCTTCGCGTGGATTCCTGTCGGGTTGTCATCTCCGACTCATCGTGAAATTCTCGGCCCGTGTTTCCCAAGAGTCGCACATCGATTGTAGCAGCGGTGCTCGCGACGCTGGGTGTCATGGCGTTGGCAGTCTGGCTGGCGAGCGATCCATTCGAACCGCGCCTCAATGGCCGCCGGGATCGGGAGGTGGTTTTGTCGATCTGGGAACCACGGATGCGTCGCGGAAAAACCAACAGCCTGACGTTTGAGGCTTTGGGGCCGGAGCGATCCGTCGCCGCCATCGTCAAACTCCTGGCCAGCTACCAGCAAAGCTTGCGAACCCGCCACGGTGCCACCCTCGGCAGTTGGTGGATAGACCACGCTTACGGCAAGTGGCCGGCGGTTGACCGATGGGTTTACGGGCATCTGCTCTCCTACCGCGAACCCGATCCAAACTCGGTCCGGCAGGAGGCTGTGCGTTCCCTGGCACGCTTTGGTCCCGCCGCCGCCCCAGCGGTTCCGCTACTGGTGGCCCGCTTGGTCCACGTTCCCGACCTGGACACGGTCAAAACTCTCGGTGCTATCGGTCCTGCCGCCGCACCCGCGGTGCCGCACCTCCGGCGTCTCGCCTCAACCAACGATCTCTGGTTCCTTCATTCCGTCGGTGAAAGCCTGCGGAGGATCGAACCCGGCTCCGAACTCATCCTCCTCCCGACCAGCCTTGCCAACCTGAGCAGCACCAACGAACGCGTGCGGGCCAAGGCAGCCCAACTCCTCTCGTTCATCGGCCCGCCAGCATCCAACGCGATTCCCCGGCTGCGTGAACTGCGGGGGGATTCCTGGAAAATGGTCCGTGACGCCGCCGCGGAGGCGCTGGCGTCGATCACTCCAAGCTCCGCGCCAGCCGGGCCTTGATCCTGTCGGTGGCGACGCCAATGGGTCAGGCTGCGCGATGATCGTGGACCGGGTTCGGTCCGGGTTGCCGGCCTACGGCTCACTGCGGCACGACTACTGCCGACCGCAACCGCCCCACGGTTTCCCCGGGCAGTCGCGGATCCAACGAACCGTCGGCTGGACGTTCGGTCGCCACGTGGCCATCGGCGAACCACGCTTGGGCCGTCGCGCGATGGCGGAAGTGGACGGTCGCGCTGAGCAGGTTCGTGTCGAAGAAGTAGAACTCTTCCAGCAACGGATTCTCCGGCGAGGCGGGTGCCTGGAAATCGTTCACCTGCCCGCCGTCGGTGAAAACGGCGAGTTCGGCCGGGCGGCGGAATTGCCCCGCCGCCAGCGGGCTTTGGCCGCGCGGCCCGAGCAGGAGGTTGTAGGCGTAGCCGTGGGCGGCCCCGGTAGCCTTGGCCTTGAAACGGGCGGAGCAGCGATCCAAGGCCGGACAGGTCTCGACGCCCTTGCCTTGGAGATAGGGCCAGAGCGCGCCCTGCCGCAGGTCGAATTCGCGCTGGCCCTCGCGGCCGTCGGCGAGCCAGCCGAACCAGTAGCGCCACCCGCCGTTGGTGCGGACGGAGCGTTCGCTGAAGGCCCGGCCGTGGTCGTCCCAGTAAAGCTGCGTGGCGAAGCCGAGCTGGCGCAGGTTGGACAGGCACCGGGAACCGTGGGCCGCCGCCCGCGCCCGGCCGAGGGCCGGCAGTAGGAGGCCAGCGAGCACCGCGATCAGCGCGATCACGACGAGCAGTTCCACCAAGGTGAACCCGGCCGGACCTGGCCGGTGACCGGAGCGAACTGGTTGGCGACGGCTTGTCTTCATTCGCGCTCGGCTCGCACGCGGTAGAATTGTTCGCGGAACAGGCCTTCCCGGAGGTCGGCAAGCACCAAGGTTCCGCCCGTGCCCGCCTCGGTCCGGACGAGCGACCACTGCGAGAGATTGCCGCTCGCCTCGAGGTGATAGTTCCAGCCCTTCAACGACGCGCATTCGACCTGGTCGCTGCCGAGCAGGCGGATGCGGCCGATCGGCGCCGGCGGCAGTTCGAGGACGACGTTGTCCAAGGCCGCCCGGGCCAACAGGGAATCGCTCAGGGAGGTTGCTTCGTTCCAGACCATCACCGCGAGGGCGTCGAGGTCGAAGCTGCCGAAGGTTTCGGGCAATTTCAGCGGGTTCAAGGGTATGGCCACGCCGTCGGCGGTGAGCGCGGTCGTGACCGTGCGGGTCGCGGCCTGATACGCGAGCCGCACCCGGAACGTGGTGTTGGGGGTCGGCTCCACGGGGAAGGTGAAGCTCGCGGCAACCTTGCCGGCGGAGTCCCACGTGATGGCCGACACCGTGGGATCCACCAAACCGAAGCCGGGCAATTCGCCAGTGGGGAACCAGGTAAATTCCAACGTGTCGCGGGCGCGGCCGGCGCCGCGGAGGTAGTTGTTGGTCAGTGCGCGGGACAGATTGAGGAAGCCGACCGAAAGCGGCATGGCTCCGGGCCGGTTGGCGCGCACGCCGCCTTGGATTTCCTCCAACCGCAGGTCGAATTCGACCGCGAAGTCGTCCGCCGTGGTCAGCCGCGTGGCCAGGGGCAAGGCGAAGAAGCTGTGGGGATTGGCCGTGTCCCACGTGACCTCAAGCCGCTGCCCGACCGAGTCCCAACGAAAGAGGTTGGTGTTGCCGTGGGCTTGCCAGCCTCGCGACGTGGGGTCGGTGGCGAAGTTTTCCGTCACGGTCTGCGCGGCCACCGAGTGGACCAGGGCGAGCAAGCCGACGAGGACGATAAGGTGACTGATCAGTTTGCCGACCAATCGGGGCGGGCAGGCCGGCCCGCCCTCACCCCGGCCATCTCCCCCGGGGAGAGGGGGAAGCCCGCTGGAGCCGGTGGACTCCACACATACCTCGGTCGAGGACCGTGCGGCGAAACCTTCCGGCTCAGCATTCCGCGTTGCACACTCCGCATTCTTCCACGGGCAATGGCGGCAGCCGGAGTCGCAGCAGTAGCCGCGGCGCCGGTGGTAGGCCGCGGTGAACACGAGGTAGCCGGTGGCCGAGTCGAGGTAGGTGTCGCCGGGGCCGGGTTTCGGCGGACGGCGTCGGCGCAGGGCGGCTACCACGCAGTTGCGGCAGATGCACGCGAGGTTGCGCGAAGCCTCCGGAACTTGGGCGAGCAACTCGTCGGGAATGGTCAGCGGCTCGCACCAGCACGGCCCCTTGTAGGCCGCGCTGGTGCAGCGCTGACATTCGTTGGGCGTGCCGCAGAGCGGGCACCGGTCGGCAGGGCAGGGGCCGGCACCGCCGGTGGGAGCCGGTGGAGTTGGCGCTGGTGTAGGATTCATGGCGTCACGGTGAGCCGGCCTGGTTCAGCGACGGGCCGAGTGGGCGCCGAGATGTTGGCGGCCAAGGAACATCGCCGCGCCCACGGCGACCAAGGCGAGCTTGCCCGGTTCCGGCACGGTGGCGACGGCGCTGAAGCCGTCGATCTCCGCCTTGCCGGAGAGCACGTCGATCCGCACGTAGCTGATGGACGGCAGGAACACCGCTTCGCCATTCCCATTCCGCGCCCAGGCGAGGTCATAACCCATGCCGCCGCCGCTGCCGGCATAGAGGGAGCGGATTTCGGCCAGGGTTTTGGCGGCAAATGTGAGCCCGATGTAGGCGGGGTTGAGCGGCACGCCGAAGTTGCCCTGACCGTCGGTGGGGAACAGGCCGTCCACCGGGCGCGCCAACGCAGGGTCGAGCGTGAAGAAAGTCACGCCGTCGGCGCTCACGGCGACGCGGGTCGTGCCGTCCTGGGCACTGAACAGCGAGCCGTCGGTGGCGGGCGTGCCGATGTAGTTGAAGTCCGCATCGAAGTCGTTGGTAACGACAAAGCCGGCGCCGCCAAAGGCCTGGAAATCGAGGCCGAAGGGATTGCCCGGATCGTTGGACACCGGCGTGGCGAATTTCACCGTGAGCGAACCGCCGGTGCCGACCGAGAGCAGCTGGTTGCGGGTGTAGGCCGGGGCAAACGGATCCACCGGCCCGCCAAACTGGCCGGGGGTGATGCGGCTGGGTTCGCCCAGCACGGCGCTAGTCTGGTTGTAGGGCAGGCCGGAGCCAAACTCCGTGGCGATGCCGGTGCCCGGAGTGTAGCTGATGACTTCGGTGGCGAACTGGGCTTGGGCGGCGAGGACGACCGCGAGGGGCGCGAGGCTCCAGGCGAGTGAACGCAGCGGGGACGGTTGCATGACTGATCGGGGATGACCGCAGCCGGGGGCATTCCACGCGCCCGGCGGTTGGGTGTCCAGGAGACCAGTCGCGGGGACGGAAAACAGCGTTCGGGCTCGGACGCCTTGGGGGGCGACCGAAA
Source organism: Verrucomicrobiales bacterium (assembly GCA_040375265.1). Lineage (GTDB taxonomy): Bacteria > Verrucomicrobiota > Verrucomicrobiia > Limisphaerales > UBA9464 > CAIWAH01. Next base: position 4,303 of record JBEISV010000273.1, read on the forward strand.
ACAAAACGCCTTCCTCCCCGCAAAACCGAGAATGAAGGCGTGTGGCATCCACATGTCCGGCGCGCAGACAGGCGCACCGGCTGGCCTCATCCTTCGCTTGGCGGCGAAGCAGAAGCCGGCGCCCGGCCAACTGGCCGTTTCCGACTTCCTGACGAGCACTGCCGGCGCGATGTCCGGACTCCGGGCTTAAACCTAGCTCCCGCCTTCCCAGTCTTGCGACCAGTGGCTGTCTTGACCGACCAGGGAATTTGTAACCCGATACCGTGGCGCAACCGTCCCCGATTCTCACGGGGTTCCCGCACCTCCGACAGTGTTTGAAACATTGCCAACTTCTCGCGAAGCCGGCGCTTCAAGGAACGGCGGCGATATGGGGGGACACGGTCGGAGATTTCAAATTCCAAATTGGGAATTTGAGGGCGAAAGTATCATGCCGCCTGCTTCTCCGCCAACCGAACCAGCCCGGGTGGAAATGTTTTGCGAACGCTTCTGAGGAATTGAGCCCAACTTGAACCGACGGCTCCGCGATGAACGACGATTGAATGACCATTCTTCAGGTCGAATTCAACCGCTCCGTCAGTAACTGAAACTCCAGCGACACAAATCACTCTGCCGCGACCTTGGTCATCGAACTCAAAGTAGACCCCACTGTTTTCCGGATGCTGCCCATCCATTTGGTGGCCAAAGACAATGTAATGGGCATCTGCTGATTCCGCGGAGCAGGAAGCACCGGCCATCCCAGCTTCAGAGCCGCATCCCGTGGCAGTAAACTCCACACGGCTCATGCTCAAATCTCCACCTGCATGCCGAGTTCCACGACGCGGTTGGGCGGCAGGCGGAAGAAGGCGGTGGCGGAGTGGGCGTTGCGCGACATGAGGGCGAACAGGCGTTCGCGCCAGATGGCCATGCCGCTTTTCTTCGAGGGGATGATCGTTTCCCGGCTCACGAAGAACGAGGTCTCGTGCTCGCGGCACTTCAGGCCGAGTTCGCCGCAGCGGCGGAGCACGTCGGGAATGTCCGGCTCCTCCATGAAGCCGTAGCGGGCGCGCACCCGCCAGAAGCCTTCGCCGAGTTCCTCCACGGACATCCGGGTGTCGTCGTCCACGCGCGGGGATTCCTCGACCGAGATGGTCATGAACAGGATCCGTTCGTGGAGCACCTTGTTGTGCTTGAGGTTGTGGAGCAGCGCGATGGGCACGCCGTCGGGGTTGCCGGCGAGGTAGATGCCGGTGCCCTTCACGCGGGGAATTTCCCGGCGGCCGATGCTGGTGAGGAATTGGTCCACGGGCAGCGCGGACAGGCGCATGCGCTCCCAGAGCAGGGTGCGGCCCTTGCGCCACGTGGTCATGAGCGTGAATAGGACGGCGCCGACCACGAGCGGGAACCAGCCGCCGTGGGCGATCTTGAGGGCGTTGGCGCCGAAGAAGGCCAGTTCGATGACGAAGGCGATGCCGCACACCGACAGGGATTGCCACCGGGCCCAGCCCCACAGCCGCCGGGCCGCAAAATGGAACAGTAGCGTGGTGATCAGCATGGTGAGGGTGACCGCGATGCCGTAGGCGGCGGCCAGATTGGACGAACTCTTGAAGCCCAACACCAAGGCGACGCAGGCGACCATCAGGGCCCAATTGATCTGCGGGATGTAGATCTGGCCGCGTTCCCGTTCGCTCGTGTGCTCAATGGCCAGGCGGGGCAGGTAGCCGAGTTGGACCGCCTGCATCGTGAGCGAATAGGCGCCGCTGATCAGCGCCTGCGAAGCGATGACGGCGGCGCAGGTCGCCAATCCGACGAGCGGCAGCAGGAACCAGCGCGGGCATAGCTTGAAGAAGGGATTCGCCGCGGCGGCCGGGTTTTCGATCAGCAGGGCGCCTTGGCCGAAGTAGTTGAGCAGCAGGGCGGGCAGGACCACGGCGAACCACGCCCGCCGAATGGGAATCCGCCCGAAGTGCCCCATGTCGGCGTAGAGTGCCTCGGTCCCGGTCACCGCGAGCACGACGGCGCCGAGCGCCAGGAACGCCGCGGTCGGATTGTCCGTGACGAAGGCGAACGCGTAGTGGGGCGAGAGCGCCAGCAGCACC
>JBEISV010000189.1:0-8328 GCA_040375265.1 Verrucomicrobiales bacterium
GGACGAAGTGCTCGCGGCGTTAAGGGACCGCCTCGTGCCCGGCGGGCGCGCCCTGATCAAGGTGCCCAACTACGCCTGCTGGAACCGCCATTTCCGCGGCTCCAAGTGGTGCGGCTTCCGGTTTCCTGACCACGTCAACTACTTCACCCCGGCGGCCCTGCGCCGCTTGGTCGAGGCGGCCGGCCTCAAGGTCGCTCGGATGAACTGGGCGGACCGGTTTCCCTTCTCCGACAACATGTATCTGGTCGCCGCGGCCCCTGGTTCCTGACGTCCGGCCTTGCCGTCCGCTCGTCGTTCTGGCTCGCCCCGCCGGCGGGTCGGCAGGCAAGGTGCCGGCCATCGACGCATGGCACATTTTCTCCGACAGCTTTGGGCCCTGATCCGCCCGCACCAGCGCCGGTTGTGGCTGGGTGTGGTCGCCGGCCTGGCCTACGCGCTGGGCAGCGGCCTGCTGCTGCTGGCGGTGAACCTGGTCATCGACGCCATCTTCCCGAGCGCCGGCGGTGTGGCGGCGACGCTGGAGAAACTGAAACAACTGCCGGAGTTCGTCCTCCAACCGCTCACCCAAGCGCTGAACGCGGTGAAGGTGGACCCGCGGTCCCCGAAGTTACTCTGGATCATCGCCCTGCTGCCGGTGGCGATGTTGTTCCGGGGCATCGGCCTGTTCCTGAACCAATATTACCTCCACTGGGTCGCAACCTACGTGGTGAATGACCTGCGGGTGAAGCTGTTCTCCCACCTGCAACGGCTCTCGCTGGACTACTTCCGCCGCACCTCGTCCGGCGACCTAGTTTCCCGGCTCACGCTGGACACCGCCGCCATCGTCAACGCCATCATCTGGTCCATGGCCACGCTCAGCCGGGAGCCGGCCGCGGTGATCGGCATCGTGGGCTACCTGATTTTCCTCCAGCCCAAGCTGACCCTGCTCTCGTTGGTCGTGCTACCGTTCGTCGTGATCCCGATCCTCGTCTTCGGGCGCAAGGTCCGCCGTTCGTGGAAGGCCGCCCAGGCCGCGACCGCGGAACTCACGTCGCAGATGCAGGAGAGCTTCACCGGCATTCGGGTGGTGAAGGCGTTCAACCTGGAGGACCCATTGGCCGCGCGGTTCGAGGGCACGTCCCGCCGGATCGCGAGCCAACTGATGCGCCTGTTCCGCGCGGCCGAACTGCCCGGGCCGCTCATCGAGACCTTCGGCGCGTGCGGCGTCTGCCTGTTGCTCTACTACGTCGCGCGGATCACCGACCAGAAGCCCACCGCCGGGGATTTCACTGCGTTCCTTACCGCGCTCTTTTCCCTCTACCAGCCGATTAAGGGCCTGAGCCGGTTCTGGAGTTTTCTCGAACAGGGCCGCGCCGCGGGCGACCGGCTGTTCACGTTGCTCGACGAGCGGCCGGACCATCCGGAACCGGAACATCCCGTGCCCCTGAATGCCAAGGGCGCGGCGATCGAGTTCCGCGACGTGAACTTCAGCTACGCAGACCGGCCCGCCCTGAGCGATTTCAACCTCACGATCCAGCCCGGCCAACTCGTCGCGCTGGTCGGGGCCAGTGGCTCGGGCAAGACCACGGTCACGAGTCTCCTGCTGCGTTTCTACGATCCGGCCACCGGCGCCGTCCGGGTCGCCGGCCACGACCTGCGCGCGGTGCATTCCTCGGACCTGCGCGCCCAGGTCGCGGTGGTGACGCAGGAGACCATCCTGTTCAACGACACCATCCGGAACAACCTCCGCTACGGCCGGCTCAACGCGACGGACGCTGAGATCGAGGCGGCGGCCCGCCATGCCTTTGCCGACGGGTTCATCCGGGCCAAGCCAGGGGGCTACGACGAGGTGATCGGCGAGCGCGGCGTTTCGCTTTCCGGCGGGGAACGCCAGCGGCTCGCCATCGCCCGCGCCGTGCTGCGCGACGCCCCGATCCTGATCCTCGACGAAGCCACCAGCGCCCTCGACTCAGAGTCCGAACGACTGGTCCAGACGGCGCTCGAAGGGCTCATGCGGGGGCGGACGACGCTGTGCATCGCCCACCGGCTTTCGACCATCCAGAAGGCGGACCTCATCGTCGTGATGAACGGTGGCCGCATCGTGGAAACCGGGCGCCACGAGGAATTGCTCGCCCGCAACGGAGCGTATCGCCGCCTGCATGACATCCAGTTCCAAGCGTGAGTTCCCGCGCGGTGCCTTCCCGCGGCTCGGTCGTTTGCTCCTGGCAGCCGCCCTCGGGTTGGCCGGCCTCGCCCACGTCGCGGCGGCCATCTTGCCGCACGCTCCGTTGATCCCCACCGAGCAGGAGCTGGCCCGTTTGGCCCGGGTCCGGTCATTGCTGAACTCGAGCACGCCGGATCACCGCAACCCAGTCCACATCGTCTTCTACGGTCAATCAATAACCCAAGGCCCGTGGTGGCTGGAGGTCGCCGCCGAACTCCGCCGGCTTTACCCGCATGCCAACCTGCGCATCGAAAACCGCGCCATCTCCGGATTCCAGGACTGGGCCCTGACCCGGACCGTGGGGGCGGACCTGGTTCCCATCCAGCCCGACCTGGTCATCTTCCACGCCTACGGCAACGACCTCGGCACGGACACCCTGTTGGCCCAGTTGCGCGCCCAGACCGTGAGCGAAGTCCTCCTGCAAACCGACCATCCCCACCTGAACGAAGCGCTGGAGGAACAGACCGATCCCGGCAAAATCCTGACGGACGACCCCTATGCCTACCGCAACTATGTCCTGCTGCCGCGGCACGCGGACCGGCACGGTGCGTGCCTGGCCCGGATCCGCGATGCGTGGAAGGACTACTGCCGGGCCACCGGCGTGACCCCCTTGTCGTTGCAAACGGATGGCGTCCACCCCAACGCCGACGGCTACCGCCTGATGGCGGAATTCGTCCTCGCCTATCTCCAGCCGGCGCCGCCCACTGTGGACCCAGATGACAACGACAGGGTCCGTTCCGCGGTGCTCGGCCGCGACATCCAGTGGCGGGATGGCATGCTTCAGTGCGATTTCACGGGCAGCACCCTGATGGCCGACCTGCCGGCCCCGCTGAACGGCGAGGTGGATGTCTGGATCGATGGCCAACGTGCGCCGGCCCATCAGTCCCTTTACGGTTTCAGCCGCGTCTCACCGACCCATTTCTCGGAGTGGCCCACCCTGTCCCAAGTCGGCCGCGGTCGCTCGCTGCTGGAGGAAACATGGACGTTCACCCCGTTCAACGTGACCGACGGCGGCATGAACTTCGCCTTCCGGGTTCACGGATCCCTGACCGGACCCGATGGCGAAGGCACCAACACCGCGCGCTTCGTGTCCAATTCGGGCCGGGTAACCATTGAACCGGGCGACCACTGGATTCCGCTGTCGGTTCACTACTCGGGCAGGAAACCGTTGCCGCCCGGCTTTCAGGCGACCTGGCGGGTCGAGCGCCGTTTCATGGATCCCCTGCCCGCGGGCTTGGTTCCCCTGGACGATCTCCGCCCCCGGCTCCGGCTCGTCCAGGGACTGCCTGACGGCCCGCACCGATTACGCCTCGTGCAACGGGGGGCCGAGCGCCCCAACCTCACCGCCTTGCGCGCCTACAGCCCCGGCGGGAAAGCCTACCTGCGCGACCTCTCGACCCTGCCGCCCGCCGACGATCGGCTTCGGATGATCGAGACGCCAGACGGGCCCGCGGTCAGCTGGCCGACCACCTTTTCCGGTTGGGCTCTCGAAGCCGCACTTGAACTCGGCGCGATGCCCGAGTGGCAGACGGTGCCACCCCTGGAATTCAAGAATGTCCGCGACCAGCTCCAGTATCGGCCGGCCGAGCAACTCCCGGCACTTTTCTTCCGGCTGCGAGAGCCGCTGACCGCAGGGAGCGACCTCCCAAAGTCCACCAGCCCTGAGTCAAGCACGAGCGCCGCCCGGGGAGAGACGGCAACTCACCCCCCGGCTCGGCCATGACCGTGCCGGGATTCTCTTTCCGTCCGGTCCTTTTCAAGGCCCTGGCTGCGTTCCTCGGCCCCCTGCTGGCTCTGCCAATTTCAACGGCCCTGGCCTGGTCCGGTCTGGCTGCGGGCGAAACGCTGCTCAACCTGATCGTCTTTCCTGCGATCCTGGCGCTGGTTCTCTGTCTTCCGGGGTTCATGGGCGGATTGGCTTTGCTGTTCTGGCCACGCTTCCGCCGGCACGGGCTCACCTTGGCCGCGGTTTGCGCCGCCTTCGTCTTCGGCACCGTGGGGGGAATCAAATTGATGCGACCAGTCGCCCGCCAAGGCTGGCTCCGGGTCATCGCCCGAGCCGAGCCCTTGGTAGCAGCCATTCATGCACACGAGAGGCGGCGTGGCACTGCACCGGAACGCCTCGAAGAGCTGGTCCCGACCGATCTTGCAGCCCTGCCCACCACTGGCCTCGGCAGTTCGCCGGAATTTCACTATCGCAAGGCCGACAGCACCAATCGGGTCTTTGGTGACCGCTGGGCCATCCGGGTCCGCCCGCCGGGGATAATGCTAAGTTTTGGCACCCTGTTCTACGTGCCCAGCGAAACGTATCCGGAGCATGGATTTGGCGGCGGAATCGAACGCATCGGTCGCTGGGCCTACCTTCGCAATTAATCGGCCATGCCCGTCACTGATCACATTCGCAACAAGCTGTCGCAGGTGCCGCACCGGCCGGGGGTTTACCTGCACAAGGATCGCTTCGGCTCGGTGATCTATGTGGGCAAGGCGCGCGATCTCCGCAAGCGCGTGTCGCAGTATTTTCATCCGTCGCGCCGGCTGGGCTGGGACCTCAAGTTCAACGCCCTCGTGGACGCCATCCACGACTTCGACTGGCACGTCGTGAAGTCCGAGCCCGAGTCGCTCCTGCTCGAGGGCAAACTCATCAAGGAGTTCCACCCGCGCTTCAAAATCGACTTCCGATAGGACATGCTGTTCCTGCTGATCAAGGTCAACCTCAACGACACGATCCCTCGCTTCACGCTCACGCGCCTGCGCAAGGATGACGGCTGCGTCTATTTCGGTCCGTTCGCCCACAGCGGTTCGGTGCGCCGGGCGGTGACGCTCATGCGGCGGAAATTCCACCTGCGCGGTTGCCGGCCGCTCACGCCCAACGAGAGCGACTACAAGCACTGCCTCTACGGCAACCTAAAGCACTGCACCGCGCCCTGCATCGGCAACGTCACCCGCGAGCAGTATCTCGAGCAGGTGAAGGCCGGCATCGAATTCCTCCAAGGCCAGACCGACTAGCTGCGCTGCGAGCTCGAAGCGGAGATGAAGAAGGCCGCCGCCGCGCTGGAGTTCGAGCGTGCCGCCCAGTTGCGCGACGCGCTGGAGGACATGAAGCGCACCGTGCAGAAGACGGAGAAGTTCGAGCGCGTCCCCTACAAGTTGCCCGTCGCGATCAACCCCGAGTCCGACCTCCGCGAATTGGCCCGGATTCTCAACTTGCCCGCCCCGCCGGCGCGCATCGAGGGCTTCGACATCTCCAACATCAGCGGCACCTTCATGGTGGCCTCGATGGTGAGCTTCTGGCACGCGCGCCCCGACCGGGCGAACTACCGGCGCTTCCGGATGAAGACCGTCACCGAGCAGAACGACTTCGCCTGCATGGCCGAGACGATCCGACGCCGCTATTCACGCCTCCTGAAGGAAGTGCGCAGCGGCCGGCCGGAAACAGGCGGCGGCGACGACGGCGGCGAGGCGAGTCCGCCGGACCTCCAGCGCGCCGTAGACGATGTGAGCCGGGTGATGCGGGGCGGCGAAGTCCGCGTGGGCACCGACGCGGCCGCGGCGCGGGTAACTTCCGAATTCCAGGCACCAGATTCCGACTTGGCCGAAGCCTCGTGGGTCCCCAAACCCTCGGCCAAGCCCAACCTGCCCGACCTGATCCTGATCGACGGCGGCAAGGGCCAGCTCAACGCGGCCTGCGAGGAATTGGCCAAGCTGGGGCTCAGCCACATTCCCATCATCGGCCTGGCCAAGGAGAACGAGGAAATCCACCGCCCCGGTGAGCGGGACCCGCTGATCCTCGGGCTCGATCATCAGGCGGTGAAGCTGCTCCAGCGAGTGCGCGACGAATCGCACCGTTTCGCCAACACCTACAACGCCCAGCTCCGCCTCAAGAAGATCAGCGAGAGTGTCCTGGATGAATTTCCGGGCATCGGCGACACCCGGAAACAAGCCCTGCTGAAGCGCTTCGGCTCCTTGCAGCGCCTGCGCCTCGCCCGCATCGAGGAGATCGAGCTAGTGCCCGGCTTCGGCGGCACGATGGCGAGCGAGTTGAAGCGTTTTCTCGAAGCGCGGGAACAGCGGAAGCCCGGCGCGGACTAGGCGGCAAGCGGCGGAATCCGCCGGGCTCCAGTTCAAGCGCGACCCGCTCAGTGCCGATACCATGGTCGGACTACCCAACCGTTATGCGCTGTTTGTCATCTTCGGCCCAATGGATCGCCCTCGCCCTCGGTGCCGCCGTCGTCTGCCCGCCCACTTGCGCGGGCGCCGACCGGCAGGATCACAACGGCCACCTCTGGCTGGGCTACATGGGCGACCACCCGGTCGCCGGCGGCCCTTGGGGCGTGCATCTGGAAACGCAGGTGCGACTCGCCGACTACGGCCGCGGTTGGCAGCAATTGCTCATCCGGCCGGGCGTCAACTACACACTCAATGACCACGTGGCCTTCAGCGGCGGCTACTGCTACGTGGAGACCTACTCCTACGGCGACTTCCCCGCCGCGGACAACTTTCCCGAGCACCGCGTGTGGGAACAGGTCACGGTCACCGTGCCTTGGTTGGGCTTGGATTGGGTCAACCGGTTCCGGCTCGAACAGCGGAACATCGGTGAACTCGCCCCCCAGCCCGGCGGCGGTTTCGGGGTGGCCCGCTATCGCTACGAAAACCGGATCCGCTACCAACTGCGGACCACCGTGCCGTTCGGCGAATCCGGCCGGAACTACGGCGTCGCCTGGAACGAGGTCTTCCTGAATTTCGGCGAAAACGTCGTCGGCAACACGTTCGACCAGAACCGCGCGTTCCTCGGCTTCGGCCGCAAGGTGGGCTCCGCCTTCAAGCTGGAGGCCGGCTTCCTCGAACAAACCCTGCAACGCCGCGGCGGCCGCATCTGGGAACACAACCACACGCTGGTGTTCTACCTGAGCTCCAAGGCGCCGTTTGGTTCGGCCCAGCCCTGAATCGGGTCAGGCCAATTTGGCGTCGGCCAGTATCCACTCCGCCGCCGCCGGCAGGTCGTCCACGATCACGGCCCGGGCCAGGCGCGGGCCTTCGGTGCGTTCCGTGCTGGCGCCGTAGCCGGTGCGCACCAGCAAGCTGCTCGCACAGCCGGCATTCCAACCAGTTTCCACGTCGATGAACTTGTCGCCGACCATGTAACTCTGCGCGAGGTCCACACCGAATTCGTCCCGGGCCGCAAACAGCGACTGCGGCGAAGGTTTCCGGTTCTGGCTCGGCTGTTCCGGCGCCTCGGGGGAGAAGCAGATCTTGTCGAAGCTCACGCCGAACGGAGTCAGCAGTTCCAGCATCCGCGTGTTCACCGCATGCATGTCGGCTTCGGTGTAATACCCGCGACCGATGCCCGACTGGTTGGTCACGATGAACAGGCGAAACCCGGCATCGAGCAGCCGCCGCAACGCCGGACCGACCCCGGGGATCAGCTCAAACTGCTCCGGCCGGGACAGATAATGGCGGTCCACGTTGATGGTGCCGTCGCGGTCGAGGAAGACGGCTTTGTTTGCACGTTGCATCGTTATTTCCAGCCTACGGCAATCCCCTGCCCGAGGGCGAGTCACCGACACGAGTTTCAACTCACCCGTAGCCAGACCGTCTTGAGGTATGCGGGTTCATCGCGGCTCACCGGGAAGTCCGGGGGCTGCGGCACGTAATGCTCCTGCACGATCCGACGTCCCACGGCCGCGACGGCTTGCCGCACCTGCCCGAGGAATTGTTCCGGCTCCAGCCGGGCGGCATTCGTCGAGGCGAAGAGAACTCCACCCGGGCGCAATAGCGGCAACGTCGTCGTGACCAGCGCTCCGTAATCCGCCTCGGCCCGGAAATCGCCGCGCTCCTTCGAACGCGAGAACGTGGGCGGATCCAGCAGCACGGCGTCGAATTGGCGTCCCTTCTTGGCCAGGCGGCGCAGCCAGTCGAACACGTCGCCGAAGATGAAGTCGTGCGCGGCCGGATCGACGCCGTTCAGGACGAAGTTGCGCCGCCCCCAGTCGAGGTATTTGCGCGACAGGTCGAGGCTGGTCGCCCGCGTGCCGCCCAGGGCCGCGCAGACGCTGAAGGCGCAGGTGTAGGCAAAGCAGTTGAGCACTTCGCAGCCGGCCGGACCGGCGGGGAAAAGCGGGAACCCC
>JBEISV010000555.1:0-3008 GCA_040375265.1 Verrucomicrobiales bacterium
AGTCGATGCCGCCGCTCAGGCCGAGCACCGCCGACTTGAAGCCGCACTTGTGGAGGTAATCCCGTGTGCCCAAAACCAGTGCGTCGTGGATGGCCTGCTCGACTTCCAGCGTGCGAAACGTCGCCCCGCCCGAAACGTCGGTCTCGATGACCCGGAAGTCTTCGCGGAAGGCCTCGGCCTGCGCCACGAGCCCGCCCGCGGCATTGAACACCAGGCTTTGCCCGTCGAAGACGAGCTCGTCGTTGCCGCCTACCAAGTTGCAATAGACGACCGGCCGGCGCGTCTTCAGCGCGAGGCTCGCGAGCATGGCGTGGCGCGTCCGGTCCTTGCCGACATGCCAGGGCGACGCGGAGAGATTCAGGAGGATGTCCGCGCCCGCGTCGGCCAAGTCCACCGCCGGATTGGGCCGGTAACGGCGTTCGGGCCAGAAGTCCTCGTCGTTCCAGACATCCTCGCAGATCGTGATCCCCAGCTTCCGCCCGCGGAACTCGACCGGCGTATTCTCCGTTGCGGGCTCGAAATAGCGGTCCTCGTCGAAGACGTCGTAAGTGGGCAGCAGCGACTTGGCCCGGACCGCCACCACCTGGCCGTTGGCCAACAGGGCGGCGGCATTGGTCAGCGCCCGGCCCGGCCGGCGTGGATTCTCCCCGACGAAGCCGACTACCAAACCGACTTCGCCCGTCGCCGCCGCCAACCGGTGCAGCGCCGCGAGGTTGGCCTCGACGAAGGCGCGCTTGGTGAGCAGGTCGCGCGGCGGGTAGCCGGTGAGCGCCAGTTCCGGCACGATGACCAGTTCGGCCGCCGCCTCGGCGCCGCGGCGGTAGGCGGCGAGGATCTTCGCCTCGTTGCCCGCGAGGTCGCCGACGGTCGTGTTCAGCTGTGCAAGCGCGATTCGCATCGGCGGAGGTCAGTGAAAGGTGAACGCCTGCTTCAACGCACCCTGCGGCGTGCGGATTTCCGTGCCCACGCCGACGCCCTTCCGCTGGAACCAATCCGGCGCGACCTCCAGCACAAACTGGATGTTCGGCGCCTTCGACGGCCGCGGCGTCTCGTCTTCCTTCTTCAGCGTGATGATTTCCTGGATGACTCCGTCCGGATCGACGTAGGCGACCCCGAGGTCGAACAGGACGTTGCGATTATAGAACGACGCCTGCATCGGGCGGGGCAGCGGGAAGAGCATCGCCTCCTCCGGCCCGACGCTCAGCCGGTGCATCATGCCGGTGGCCATCTCGACGGGGCTCATCGCCAACTGCGCGGTCACCTCGTGCGGCCCGATCCAGAGCTTGAGGGTCTGGAGGTTGGTCAACGCCCGCGAGGAATACGGCGGCGCCGCTTCCCGACGAATCACGGTGCTGGCCACCGTCACCGGGTTCGTGGCCGGCGCGGCCGCGGACGTGGGCAGCGTGGCAACCGCCGAGGGCGTCGCCGGCTTTTCGCAACCCGCCCCAAGCACCGCCGCGGTCAATACCGCCAGACAACCGAATCGAAATCGCATGCGCGGAGCTTGGTGGCCCCGCGCCGGCATTTCAACTGGCGCGATGAATTCGCCGCGGGCCCAAGGTGCTGCCGGCATCCTGCCGGCAGAGGACGCGGCTGGCCGCGAACCGTGGGCGTGAAATCCCTTCGCCCGGAGGCGGAAACCCACCGGCGCGAGCAAATCCAACGCTACGATGTGCGAGCCGCCCAGGGACTGCCGGCAAGATGCCGGCAGCACATTATGGTCGCCCACCGTTACTCCAGCGGACCCGCGATGGTCGCGCGGAAGTAGACGGTCCCGATGGCAATGAGCACCAGCGCCGCCGTGACGAAGGTCAGCTTCGGAATGAGGCTCGGCTGCCGGAAGCCGATGCCGCTGACCGACGCTAGGCCGAACCAGCAGACCACCTTCACGATGATCCACCACGGAAAGCCGACCTTCATCACCGCCAGGAGGCCGAACCCGCCCACCAGCATGGTCAGCGCGAGGATTCCCGCCAGCGCCAGCGTGCGCCGACGGAACTTGGGATCGGGATTGGCGAATCCCTGGAACACGACGGCGGTGAGCAGCACCATCGAGGCGACGTGCAGGACTTGGTAAATCGGCAGCTTCATCGCGCCGAAGGGAGTCTGTGAACCCACCGCGGTCAACCGTCGGCTCGGCAAAGATTCGCGGCGCCACTCACGCCGGCACCGTCGACGCCGACGCGGCGGCTTCCCCGACTGGTTCGGCCAACAACAAATGCCGGAGCACGTCCGCCGCGGCGTAATGGGTCTTTCCCGGAGCCAGGAACCGCCCCAATTGCGCGGCATCCAACCCTGCGGTCACGATGGGTGGCTCGGCGTAACCGTCGGAACGCCGTTGCCCGAAACCAATGGTGGCGAGCAGGCCGTTGCAGATGCACTTGCGGCCGACGGTCGCGGCGAGGTCGCCGCCTTTCGCGAGGTAAATCTCCTCCGGTTCGCCGGGGCACCGGTAGCCCAGAGCGCCGTCCGGCTTCCGGAACGGCGTGCGGAGGTAGCCCAGGTCGCAAACGCGTTCGCGGGCGGAGTAAACGTACGGTTCCGAGACGGTGCCGGGCAGGCGCACCACCTTGAAGGGGAAGCCCGTCGGTGAGGCCAACGGATCGGTGAACACATCCAGCGTGCCCGCCTGCCCCGCCTCCAGCACCCGCGCCTTGAGGTCCGCCGCCAGGCCGGATTCGTCGCAGAAGGCGAACGCCGTGCCGACCTGGATGCCCACGGCCCCCTCACGCTGCGCTTCGGCAAGTCCGGCCGGCGTCGCGGTGGAACCTGCCAGCCAGAAGGGCTGTCCCAGCGCCCGGAACTTCGCGAGATCCGGCACGTCGCGCGGACCGAACACCGGTTCGCCGCGTTCGCTCAGCGTCATCGCGCCGCGCGGCGGGGCGTTGTGCCCACCGGCGGTGGCGCCTTCGACCACGAAACCATCAACCCGGCCGCTCGCCTTCCAGGACAGCGCCATGGCGAGCGTGGCCGAGGAAACAATCGCCAGAAACTTCGGCCGCGTCAGC
>JBEISV010000556.1:0-3006 GCA_040375265.1 Verrucomicrobiales bacterium
CCACCGCCCAGGTGCGGAGCAGGACAATGGACCGGCCCAGCACGCCGGCGGAGCCGCGGAATTGCTTCGAGCCCCGGGGTTGGTTGTCGAGGGTCCACCATTCGTGGAAATCGCCGTGCAGCCGGACCCGCGCCAGCATCGGCTTGAGTTCGGCATACGCTTCCCGGACGAAACCATGGCGGAATAACTGCTGGACCGTGCGGCCGCCGAACCAGCACCAGTCGCCGCCGTTCTGGTAGGAATAGGGACCCATGCCCGCATTCTTGAAGCAGCCTTTCGGATAGGCCGGATAGACGGTGAGTCCAATCGAGGCGGCGCCCGCGGCGCGGAAGTTGGCCCGCATGGCCGCCAGGGAACTGGCGATCTCCTTCGGCGTCAGCAGGCCGGCTTCCATCGCGACCGTCGTTCCGCCGCTGTAGTAGACAGCCCCTTCGTCGAATTCCTTCGGGAACGGCGAACCGGCCAGGTAGACGTGCGGCACGAACTTCTGCCGACGTTCGTCCCAGAGGTGTTTGCGGATGTTCCCCTGGAGTTCGCCGCGCACGGTGCGCCATCGGGCCGCCCGCGGAGAGTCCGGCCCGAGCAGTTGCAACAGGGTGTCCACGGCGCTGACGAAGAGCGCGTTGTCGTAGATGTCGCAGGCGCGGTGGGAGCTGGCATCAAGCTCCACGCCCCAGTCGTGCTCAGGTTGCACATCGCCCCAGTCCGCCGTCGTGGCGCCCCAGACCAATCCGTGGGTGCGGTCGAATCGCTCGGTCAGGACATAGTCGAGGGCCTCTTCCAGCCGCGCCGAAACCCGCTGGCCGTCCACCACTTCCGCCAGAAAGGACCGGTCGCCGGTCGCTGCGACGAATTTGCCCACGGCAAGGACGAGCGACGATTCCTGGTCCGTCTCAACCGTGTTCTTGTGGGCCAGCAGGCCGGGCGCGAGCGCCGAGCGCCGATATTTGTAGCCCACCGAACCACGGGCCTCGGGGATGTAACCGTCGGGGATGTCCCCGTTCGGTAGCTGGAACTTGAAGAAGGTGAGCAACGCGCCGCGGAGGTCGGCGGCGGGATTTACGTCCAGCGACAGCTCGATGAACGTGTTGAGGTCCCGGATCCAGACTTCGCCGTAGCCGCTGCCGGCGGTCAGGCCGGTCCGGAGCAGCGCACGAGCCTGGTCGAGCACCAGGGGTAGGTCCGGATCGGCCAAGATTTCCGCCGCGAGCGCCCGATCAGCGGCGGAGGCGCTTGGCCCGGACAAAGGCGGCCGCGGATCAACGGTCAGTCTCCGCGTCTCGCCGGGTCGCAGCACTAGTTTCAACTCCCGGCCGCTCCAGGGAGACAGCAGCCGGCAGTCGCCGCCCCGTTCTGATTGGATCTCCACGTGGCGGACCACGCCATCGCGGCGTTCGGCGGAAACAAGGAACGCGCCTTGTGCCCGCAAGGTGGTGAAGGCGACGTCGCGCCACGAAGCGGGCACCGCCGGAAACACCTCAATCCGCCCGCGGTGGCTTTGCAGCAGCATCTCCTGCACGCCGGCGGCGGCGGCGAAGTTCCCTTCCAACGTGAACGGCCGATAACGGAACTTCGAATGACCCTGGCCGGACTGGTCGCCATTGCAGTGGAAGCTGTTTCGCAGGGTGAAGGCGGTCGAAAATACCTCCAGCGCCCGCTCAGCCTTCGCGCCGTCGCCCGCGCGCGCCGCCAGACTGGCCAACCAGGCAAAGCTGTAGCCGCACCACTGGTCGCTGCCGAGGCGGTCCAATTCGGCCAATGAAGCGTCAACCGTCCGGCGCGCGGCTGGACTGCTCGCGCCATCGATCAGGCCCAACGGGTGAATCGCCATCAGGTGCGAGAAGTGCCGGTGCGATTCCCGGAGCGGCTCGCCCGGCGCGACCAGCAGCCGACCGTCCTTGTCGTAGGCGAAGTCCGGCAACTCGCCGAGCACCCCGCGCCAACGGTTCGCCTCGTCCGCGAGCTTCAGATCGTCCGCCAACTCCGCCGTGGCCCCGAGCAGCCACCGCATCAGCGCCAGGTCGTAGTTGGTAACTTCCTTGAACCAGGCCTGCGGGCGGTTGTCGTGAATCTCGGGCGACGAGCTCAGCGGCAGCGTGCGGCGGCCCGCAGCGTTCTTATGCGCCGTGATCGCCTCGATGAACACGCTCGCCTCACGCAGGTAGGGCCAGGCGCGTTCGCGGAGGAACGTGCGATCGGCGCTGAACTTCCAGTGCCAGTAGAAGTGCTGGGCCAGCCAGGCCGCGGTGGTGGCCGAATGCGTGTATTGACGCCAGCCGCCGATCTGGCGGTTGTCCAAGTCGGCGGTCATCGGGACATTGAGCCCAGGCAGGTCGAAGAACCGTTTCGTCCACGCGTCGCAGTTGGAGCGGGTGGCCAACAGCCAGTCGAGGTAGCTCAGGCCTTCGTCCAGGTGGTTGCCGCCGTAGCACGGCCAATAGCTCAACTGAGTGTTCAAGTCGTGGTGGTAATCGCCCTTCCACGGGGGAAGCTGGCCGTCATCCGCGGTCCACGGCCCCTGCAACGTGATGGGCGGCACCCCCCGGCGGCTGGCGGCGCCGAACTTGTATTGGTCGAGGAACCACTGCCGCTCAACAATCGGGTTGGGCAGCGAAACCGAGGACTGGCTCCAATAGCGGCGCCACCAGTCGGCATGGGTTTGGACCATTGCGTCGAAGCCGCTGCCCAAGGCGGCCTCCACCCGTTGCCGGGCCAGTTGCAGCGGGTCGGCTCCCTCGAAACTCGAGGCCACCGACCACGCCGCCAACCACTCGCCCTTGTGTTCGGACCAGCCCAGGTAGGCAGCGAACTGGAACCCCTGCGCGCCCTGCTGGGTGAAGGCCTGCCAATGGTCGCCCGAGGTTGGAACCGGCTTCGGATAACCCAACTGCGCGAGATCGCCCGCGCCGATGCCGCCGGCCGCCGCGTTCGTCACGGTGCCGCCGAACGGTGGCGGTCGGAGCGCCGGCACCGGGCGGACTCCGTTGGCCGAGCGGAGCTGGATCA
>JBEISV010000100.1:0-12101 GCA_040375265.1 Verrucomicrobiales bacterium
GCCCGGCCGAGCGCGGGCAGGAGCATGCCGGCCAGGATCGCGATGATGGCGATCACGACGAGCAGCTCGATCAGGGTGAACGCGGCGCGGACAACGGAACCGGTGCGGCGTGCAACCGGCGGAAGGGGCCAGCGGGAAGGGATAGTCATGGCGGGCGGATCGTGGAACGGATCCTTCGTTAGGCTAGGCAGCGGCGCCCGGGCGGCAAGACTGAAGCGCCCGGCTCGGCCCCACATTTGCGGTCGGGCTCGGACTGCCGGGTTCGTCGTCCGAGTCCCGATTGCCGAACGACTGGTGTTCGGGCGTGATCGGGCCATGAGATTTGCCTCAACGCTGGCGTTCGTCGGGCTCGTGCTTGTGGGTTGCGCAACGGGCCGACCGGTCACGATCAACGAACCCACGGTGGTGGAAGCCGCCTGCGGTGAATGCCTGCTCGGGCTCAAGGGCAAGGATTGCGACCTCGCCGTGCGGATCAATGGCCGCAGCTACTTCGTGGACGGCGCGCACATCGACGGCCATGGCGACGCCCACGCGGCGGACGGGATGTGCCAGGTCATTCGCCGGGCGCGTGTGACCGGCGAGGTGAAGCGCGGGCGGTTTGTGACGACAAGCTTCGAGCTGCTGCCGGCGGGCAGCCGCTGACCGTTCGCGCCTACGTGGCCGCCGAATCCGAGGGCGCCTGTTCCTGGGCCTTGAGCCGCTGCCGTTCCGCGGCCTTGGCGAACGGCCAGTAAACCGCCATCGCGATGACGATGGACACCGCGCCCCAGACGGCCGCCTTCCAGTCGCCGCCGGTGACGAGGTAGTGGCCGATGATGGGCGGCGTCGTCCACGGCACGTTCACGAACGGCTTCTGGATGACGCCCCACTGGATGAGGATGAAGCTGCCCGCGGTGAGCAGCAGCGCATTGAGGATGTAGGGCACCATCAGAATCGGGTTCAGGACAATCGGGAAGCCGAAGAAGATGGGCTCGTTGATTTGGAAAATCTGTGTGGGCAACGACAGCCGGGCGACCTTGCGGTAGCCGGGTTCCTTCGAGTTCAGCATGACCAGCGCGAGCGCGATGGTGGCGCCCGTGCCGCCCACGTTGACGAAGGAGGTGAAGAAACCCAGCGCGGTGACGTAGGGCATCGGTTTGCCGGCGGCGACCGCGGCCACGTTGTCGCCGAGGTATTGCAGGAAGATCGGCGCGACGATGGCGTCCATCGCGTTGTCGCCGTTGATGCCGACGGACCAGAGCAGCGTGACGAGGAAGGCGTATACGAGGATGCCCGGCAGCGTGTTCAGCGCGAACACGAGCGGCTTGAACACGGTCTGGATCAGCCCGTTAATGTCCACGCCCAGCACGAAGCGGATCAGCCAGAACAGCACCAGCAGGAAGGCCATCGGGACGAGCGAGGCGAACGATTCATAGACCACCGGCGGGACGCTCGCGGGCAGCTTGATGACGAGGTTGCGCTCGGTGAAGAACCGCTGCACCGGCACGCAGACCAGCGCGACGAGGATGGCCGTGAACAGGCCCGCCGAACCAAGTCCGTGCATGTCGAGGATCTGCTCCGGCTCCGGGCCGTCGGTGACCTTCAACTGAAGGAGCAGGAAACACAGCGTGGAGATCGAGGCGCTGGAAAGGGCGTCCTGTTTCAGGCGTGTGCCGAGGTCGTAGGCGACGGCGAAGCTCACGAAGACCGCGAGCAGTCCGAAGGTCGCCGTGACCGGAAACTGCAGCAGGTTCAGGTAGGCCTTGATGAAGTTCTCCCAACCCGGCACCGGCAGATAGGCGATCACCATGAACAGGCCGCCGAGAATGGTGAGCGGCGACACCGCGACCATGCCGGCGCGGATGGCGGACAGGTAGGTGTTGTCGCTCACTGCGTTCAACGGCGGCACCACGCGGCGGTTCAGGAAGTCGGTAAGGGCGGTCACGGGGTCAGGGAGGAGAAATTTGGAAGGCAGGAAAGCAGGAAAAACAGAAAGTGAGGGTGTCGCAGGCTTTTCTTCCGTCTTCCTGCTTTCCTGCCTTCCAAATTCATCCTTCGTCTGGGTTCAGAGTTTCCGGCCGAGATAAACGCAGCCGTCCGGCTCTGGGCCGACGCGGGCGAGTTCCCGGAAGCCGATCCGTTCGTAGAAGCCGAACGCACGGCGGTTGCGCATCGCCACGCCGAGGTGCGCGCCGGGCACGCCGCGTTGGTGCAGGCGTTCCATCACCTGTTCCATCATCCGGCGGCCGAAACCGTGGCCTTGGGCACGCTCCAGCAGGTCGATGTGCAGGTGCGCCGGATAATCGGCGTAGGGTTCCGGACAGAAATAATCGGGTTGGTGATACCAGCTGTGGACCATCTGCGAACGGGTCCAGGCAGCAGGATCGCCCGTCGGCATTGGAAACTGCGCGCAAAGCCGCGGCCGCCACTCGCGTTCGTAGCGCTCGTAAAAGGTCCGCGAATCAATCGCCCCCAGCGCGTAGCCGCAAATGCCTTGGGCGTCTTCTAGGATCAGCGCAAACTCCGGCTCGTAGGCCAGATACGGCCCGACGAAGATGCGGCCCAAGGCGTCGGGATCGTCGCGGTAGAACGGCTCGCCGTCCGCGCCAAAGTCGCCGGTCTTCAGGCAGACGTGGTAGGCGCCGGCCTCGTCGCCAGATCGCGCGTCGCGGAGGGTGAAGTCAGGCATGGGAAATCAGGTTGGCGAAGGAGGTCGCAATGCGTGATGGAATGGGCGAACCGATTCGCATTACTGGATGTGGTGAATCAATCAAAACAAGCCCATGGGTTCATCTGTGCTGGCGTTCGCCAATGGATGCCATGCCGTTCTATCAGTAGGCGTTGCATGATACGCCAGACCAAGTGGCATTCGCCGAGCCGTGAAAAACGCTCTTGGCGCACGAGTTCGATCGACGCGAGTTGTTCAGCCTCGAGTTGGATCTGCTCAATGAGTGGCCTAATTGCTGGGTCAGTCTCCATCGGATCGCGCAAATAACTACTCCCCGCATTTCGCGACGCCTGAACGATAAGCGACAAATCCTGCACCGGAGTCTGCAGTGCGCGCCCTCCGATTACTTCAGCCGCTTGAACAACCTTCTCCATGTCCCCGCCAGACAGCCGTTCCAGATATCTGCGGCATTCGATCCAAGGGGCACCAGTTGCCTTCCGTATTGCGGCGACGAGGGAAGGCGGAACGTTTCCCAATTTGGCGGAACTGTTCATGCAAGATTACCTGCCGCCTCAAACACCCCATCCGCCCGTTGCCTGAGCAACTGCTGCAAGCGCGCCACGTAGCCGCCGCGGTAGGTGGCCGGAAGGTGGAAGTCCGAGGTCGCCGGCGCGCGCGGATCGGCTTCCTTGATCCGCACGTAGCCGAGCAGCAGGTCGAGTTCCTCGCGCAGTTCCCAGGTGCGCCGGCTGAGGGCGGCGAAGAGGGCGCGGTCGCGCAGTTCGGCGGTGCGGGCGCAGAAGTCGCGCAGGCGCGTGGCGGGTTCGCGGAAGGCCGCGATGAGTTCCGGGGTCCAGCGCGCGGGCTCGGTGGCGAGAAGTCGTTGGAGCGCGCTGAAGAGTTCCGCGGCCGCCGGGCCGTCGGCGTAGGGCAGGTAACAGGCGTCGCCAAACAGGCTCAAATCGGCGGCGGTGATCGGCAGGCCGACGGTTGCGAAGCGCGGCAGCCACTCCGCCAGCGCCTGATCATAGGCCGCGCGGGGATTCCAGGCGCCCTCGTGCCGGACGAATTCCGCAAAGGTGCGGAAGGCCGGATAGTTCACCGGGTATTCGGTATTCGGATTGGTCAGCAGGCCGGCGACTTCACCGCGCAGCTCGGAAGGACGGCCGTCGTAGGGACCGAGAAAGATGCGGCGACCGTCGTAGTCGTTTGCGTGGAGATTGTCCCAGATCACCGGCGGCCGCCGGAGCCGGTTCCGTAGTTCGCGGACGTGCGGCACGGTGATCTCGCGGGAGATGATTTCCGGACCGGTCCAGCAGACGCCGATCTCGGGCAGCAGTTCCCGGCCGACGGTTTCGAGGTAACCTTCGCCGCCGAGCTGGCGTTCGGCCATGCGGCCGCAGTAGGGCGTGGGACAGAAGAGAAAGCGCGCGGCCGGCTGTTGGTCCCGCACCCAGCGGAACAGCTCGTTGGTCACGTCGCACTGGGCCGAGGCGAAGGAGCCGAAACGTTCCCGGTCCGTCGGGTCCATGCGGTCGGGAATGTCGTCGAACAGCAGCGCAAAATTGCGGCAACCCAGCGCGAGCAGCTGTGCGAAACGCGCCTTGAGCCGTTCGCGGTCGGACGCACGGGTGAAGCGCAGGTCCAGACCCGGCCCGATCATGTAGAAGAAGTTCAGCCCTCGCCGGGCACATTCGGCGATAACCTCGGCGAGCTTGGCGGCGTCGGCGTCGGGATACGTCTCACGCCAGATGGCACGGTGGCGCAGGTCGTCCTTGGGGCCGTAGAGGTAGGCGTTGAGGCCCCATTGATGCATCCAGCCGAAGAGTTCGAAGCGGTCCGCCTGCGTCCACGGGGGGCCGTAGAACCCTTCAATGATGCCGGCGAGAAAGTCTGCGGAAGGCAAAGCCATGCGAGATGTGTCTGGCGGCAAACGCTACGGGGGCCGGACGCGCGCCGACAAGTTGGGAGCGGGAGTAATTTGGGGTAGCCGCGCCCTTCCTGCGGCATAGCCAGGAAGGCGGCCGAACATCAGCGGCGATCTACACTACTGAACCGAGCCCAAATCCGGTGAGCCAAGACGCCGATGAGGTTCGCAAGCAGACACGTGCCCCCTACCAGCAGGCTCATCAATCCTCCGGAAATCGCACCGTGAGGCGCCTCCAGGAAGGCTACGCCAAGATACCCTTCACCACCTGGCCTTCGCCGGTGGCGCCGATGAGTTTCTGGTCCAAGCCTTGGTAGGGAAAGCTGAAGGCATGGGCGTCGAGGCCGAGTTGGTGCAGGATGGTCGTCTGGAGGTCGCGAACGGTCATCTTGTCCTCGACGATCTGGTAGCCGAACTCGTCGGTGGCGCCGTGGACATGCCCGGCCCGGATGCCACCGCCGGCCATCCAGATGGTGAAGCAGTGCGGATGATGGTCGCGCCCAAGGAAGGTGGAGCCGCCCCGCGCCTCGTTCATCGGGGTGCGGCCGAATTCACCGCCCCAGACGACGAGCGTCTCGTCGAGCAGGCCCCTTTGCTTCAGGTCGCGGATGAGTCCCGCGGCGGCGCGGTCCACGTCGCGGCACTTCTTGGGGAAGGCTTCCATCAGGTCGTCGCCCGGGCTGGTGCCGTGGATGTCCCAGCCCCAGTCGAACAACTGCACGAAGCGGACGCCGCTCTCCACGAGGCGCCGCGCGAGCAGGCAGTTGTTGGCGAAGCTGCCTTCGCCGGGCTTGGCGCCGTAGAGGGCGCGGATGGATTCGGGCTCCTTCGCGATGTCAAAGACGTCCGGCACGCTGGCCTGCATCCGGTAGGCGAGTTCGTATTGCTCGATGCGGGTGACGGTTTCCGGGTCGCCGAAGACCTTGGCCTCGGCCTCGTTGAGCTCACGCAATACGTCGAGGGTGCGGCGGCGGGTCGCGCGGCTCATGCCGGGCGGATTATTGGCGAAGAGGATGGGTTCGCCGGTGGTGCGGCATTGGGTGCCCTGATGGACGCCGGGTAGGAAGCCGGAACCCCAGAGCGACTTGCCGCCGGTGGGGTCGGTGCCGCCGCTGAGCAGCACGACAAAGCCGGGCAGATCCTGGTTGGCTGTGCCGAGCCCGTAGGTGATCCACGAGCCCATGCTGGCGTTGCCGGCCCGCATGTTGCCGGTGTGGAGGAAGAGTTCCGCTGGTGCGTGGTTGAACTGGTCGGTCCACATTGAGCGGATGACCGTGATGTCGTCTGCGATGCCGGCGAGGTGGGGAATCTGCTCGCAGAACCAGCCGCCGGCGCGGCCGGACTGCCGGAACTTGTAGGGCGAGCCCAGCATCTTGGGCACCCCCTTGATGAAGGCGAACCGTTGGCCCTGGAGCAGCGAGTCGGGGCACGGTTGCAGGTGAAGGCGCTGGAGCTCGGGCTTGTAGTCGAACAGATCGAGCGACGGCGGCGCCCCCGACATGTGCAGGTAAATGACCGACTTCGCGCGGGCCGGCCGCTTCGGAGTCTGGCGGGCGAGCGGATTGGCCCCGGCCGCGTGACCCGAGAAGCCGCCCAACTGGCTTAAGGCGACGGCCCCAAGGCTGAACGCACCGCTCCGGGCGAAGAATTCGCGCCGGGTCAGAGCCCGGGCGTGGGCCAGCCGGAATTCCTCCGCGCGGGTGAGACTCATGGGCGTAGGCTAACGCCGCGGCGGACGCTGACAACGCCGACGTTGCTGACGAGATTTGCCCGCCGCGGCCTGCCTGCCCAATTTCAAGGCGTGAATTTTCTCTCCCTCATCGAGGCCAAGCGGGACGGCGGCCGGCACAGTCCGGCGGAGGTGGCATGGATCATTGGTGAGTTGGTCGCCGGTCGCCTGCCGGATTACCAGGTGGCGGCGTGGCTGATGGCGGTGTTCTTCCGCGGGTTGGACCGGGACGAATTGCCCCCCCTGACCCTCGCAATGCGCGACTCGGGGGAAAGGTTGGAATTTCCGGACGATTCCCGGCCCCTCGTGGACAAACACTCCACTGGTGGGGTGGGCGACAAGGTGTCGCTACCGCTGGCGCCCTTGCTGGCCAGTCTGGGCTTTCGAGTGCCCATGATTTCCGGGCGTGCGCTGGGCATCACCGGCGGAACCCTGGACAAGCTCGAATCAATTCCGGGCTTCTCCACGCAGCTGACCCGCGACCAGATTGTCGGGCAAGTGCAGGCGATTGGCGTGGCGATGGCCGGACAAACCGAGCGAATGGTGCCCGCCGACCGCATCCTCTACGCGTTGCGGGACGCCACGGGGACGGTGCCGAACCTTTCCCTGATCACGGCCAGCATCCTCTCCAAGAAACTGGCGGAGTCGTTGGACGCACTGGTCTTGGACGTGAAGTTCGGCCGGGCCGCCTTCATGAAGACGCGGGCGGAAGCCCAACGCCTCGCGGAAACCATGGAGCAGTTGGCGGGCGACTGCGGGGTGCCCACCCGCGCCATCCTGAGCGACATGAATTGCCCCTTGGGGTCGGCGGTCGGAAACTGGCTTGAGGTCAAGGAGTCCGTGGACTGCCTTTCCGGCGGCGGCCCCGGCGACCTCCGGGAGTTGGTGCTTGCCTGCGCGGCTCACCTGATCGAGATGACCGGGCAGGCAACGAGCCTGGCGAATTCCCGCCGCATAGCGGAGGTGGCGTTGGATTCCGGCGCTGCCTTGGCCAAATGGGAGCAATTGCTGGAGGCCCAAGGGACCCGCATGGATGAATACCGGCAAATGCTCCGGCGGGAGTCGATCGCGGCGGTTACGCTGGAGATCACGGCGGAATCCGCCGGCAGGCTCTGCGACATTGACGGCCATCGGATCGGAGTCGTCTTGCGTGACCATGGGGCCGGCCGGCTGAACCAAGGGGCGGTGATCCGGCCCGAGGTGGGACTGGACCAAATTTGTCTGCTTAACGCGGCGGTATCCCGTGGGGCGATAATGGCGCGCGTCCATGCCGGCGGTCCGGAAGAGGCTGGGGCGATGGTCGCCAAACTCCAGTCGGCGTTTATTTTGGAAAAATAGGCACCGTGGGGCGGCAGATCTTTGCCGGGATGCCACCCGGTTGCGCAAGGTCGATGAAAGGTGAGCAGTAAGAATCCAAATACAGGCTTGACCACCAAGGCACTCCATATGCTATATCCGCCGCCGTGTCACAGGTCGGTCCAACGGCCGCCCCCTCAATCCAGCTCTCGAACTTAACGAAAATAATGAAAAACAAATTCGTTCTCATCCCGCTGCTGAGCGGAATCGTCGCGGCTACCGGCTCTGCATACGCGGCCGACCCCCTTAGCAACTTTAACGCCTCGGTTTCGACGTTCGTCGGCACCGGCCCGGCGACCCAGACTGCCTACAGCGTCAATGGTGGTGCGAACTTCCTCTATTCTTCGGCCAACGAATTCGGTGACCAAGTGACCTTGGCCGGTGGCGCGGGCCAAGTATTCTCGTCGATCTCGTTCGAGTATTACGCCAACTACGCTCAAGTGGGTGGTCTTACCCTCAATATTTACGCCAATGACGGCGCCGGTGGCACCCCGAGCACGGTCTTGGATTCCCGCACGTTGGACATCCAGAACGGCGGCGCGGTCGCCTCCGTGAGCTTCGCCTACAACGCGGCGAACACGGTTCCCGGAACCTTCACCTATGCCGTTCAGTTCGGCGGCTTCGGCGGCGCCAACGTGGCTGGCTTGATCGCCGGCAACGCGAACCCCTCGGTTGGTTCCAGCTTGAACGACATCTGGGAAAAGCAGGGCGGCGTTTGGGTCACCAAGCAGGTCGTCATTCCTGAACCCTCCACGATCGCTTTGTTCAGCGTCGCGGGCATCGGTCTGGCGGGCGCCCTCTTCGGTCGTCGCAACCGCAAGTAATCGTTCGGTAACATTTTTGCAGGCGCGGTCCCTAGGGCCGCGCCTTTTTCATTGGTAATGGGGCCGGCGTCACGGGATCGAACACTTGCGGTCGTTCAACTTACCTAGCACATGTCTCTATCTGTGAATCTCACCTGGCGAGTTCTTCGCTGGCTCTTGCTGGTGGCCCTCTGGCCCGCACTGGCGTTTGGCCAGGCCCAAACTCGAGTGCGGTTGCTCGTCGAAGACTCGGCGGCCAATCCCGGCTCAATTGTCCATGCCGCCCTAGAAGTGACCACGCCCGTGGGGTGGCACACCTACTGGCGCAATCCCAGCGAACCCGGAGGCCCGGGGACTCGCACCAAGCTCATGTGGAAGTTGCCACCCGGGATCACCGCCGGAGAGATTCTTTGGCCGGTTCCGGGCCAACTGGCGGAACCGTCGGGAATCACCCAGATTTACGAAGGCACCACCCTGCTGGTGATCCCGCTGCACATCGCGACCAATGCGCCGATGGGGGAGGTCGAACTCTCCGGGCGGGTCACTTGGTTGGAATGCCAACATGAGTGCATCCCCGGCCGGGCCGAGGTTACCGCCAAACTCACCATCGCTCCCACGTCGGTCGCTTCTCCCGACAAACAACGCATTCTGCCCACCTTAGCGACGTTACCCGTTACAGGAACGTCTGGTGGAGCCGTGGCGCGATGGGAGTCCTCCGAGGAAGGCGAACAGCGAACCGTCCTGATCGAATGGCCGGCGGCGAAGACGGCGGACTTCTACGCTTACGAGCACGAGTCGTTCGAGATCTTGGCCAAGACTGAAGCCGTTGTCGGCGCGCCGATGGGCACGGTTCGCCTCCGCAAATTCGTCAACAAGGGTGAGGGAGACTGGCCGGATCGACTCAAAGGCTTGCTGGTCAGCGATCCCAATACGCCTCAGCGGAAGGGCATTGAGGTCGATTTGCCCATCCGCCCGGCCAGCGTCACGACCGCGGCGGAGCCGTTTTCCTGGGCCGCCTTGGTCCCGATGCTCGGTGCGGCGCTGCTCGGCGGATTGATCCTCAACATCATGCCCTGCGTCCTGCCGGTGATTGCGCTCAAGGTGCTGGGTTTCGTGCGGCAGGCGGGCAACCATCCGAAGCGGGTGCGCAAACTGGGACTGGTCTACGGCCTCGGAGTGCTCAGCAGTTTCCTGGTGCTCGCCTTGGTGCTCCTTGGGGTCCAAGCGGCGGGCGGCGACGCGAATTGGAGCACGGCGTTCCAGAGTCCGATCTTCCGGGTCGTCATGTGCGTCCTAATGGTCATGGTCGCGCTAAACCTCTTCGGCGTGTTCGAGGTGACGCTGAGCGGCAACGCCATGACCTCGGCCACCCAAGTCATCGCCCGCGAAGGTGCTCAGGGAGCGTTTTTCAATGGCGTCCTGGCCGCTGTGCTGGCGACACCTTGCACCGCGCCGTTTTTGGCGACTGCCGTAGCCTTCGCGTTCACTCAACCGCCCGCGATCCTGGTGCTGGTGTTCCTGACGGTCGGCCTTGGTCTTGCCCTGCCGTTCGTCCTGCTTTGTTGGCAACCGGCTTGGCTCAAGCTCATGCCCAAGCCCGGTGACTGGATGGTTCGGTTCAAGACGGCCATGGGTTTCCCCATCCTCGGCACCGCCGTGTGGATGTTCTGGTTCACCGCCAACCGCATGGGCGCCTCGGGCGTGCTTTGGTTCGGCCTGTTCCTGGTGCTGGTGGCGGCGGCGGCATGGACCTGGGGTGAATTTGCCCAGCGCGCCCAGAGGCCGGCGATCGCCGGGGCGGTGGCGCTGCTGCTGTTGGGCGGTGGCTACTTCGGGTTGCTGGAAGGCATGCTTGATTGGCGCACTCCGACCAACCAGAAGAAGCCCAAGATCGCGTGGCAGCCCTGGTCCAAGACCGCCGTCGCGGACGCGAAGACCGCCGGCAAACCCATTCTCGTGGACTTCACGGCGGACAACTGCGCCAACTGCAAATTCAACAAGGCACGGTCGCTCAATATCGAATCCACGGTTGAACGCCTCAAGGCGGGTGGCTTCGTGACGCTGGAAGGTGACTTCACCGACGCGGATCCCGAGATCGCCGCCGAGCTGAAGCGCTTCAAGCGCCGCGGCGTTCCCCTGGTGCTGGTTTACTCCAAGGATTCCTCGAAACCACCCCGCGAAATGCCGACCATCTTCTCCCCGGACGAAATCCACGCCGCCCTCGATTGGGCCGCCAAGTGACCGAACCCACGCCGCTGGGGCTGCCAACGCCCGTGAATCCGCCGGAAAAACCGGCGCCGGCCACGCCGCGGGCGCATCCCAACGACCCGCTGCACGGCATCACGCTGGAGACCATCATCAAGACGCTGGTGGACCGGCACGGCTGGAAGGAGATGGCCCATCGCATCCCGATCCGCTGCTTCATGTTCGATCCGACGATGACTTCCAGCCTGAAGTTCCTCCGGAAGACGCCTTGGGCCCGGCAAAAGGTCGAGGACTGGTATGTGCTGGAAAACCGGCACTACCAGCGGTGAGGCGCTGCGTCAGGGGACCCGATTGATGGAACCCCACAGGGAGCCGCGGAGGGCCTTGCCGCCGTCCGCGGCGTCCACATTGTATTTCAACTCGAACTGCATCACCGGCTGCAAGCCGGGTAGCGCCAGGAAGACCGTCCGGCCATCGGCCAGCACCTTTGCGGACTTCACCGGGATTTCGTCGCGGCCTTCCTTCTGCGGGTCGGCGACGGACCAGTCCTTGGAACCGTATTGTTCGGCGTAGCGGTAGTTCCACTGCTTGAAGCCATAGCTGCCGGGATCGGCCGCGGTCGATGGATCCACCAGCCGGGAAAACGTGAGTTCCAAGCCGCCCGGCTTCACCGACCAGCGCACGGGCAGGCCGGGCGTCTTGCCGGTAAACCGCACCCGCTGGAGCGCGCCGTCCTTCACTGCGCTCGTCTGCCAACCGGTGCTGCCCGCGACGTAGAGCGCGCCGTCCTTGGGATTGAAGGTCGCCCGGTTCGGCCCGCTCAGGAACTTCACCGGCAACGGCACTGCGGCGCCATTCACCGCCGGAGTTGTGCCGCCGACCTCATCCCGCAGCACGAGCATCGCGGTGCAACGGCCCCAGAGCAGGTGCAACATCTGGCCGCCCAGCGGACCCCATTGCCCAGGCGGAATCCACACCTGCGAGCCGCTTGAGTTGTCCACGCCGTGCGGCAGCCAGCAAAGCGGCGCGTCGTAGCCGAGCGGACGCGTGGCGGTGACCTTCGGCCCGCCGTAGCCGCCGTAGAGGCCCACGTTGTCCGGCCGGACCTCCCAGATTCCGGACGACGGCGTCCAGGTGCCTTGCTGCGGCGCGGCGGTGATGACCTGGCCGTCGGGCCGCACGCCCATCCCGTTCGGATTGCGGAAGCCGGTCGCCAACGTCTCCTGGCGCTTGCCGTCGGCGGCGACGCGATGCAGGCCAAGCGGGTCCACGTAGTAGAAGTTGCCCGCGGCATCCGTTTCGAGGCAGGTCACGTAATCATGCCCGCCGGTCGAGGTGGCGATGCCGTCGAAGAAGTTCTCGTAGAAGTCGGCCTCGCCGTCGCCGTTCTCGTCGTGCAGGCGCGTGATGCGGTCGCGGCCGAGCACGAAGACC
>JBEISV010000059.1:0-16388 GCA_040375265.1 Verrucomicrobiales bacterium
CTGAGCTGTCCTCCTCGCCCGAGGGTCTGGAACTGACCGACGTGTATGCCCTGACCGTGAAGGACGATGCCGGGCTGGAGCTCTACCACATTGAACTGACACCGTCCCCTCAACCATGAGTCAACCCGCCTCCTCCCACCAGCGTCTCCACGACCTCGACGCCCTGCGCGCCGCGGCCATGCTCATCGGCATCGTCTATCACGCCGCCCTGTCGTTTTCGGCGGACTTCCCGTGGATGGTCCAGGATGTCGCCCAGGCGAAGTGGCCCTTTGTCTTCCAGGCGTGGGTGCATGGCTTCCGGATGCAGCTCTTCATGCTCGTGAGCGGTTTCTTCACGGCCATGCTCTGGCGCCAGAAGGGGCTCAAGGCGCTGCTCTGGCATCGTTGCCGGCGCGTGCTGTTTCCGTGTCTCCTGGGATTGGTCACGGTGGTGCCGGCGATGCTGTGGGCGAGCACTTTTGCCGCCCAGAGAAACGCCGCCAACAAGCAGACGACAACCAAGGCCGAACCCGCATCGGCAAGCCTCTGGGCCGCCGCGAAGCTGGATGACATGAAGGCCGCGGAAGGCCACCTGGCCGTCGGCGCGAGCCTGACGAACCTGCATCCGGCCTTCGCCATCACGCCGTTGCAGTGGGCAGCCCTCAACGGCGCGCGGAACGTGACGGCCCTGCTGCTGGACCGCGGCGTGCCCGTGAACATCCGGGGCCGGGACGGTCACACGGCCCTGCATGGCGCGGCCTTCATGGGACATGCGGACGTGGTCAGCCTGCTCCTGCAACGCGGGGCCGATGTCAACGCACGGAGCAACGACGGCGAGACCCCGCTGAAAAGCGCCGGCCAGCCCTTGGCCTCGGTCGAGTTCATCGCCGGCCTGCTGGGCCTTCCGGTTGAAAAGCAAACTTGGGAAGCGGGCCGAGAAAAGATCGTCAGCCAGCTCCGCGCCGCCGGCGCCAAGGAAACGGCCCCGGCCGCCGGACAGCCGGGTTCGGGCGCGCTCGCTTCGGCCTACCGATGGCTGACGGAGACGCCGGTATTCATCCTGATCTGGTTCCTGTGGTTCCTCGTCTGGCTCGTCGCGCTCTTCTCGGTTTACGCGCTGCTCGCCGAACGGTTCGGCTGGCGCATCCATGGGCACTGGTTGGTGCTTTCGCCGGCGAACCTGCTCTGGCTCGTGCCCCTGACCCTCGCGCCGACCGCCATGATGGAGTTCAACCTCGGGATCGGTCCGGACACCGTGATGGGCATTCTTCCCATGCCCCACGTGCTGTTCTACTACGCGCTCTTCTTCTTCTTCGGCGCGATCTATTACGACTGCGATGACCGCGCGGGCCGCTTGGGCGGTTCGTGGCGCTGGCTGATGCCCGTCACGCTGCTGGTCATCTTCCCGCTCGCGCTGGAATTCGCCACCGGCACCTTCGGTTTCCGCGACACGCTGCTGCCGGCGAAGCTCCACCGGCCGGCCTCGGTGTTTTTCCAGTCGCTCTTCGCGTGGGCCATGTCCTTCGCCAGCATCGGCCTGTTCCGCGCCCTGCTGACCCGGGAGAACCACACGATCCGTTACCTGTCGGACTCGGCTTACTGGCTCTACCTCGCGCACCTACCGCTCTGCATCGCCGGCCAGGCTATCATCAGCCAGTGGGCGATGCCGGCCTGGATCAAGCTGCCGCTCTTCTCGGTGGTGCTCACCACCGTGCTGCTGCTGAGCTACCACTTCCTCGTCCGTTACACTTGGGTCGGGCGTTTCCTGAACGGCCCGAGGAAACGGCCGGCATTGGTGGGCACAACGCCGTCAGTTTGACCCGTGCCCTTGGATGAACTTGAGAGCCATCTTAGCGTGGACGTCGCTGCTGTGCGCCGTCCGCCTGCTATTTGTCACAGCCGCGGCAGCCGACGGCAATCTGGCCGCCGAACCGGCGCGGGCCTGGAACAGCGGCACCCACCGGCTGACATTCGACGGCCGCGAGCGAACGTTCATTCTGGATGTGCCCCGGAACCTGAAGCCCGGCGCGCCGCTGGTCATGGTCTTCCACGGGTTCACCGGCTCGGCGAAGGATATGCGCGAGCTGACCGGGTTTGCGAAGGTGAGCGAAGAGCACGGGTTCGTCGCGGTCTACCCGGAAGGCACGCGTGATTCGAAGGGGCGGTCCTTCTTCAACGTTGGCTACGAGTTTCATCGGGATCAGACGGTTGATGACGTCCGGTTTGCCCGCAGCCTCGCCGAGCGGCTGACGCGGGATCTCGGCTTGGATTCGCGGGCCGTGTTTGCCACCGGGTTCTCCAACGGCGGTGACATGAGCTTTTTCCTGGGCGCCCAGCGGGAGCCGTTCGTCGCCGCGATCGCCCCGGTGGCCGGGACCATGATGGAGTCCTGGGCCAAGGATTTCCGCCCGGCGCGACGGATCCCGGTGCTCGCCGTCAACGTGAAGGATGACCGGACGACCCGATGGGATGGTGATATGCGCAACCGCGACGGCTGGGGTGCCTACCTCGGCACCGAGGCGGTGCTGGACCTGTGGGTGAAGGGCCTCGCGTTGGAACGCAGCGAACACAGCGACGTCACCAGGACGATTGAGTTGCAGCGTTGGTCCACGGCGAGCGACGCCACGGAGGCGCGGCTGTATGTCCTTGGAGCAGGCGACCACCACTGGCCACGAAACCTGGGTGACGAACGGGAGACCACCGCGGAGGCCATCTGGCGATTCTTCGACGCCCATCGTGCCAAGCGACGTTGACACCTCCCCTTCGCCGAAGCCCCAATTGCCCGCCTGAAACTCTCCATGCGACCATCGCAACCCCGGCCAACTTTCCTCGCACTGCTCGTAATCTTCCTGCTGCTGCCGGCCACCCGAACCGGCGCGGACGAGCCCAAGAACCACGACTTCGACGTGGTCCGTGATGAAGCGGCGGTGCCACCCTACCAATTGCCTCCGATCATGGTGTCGTCGCAGGGCAAGCCGATTACCACGCCGGAGGAATGGTTCAACGTGCGGCGGCCGCAGATCATGGCGCTCTTCGGCAACCTGATCTACGGCGTCGTGCCAGCACCTGAGTCGCCAATCACGACGACCTTCGAGGTGGTGAAAACCGACCGTGAGTTCATGGAGGGGAAAGCCACCCGCAAGGACGTGCGCCTCCGCTTCGAGAACGCCAAGGGTTCCGCCGAGATGCAGATCCTCGTCTTCACGCCCAACGGCCTCGGCCAGCCGGCGCCGGCGTTTCTGCTGCACAGCTTCGCCGGAACCAAGGACGACGGGCACGACGCCAGCCCCGAAAAACCCGGGTTCATGCGCAACGGCATCCCGCTCGGCGAGTTCCTGAAGCGCGGGTTCGGCTTCGTGGTCGTGCCGCAGGGAGATCTCGTGCGACACAATGAGGTTGAGTTTCTCAAGGGCGTCCACCCGCTGTTCTACCGGTCCGGACAAAGTTTCCCGAAGGCCAACGAGTGGGGCGTGATCGCGACCGTCTCCTGGTCGGCGTCCCGGTCCATGGACTACCTCGAAGCCGACCGCGAGGTGGACGCCAAGCGCATCGCCGCCGTCGGCCACTCCAAGATGGGCAAGGCGACGCTATGGACGGTGGCGCAGGATCAGCGGTTCGCACTGGCCATCTCGGCGCAATCCGGCTGCGCCGGGGCAGCACTCTGGAAACGGAACTTTGGTGAGAACCTGGAGAAAATGGTCACGCGCTTCCCCTATTGGCTCTGCCGCAATGCGGCCAAATTTTCCCGCAACGAGGACGACCTGCCGGTGGATCAGCACATGTTGCTCGCGTGCATCGCGCCACGCCCGCTCTACGTGGCCAGCGGCGCGGATGACCTTTGGGCCGATCCGCGCGGCGAATACCTGTCGGCCTACCACGCCAGCGAGGTGTATCGTTTGCTGGGCAAACAGGGGCTCACGTCAGCGGCTTCGCCGGCCGTCGGCGAGGCGATGGGCCAGGGTGACGTCGGCTACCACAATCGGCCCGGCGGTCACTCAGTGGAGATGTTCGATTGGCTCAAGTTCATCGAGTTTGCGGAGCGCCACCTGAAGGCGAAGTAAGGCGACAGCACCGGCGTCCCAGCTGGCCCACGACACCTTGCTGCCGTTGGCGCCAGTTTCGGCGGTTCAATTTCTGCCAGCCGGGACCAGCGCAGTGGGTTTGGTCCAAGTGGCGAATTCCCCGGCCATACCCGTGCGTCCGATTCCTTGTATCCGGATTTCGTCCGGCACCGTCTTGCCCAGCCGGACGTCGAAACGTCGTCCGGGGCTGGTCGCGGGCAGAACCTCCGTCCTCCATTCGCTGGCGACCCGCGTCTGGAGCACGACCTGCCGGGGCGGTTCGGGGGAGCCGCCAAACCGCCAGACCACCTCCACCGCCGCGCCGCCGGCCAACGATTCGACCCGAAGCTGGGGCGCCGCCGGGGCGTTGGTGCCCAGCCAGGGGGTCGCCGGCACGAGCGCCCGTTCGCGGAACAGTTCGGCGAGTCGGTCCCTGACCCCACCCTTGTTGAGTCGCAGGCTGCTGGCGTTCCAGAAGAGCACGCCGTCCGCCCGCCGGGACCGCGCCGTCCGGACTTGGTTGGCGACGTCATCCACGGGGCGATCCTTGCCGATGCTGGCACTGGCGAGGCCCGGGACCAGGATACGCCGGTGGGAATTCTGCTCGCTCCACCAGCCCAGCAACGCGGTGAAGTCCTGCTCGCGCCGGTTCATCGGCCAGTAGAGTTGCGGCGCAAAATAATCGGCCCAGCCCCGATTGATCCACAGGCGCGCATCGGCATACAGCACGCCGAACTGGTCCAAACCCTTGATGCCGGCGGGATGGTTGGGGCGCCAGATTCCGAACGGGCTGACACCAAATTTCACCCACGGCTTCGTGCCATGGACCGTATCCTCCAGTCGTTCGACCATCTCGTTGACGTTTTGCCGGCGCCAATCGCCGACTTCCAACCGGCCACCGCGTTGCCGGTAACGGCCGTAGCTGGCCTGATCCTGGAACGGGCGAACGGCCCCGTCGCCCGCGCCCCCGTCAGGATACGGGTAAAAGTAGTCGTCGATGTGGAAGCCATCGACGTCATAGCGGCGAACGAGGTCCGCCACGACCTTGAGGGTGTGGGCCTGGGCCGCGGGATTGCCCGGATCAGTCCACAGGTAACGGCCATGCGGGATCATCCAATCGGGATGCGCCCGGCTGACGTGGGAGCGGGCGATGGGCGACTTGGCTCCGTGATAGCGGGCGCGGTAGGGATTGATCCAGGCATGCAGTTCGAGTCCCCGTTCATGGGCCTCGGCACAGGCAAATTGGAGCGGATCCCAACGTGGGCGGGGCGCCTCGCCCATCCGGCCGGTCAGGTATTCCGACCAAGGCTCCAGCGGCGAATCATAGAAGGCGTCGGCGGCGGTCCGGACTTGGAAGACGACCACGTTGAGCCGGGACGCTTTCGCGAGGTCCAGCAGCGCCCGTAGTTCGGTTTGCTGCTGGGCAACGGGCAAACCGGGCTTCGAAGGCCAGTCGATGTTGCCCACCGTCGCAATCCACATGCCGCGGAACTCGCGGGGGGGCGCCTCCGGGACGGCCAGCGAAGCCCACGCGAAAGCAAAGGACAGCAGCAGGGCTAGGAATGGGCGCATCTCTCCGGCAACGATGGCGGGCGGCTTTCGGCACCGCAAGCCACCGCCGTCATTCCGCACCAAAGAAAAAAGGGGCCCGGATAACCGGGCCCCTTTGACAACTTTCAGAAACTGCCCTTAGAGGCGATCACCCTTGCGGTTGATGCCGTCGAAGATGCAGTTGAACGCCGATACATTGAAGCTGCAGGTGCGCTTCTTGGCGTTGGCTTGCGCCAGAATTGCAGAAACGGTGTAAGTCTTGCAGTTCGTGAAACCCACGTAACAACCGTAGGTTCCCACGTTGTAGCACTTCGCCCCCGTTCCGGCGGACGACACGTTGAATCCACAGTTCCGGGCGGTCGTGCCCGCCAAGTCGGAATCCGTGACGTAAACCGCGAGCGCGACGGCCAGCATCTGCGCTTCGGTCTTCGGGTTACCGCAGTTGGAGAACAGGAACTTGAAGAACGCCGCCACTTGGTCATTGCTCTTGCCCGCCATGTTCCGCGTTCCAGCGTTCGCACCCCAAAGATAGGGATAAGTCGCGGCCAGCCAGTTGCCGAGATTCTTCGCCGTAGGACCACCGTTCAACGATTTGATCAGCGCCTGACCATTCGGTCCATTCCAGTAACCGATGGTAGCCGTGTCGCCGCAAACCAGTTCGACGCACGCAACCGGTGCCGGATCGATCTTGATCGAGCAGCAAACCGTCTTGTAGCCGTAGCAGCCGCAGGCCGAGGCGTTGGCGGAAGCGACCTTGGCCGTGAAGGAGAACGTGCCGGCGCAGGACGGCGTGCCGGTGATGGCACCCGTCGTCGGGTTCAGCGTGAGGCCCGCGGGCAGGTAGCCCGAAACAATCGAGAACGTATAGGGCGCCACACCGCCGGACGCCGTCAGCGAGCCGGTGTAGGCAGTGCCCACCTTGCCGGTGGTCGTGGAAACGCAGCTCAGGGCGATCGGCGGGCAGTTGGCCGTGACCGTGATCCGGCAGCAAACGGTGTCGTAGCTGTTACAACCGCAGGCGGCCGCGGCGGAATCAACCACCTTGATGGTGAAGTCGGAGTAGCCGGACGCAGTCGGAATACCCGAGATCACACCCGTATTCACGTTCAGCGTCAGACCGGCCGGCAGGCAGCCATAGATCACGTAAAACTTGTAGGGAGCCACGCCGCCCGAGACGCTCAGCGTCGAGCTGTAGGCCTCGCCAACCACACCCGTGTTATCCGCCACGCAACCGACTGTGACCGGCGTGCAAGCGGGCGCCACGGTCACGGAGCAATTGACCGTCGAGGTCTGGGTCAGCGTTCCGCCCGCTGAGTCCGTCACAGTCACCGAGAACGGGAAGGCACCGGCTGCCGGCGGTGTGCCAGTCAGGGCTCCCGTCGTGGGATTCAAGGTCAGCCAAGCGGGCAACGTCACGCTGCTGAAGGAGTAAGGGGCAACGCCGCCGGAAACCGAGATTGCTGCGGAGTAGCTCACGCCCACCCGGCCGGTATTGACCGATGCGCAGGCAACTTCCAGCAGGGGCGGAGGCGGCGGTGCGATGGTGATGGTGCACTCCTTGGTGGCAGTGTGGATCCCGGTGTTACCCACCGCATCCCGCACCGTGATGGTGAAGGTGAAGACTCCGCCACTGCCAGTCGGGGTTCCGGAGATAACCCCGGTGTCGGTGTTCAGTTCGAGGCCGGGAGGCAGAGCACCACCGGTCAAGCTGAACGTGTAATCGATCACCGTCACACCGATCGGAGCCTCGCCGCCATCCGCCACCATTTGCGCGGAATACGGCTGATTCACCTGGCCGGTCTGCGTGGCCACGCAAAGCAGGGTGACCGGGTCTTCCAAGGGCGGCGGCGGGCAGATGGTGGAAATGCCAATGAGCAAGTTCTGCGCGGAAGGGGCGGTGGTTTCTGGATCAAACGTCAAGCCACAGACGTTGGGGTTGCTGACCGGATTGAGCAGGTAAGCCTTGATGTAACCGCACGGGGCAACATACCCGTTGTGCGCCGCGGCTTCCGCCAAAATTTCATCAACGTGATTCTGGGTGTAGTTGATGGTGCTACCCAGATTGGACGCAGTAATCGCACTGACGCCGTCCAGCAGGGTCCAAATGGCAACCTGCACGTCATCCGCCGTGAACGGCAGGTTATCCACCACCGACGAGCTCGTGGTATACTGCTGGTTCAGGATGTATTCCACCTCATCCAAGTGGGTGTCGTCGTTGACCATTCCCAAGGCGACCACGTTCGCATCGTGAATGTCCCACGCACTGAACGTGTAGGCCGAATTCCGGAAGATGGGCACCGTGATTGCGGCGCAGTAGGTGTCATAGACGCCCGTCGGGATGGCGGTGCCGGTGGCGGTGACCACTTCAACTTCCCGCCAACTCGGTGCGCCGACCGTCTCCTGGAAGCGCAAGGTAAGGCAGCCCGTGCCTACCGTCGATGCGTGCAGATGTGTCCCGGCGACAGCCATCGCCGCGAGCGTTACCCCGATATTCCTCAGCATTTTCATTTAGATCCTCCAACAAGTTGCCGTCTTTCGAAGCCGGTCCCCCCCGGGTAGCTCGTAAAGGCGGCGGACCATTGGGCCCCAAGGCTCACCGAATACTCAAAACTAAGTATTACCCGGCGACGAAAATACCGCCGTGGCTTCGATGAAAAAGTTACCTCCTGAGACGCAAAAATCCGTTAACAAGGACTCTTGTCGCGAAATGGGGTCGGTTTGTCAATCCTCACGTCGCTAAAATTGATTACTTTGACGGCTTGGCCGTGGATTTCCACGGCGAGCGAACGGGCCATCCCTCCGGCAGCATGCGCCAAGACGTCACACCACCCCGCGGAGCTCACTCCAGCCGGAAGCTTTCGGCCAAAGCCACTGCCTTCCGCATGGCTTTCGATTTGTTGACCGTCTCGTCGAACTCCGCCGCCGGCGTCGAATCATTGACCCAACCGCCGCCAGCCTGGACGTAGGCCGTGGCGTCCTTCACCAAGGCGGTGCGAATCGTGATGCAGTGGTCCGAATTGCCGTTGAAGGCAAAATAGCCCACGCAGCCGCCGTAAGGGCCCCGGGTGGTTCCTTCAAGTTGGGAAATCAGCTGCATGGCCCGAATCTTCGGCGCGCCGCTCAGGGTTCCCGCCGGGAAGGTGGTGCGCATCAGGTCAAACGCCGACTGGTTCGGGGATAGTTTCCCGTTCACCTGGGAAACGATGTGCATCACGTGGCTATAGCGCTCCACCACCATGAGGTCCTTCACCTGGACGCTGCCGTAATCGCAGACGCGGCCGATGTCGTTTCGCGCCAAATCGACCAGCATGACGTGTTCAGCCCGTTCCTTCGGGTCCGCGAGCAACTCTTCCGCCAAGGCGCGGTCCTCTTCCGCGGTCTTCCCACGCCGCCGGGTGCCAGCAATGGGTCGGATTTCCACCTGCCGGTCCACGCAGCGGACATGCAATTCGGGCGAGGCGCCCACCAAGGCGAATCCTTCCAGCTCCAGCAGGAACATGTATGGCGACGGGTTCACCGTGCGGACCGCCCGGTAGAGGTCCAACGGGCTCGCCTTCATCGGCGCGCTGAAACGCTGCGAACCCACGATCTGGATTATGTCGCCCGCAGTGATGAATTTTTGGGCTTCGAGGACGTTGGCCTCAAATTGTTCGCGGCTCGTGTTGGAGGTGAACTCCACGAACGGAGGCTCGCCGGCCAGCTCCATCGGGGTGGCGAGCAAGGGCTGTTTCAGCAGCTCCACGAGCCGGTCGATTTCCGCCACCGAGTTTTCGTAGGCTTCCTCCGCGGTTTGCCCCGGCTCAATGCTGGCATTTACGAGCACGGTGAGCGTTTGCGCGACCCGATCGAAAACCAGCAACTCGTCGGTGATGAGCATGTAGAGCGTTGGGGTGCCCAATTCGTCCTTGGGCGGCCGCGGCACCACTGGTTCCACATCGTGGATGAACTCGTAACCGAGAAATCCCACCGCGCCACCGGTGAACCGGGGCAGGCCGGGCACTTCGACGGGCCGGAACTGGGCCAGAATCCGCTCCACGACTTCCAAACCGTCGCGCACGGCCGTCGGGTCACCGCCGGCCGCCGTGGGGCGGACAGTGAACTGGCCCGTGACCTTGCCGCCCTCAATGACTTCCACCCGGTCTCCTTGTTGGCGGATTACGGACCGTGGATTGCAGCCGACAAACGAATACCGGCCCAGATGCTCGCCACCCTCGACGGATTCAAACAGGAACGACTCGCCTTGGCCGCGGAGTTTCCAATAGGCCGAAAGCGGCGTCTCGAAATCGGCAAGCAGCCGGCGCGTCACGGGAATCAGGTTTCCCTGCGCGGCCAGTTTCAGGAACTCGGGCAATGACGGTGCGTCCATAACTACGGAGGGCGCAAGCTACCGGAGCCGGCTGGCCGAAGTCAGCCGCGAAAACTACTTGAGGCGCTGCTTCGCCAGCACGGCGCCGCCCGTGATGCCCGCATGATCCCCCAATTTGCTCGCCACGATCTGTATTCCATTGGTCGTGCCCGCCATCGCGTAGTCGAAGGCTGTCTCGACGATGATCGCCATCATCTCGTCTTCCAAGGCGTCGATCACGCCGCCGCCCAGGACCACAATCTCCGGGTTGAGGACATTGATGAGGTTGGCCACGGCAATGCCGGTGTATTCCGCGGCGTTCTCGACAATCTTCTCGACCAGCTTGTCGCCGCGCTTGATCGCCTTGCGCAGATCCCCGCTCTTCATGTCGCCAAGGTCGTTGCCGAGCATCTCCGTCAGCACCGTCTTGCTGCCTTCGCGGATGGCCTGCTGGATTTGGCGGAAAATCGCGGTGCGGCTCGCCAACGCCTCGAAACATCCCTTGTTGCCGCAGCCGCATGCCGGACCACCAACCTCAATCACCATATGGCCGACTTCGCCGGCCGTCCGGTTGAAGCCGCCGTAGAGTTTGCCGTCGATGATCAGTCCGCCGCCGATGCCGGTGCCGAGGAAGATACCCAGCATATGCCGCGGCTTGCCCTTCAGCTCCACCTCGTGGACTCCCAGCGTGCACAAGTTGGTGTCGTTTTCGGCGAACACCGGCACGCCGAGGAGCTTTTCCAGCTCCCGCTTCAAGGGGGCGTCCTTCCACTCAAGATTGGGAGCGAACACGACCTCGCCCGTTTCTGGATCCACCGCCCCGGGGGCGCCGATGCCAAGGGCCTTGACGTTCTTGAGCGACAGGTCGGCTTCATCCACCGCGTCCCGCACACAGCGGGCGATGCGGTCGACGACGGCCTCAAACCCGCGGCCGGACTTGGTCGAGAGCTTGGCGGTCTGCAACAGCTTCAATTGGGGCGTAAAGACGCCCGCAAGGATCTTGGTCCCGCCCAGATCAACCCCCACGATGAGGTCCGTTTTCTGACTTTCTGCCATGTGTATGCCGGGAACGAGGTGCGCCGGCAGGGTTTTCACTTCCGCGCGTGGCGCAAAGGAAAAAAGCCGGCAGAAGGCAAATTCACGGTCGAGCCGACCTCGGATTGGCCGGCTGGGCGATCCGGGGAATGATGTTGCCCACGCCGTCGAACGCGGAATACAGCGGCAACGCCACGCCGCCGACGCGCTGGGGCAGCAGATGGTCCTGCGTTGGCCCCGGCAGGGTCAGCGCCCGGGTGATACCGTTGCGAACCTCCGTGGCGATTGTCTGGAATGGCGTGCTGTTGAACGAGGATTCGCCGACGATGAAGACCGCCGACGCATCCCGGATCCGGAACATCGGATCGGACTTCCACACGCCGGACGAATTGCAAAGCCCGCCCAGCAGTTCCGTTTTTCCACCACCCGATGTTTCGACGAGGCAGCCGCCCAGACCGGTCTTGAAGCCAAACAACCATGCCTGCCCGCCGTCGTTGATCAGCTTCGTGCCTTCAAAGGTGCTGGACCAACTGCGAGCCCAGAGCCGACGGCCCTCGCCCATCTGCAAGGGGATCCCGGACTGGACGTCTTCCAAGAACACCTCACCGCTTCCCGGCCAGGCCAAGTTGGCACCTAGGCAGCTGCTGACCAACAACGGACGCTCCGAAGCATGCTGGATCAGCAATTTCGTCGCGGGTTCGACCTCCAGCCGCTCAATCACCATTGGCTCATTGGTTGGGCCGAGGATCTTGAAGGCCGGCCCGCCCTGAAGGGTCGCCAGGTTGATCTTCGCCTCGCAGCCGATGATGCGGTGGACATTGCCGCGCACCTCGACCGGGCTGTTAATCACCCAGGTTCCGTTGGGCAGATAAACGGTGCTCGCTCCCGAATCGATTGCCGCCTGGATGGCCTGCGAATCGTCGCGATTGTCATCGGGCCGGCCGCCAAACTGAAGCGGACTGGACCAACGGGAAAGTGGGTCCCAACCCACCTCAGGCGTTTCCTTGATGGGCAACCTTAGGGTCCGGAACGGCGCCGGAAACATGTTGAACGGTCGATGGGAAAAGAATTCGTCAACTTCGGCCGTTGCGACATTCTCGCCTGTTCCCGACTCGTTCTCGACGAGGTTGGTCACGCTGAGGTTCGTGCAACCGACACTGACCAGATCCCGGAGGAACAGCAGCCCACGATTCTCCAGCGCCGGGCTGGGCCGCTTGGCCGGCAGGCCGACGAGCCGGGAATCCAACAGCGAAATCATGCCGGTGGGGTCGGTATTGAGAATCGCGGGGACCCGGTTGGAACTCGTGAGGTGCCGTATCGACATCACTTGGCCCCGGTTGCGGATCGCCGCGGACTGCTGGTTCTGGAACTGGACCGACTCGGCATTGATGGAAAACACCGAGAAGGCGGCTCGCAGGCCGACATCGAAGCCATCCACCAGCACGTTCTTGAGGAACACCGGTCCGTTAAAGTCCACGTGCCCCACGTCGACGCCCGTGACCCCGTCGCCCTTACCGCCGGCGATCACAGTGACGTCGCGGATGCACCCCTGCTCGTTCGCCTTGAACTGCAAGCCCACGGCTCCCGGATTGCCGACCCCGGTATGCAACGTGAGATTCCGCACGGCATTGCGGTGATGGTGCTGGTGTTCCCCGCCAGTCCAGAGCATCGGCCTAGCGCGCCCCGGATTGTTGAACCCCGGGGAGTAGTCCAGCAGCTCCAGCCGGGTTCCCTCCCGGCTTTGCCCCTGCAGGATGGTCGCCCGCTGCGCCGTGTCGCCTTCGCCGTTCGGCCACCGCAGGGTCGTGGTCAACCGATAGGTGCCATTGGGCAGGTAGATGATCCGGTTACCGTTCGGATTTTCGAGCAACGCCTGTTGGATCGCCTCTGAATCGTCCGTCCGCCCGTCACCCTTCGCCAAGTAAGGCGCCTTCGTGACGTCGATCACGCCCGCGTCGTCGGGAAAAACGATGTTTTCGGCGACCGCCGCGCTGAACAAGTTCAGCGTAAGCAGCCAGAAGATGAGTCGAGTGGGCCGGCAACGCATGCGATGGCAAATCCGGGCCGAACATAGGCACGAAGCCCGCTGAGGCGAGCCGTTTCCGCCGAAATTCGGGCACCCGGAGGCAATTCCAGTTTCCCGCGCCTCTCGCTTCGACTATGCCCGCCGGCGCGTGAGCGAATCGCGGAGCACCTTTTTCCGACAGAGCGCCTGGATGGCGCTGGCGACCGTCCTCGGCGGCGGCTTCATGACGCTCGTCCATCCCTTCGCCGCCAGCCTTCCCGGCGAGGAGTATGCCGCCTTCGGCACCATGCTCCGGCTGTTGCTTCTGCTCGCCATTCCGAGCGCGGGACTTCAGGTCATGTTCGCGCAGCGCAGCGCCGCAACGGATCCCGCCGAAGTCGGCCGGCTGGCCGCTGCGACCCGGCGCACGTTGGGACTGCTTACAGTCGGCTGGCTGCTGCTGGCAGGACTCACGTGGGGTTTCCAACGGCAGCTGGTCGCGGCCTTGGACCTACGATCCTCCGCTCTGCTTTGGCCCACGTTGTTGGCCGCCTGGGTATCGTTGGCACTGCCCGTCTTTCGCGGACTGGTGCAGGGCCGGCAGGATTTCTTCACCCTCGGCGCGGCCGCCATCCTCGACGGCGCCGGACGCCTCGCGGCGGTCTTCGTGCTCGTGGTGTTGCTTCACGGCGGTGCCACTGCCGCCATGAGCGCCGCCGTGATCGCGATGCTGGCTTCCACTGCCCTGACCGCCTGGGCTTCACGGCACGTGTGGCTCGCGACCGGCAACGCCTTCGACTGGCGCCCCTTCCTGCGCGGGGCCCTGCCCTTCACCGCCGGGGCCGGCTGCCTGCTGATCATGTCCCAGTCCGACCTCATCTTCCTCAAGCTCGCCATCCCCGCGGACCTCACGGATCGCTTCCAACTCAGCAAACTCTATCAACCGGCGGCACAAATCGGATTTGCGATGACCCAATTTACCGTGCCGTTGGCAATAGTGATGTTCCCGAAAATCGCCCGCAGTTTCGCCCGTGCCGAGAAATCCGACGCCCTGCGCCTCGCGCTCACGGGCACCGCCATCCTGGGAACCCTCGCCGCCCTCGCCGCCACCCTCTTGCCGGAACTGCCGCTGCGAATCCTCTTCTTCCGGACGCCGGCCAACTGGGCCGCCGCCCCGCTCGTCCCGTGGTGCGCGTGGGCCATGCTGTCGTTTGCCCTCGCCAACGTGCTGGCCAGCGACCGACTGGCCCGGGCGGACTTCCGGTTCGTGCCCTGGGCGCTGGGGTGGACCGCGCTGTTCCTCGGAACGCTCGCCTGGGTAAAGCCACAGTTCGCCCACCTGGAACCACTGGCGGCTTACCGGCTCGTGATCGCAATCGTGGGCGGCTTCAACCTTGGACTGCTGGTGTTGATCTGGATTTCCTGCCGCCAACCAAGAACCGGAACGCCGGCGACGGCGTGACTCGCGGAGAACGGCGGAAAAGAAAAAGCCCGCACGAAGCGGGCTGAAAGTAATTGGTGCCCCGGGCCGGACTTGAACCGACAACCAATTGATTAAGAGTCAACTGCTCTGCCATTGAGCTACCGAGGCACGCAAAGCGGCGCGGAAATTGTTGTTCGGGCTCCCGTTTGTCAACGCCTGCTTGAATTAATATTCGGCTGGACTGAATCCAACGTCCCGCCGCCCGACGAGCGCTTGCCTCTAGGTTGATTGGACCCAGAGTCCAAACATGGTTGGGCAAGGATTTCGCAAATGGTTCAGATTCGTCCTGGCGGCGACGCTGGGTTGGTTCGCATCCGCGCTGGGGGAGACGGTTCCGGTCATATTGAACACCAATTCCCCGGTCCGGATCATGGCCGCCAACCTGACGGGCAACAGCCAGCGTTACGAGCCGTTCGCCACGCGGATCTTCCAGGGACTCAAGCCGGATGTGGTGGCGATCCAGGAATTCAATGTCGGCAACAACTCGGCCGCGGAGGTCCGGCAGTTTGTCGATGCGGCGTTTGGCCCGGAGTTCCACTATTTCCAGGAGACGGGCGCCCAGATTCCCAACGGCATCATTTCCCGCTGGCCATTCAGGGCGTTCGGCCAGTGGACCGACCCGCAGGTCAGCAACCGGGATTTCGTCTGGGCCCAGCTCAACATACCGGGGCCGGATGACCTGTATGTGGTGAGCGTCCACCTGCACAGCGGCGGCGGACCGGTTTCGCGAAAGCTGGAGGCCGATTCCCTGAAGGCGCGGGTGACGGCAAATTTTCGTCCCGGCGCCTACGTGGTGATCGCGGGCGACTTCAATTTCGATTCCCGCACGGAAGCCGCGATGGCGGTGTTCAAGACGTTCCTCGTGGACGATCCGGTGCCCGTGGACGGACGGGGCGATCCCGACACGAACAACGGGCGGAGCAAGCCCTACGACTACGTGCTCACCAGCCCCAACTGGCGCACAAATCTCATCCCCACCCAGTTGGGGACGTCTTCTCCGGTGTTTCCCTCCGGGCTGGTGTTCGATTCACGGGTCTATTCGCCGCTGAGCGCCGTGGCCCCGGTCCAAAGCGCCGATTCCGGCAATGCCCAGCACATGGCGGTGGTGAAGGACTTTTCCGTGCGCCACTCGGTGACCAATTTCATCGAACTCACCTCGCCTAGGTTGGATTGGTCGGGCGCCGAACTGCGTTGGAACTCCCCGGGCGGATTCACTTGGCGCATCGAACTCAGCACCAACTTCAGCCAGTGGACCACGATCGGCACGGCGTCCTCGGCGGGCACCGGAGGAACTTTCCGGCCCGCCGGAGATTTGCCCCAGCCGGCATTGCTGCGGGTCGTTTATCCCTGACCGTCCGCGCCGAGGAATTCCAGCGCTCGCCGTTCGCTGTAGTATTCGTCATCCCGTAAGCCGCTTCCGACGAAACCGACGTGGCCGCCCCGCTCCGGGACCTCCAGATGCAGCCACGGACTGCCGGCGGCCGCCTCCCGCGGAAAACATTCGGGCGCGAGGAACGGATCGTCCTGCGCGTTGAGCAACAGCGCAGGCACGCGGATGGATTCGAGGTAGAACCGCGAGCTAGATTTGGCCCAGTATTCTTCGGCGTCCCGGAACCCGTGGATCGGCGCCGTGTAGCGGTCGTCGAATTCCCGGAATGAACGCATGGTTTCGTAGCCGTCGTCATTCAGCCGGCCGGGGAACTGGGCCATCTTGCGCCGCACCTTTTCCCGGAGATCTCCCAGGAAACGGGCCATGTAAGGCTGATTGAACGGGCGCGCCATGATCTCCGCCGACG
Organism: Verrucomicrobiales bacterium; assembly: GCA_040375265.1. GTDB lineage: Bacteria > Verrucomicrobiota > Verrucomicrobiia > Limisphaerales > UBA9464 > CAIWAH01. The sequence goes on from JBEISV010000059.1 coordinate 16,256, forward strand.
CCCGCAGGTCACACGGCACCGAAATCGCCACTGCGCCCGCGAGCCAGGCCGGCGTGCCGCTCCCGAGTTCGCCCAGCCACTTAAGCGTGAGATTCCCGCCGAGGCTGAAACCAACCAAAGCGATCCGGCCGTA
>JBEISV010000418.1:0-4377 GCA_040375265.1 Verrucomicrobiales bacterium
CAAGCCAGAGGCGTGGAACCGCTACGAAGTCTCCCTGCGCGGCACCAAGCTGTTCGTGCGGCTGACCAGCGTGCCGATCCATGACCTGGACCTGCTGGGCCAGACAAACGTGGTGCAACGCCACGATGGCCGGGCGGTGGCTCCGCTCAAGGATCGCCCCCTCCGCGGGCACCTGGGTTTCCAGGAACTCAGCCGCGACGACGGGCACGTGGAAATCCGCGGGGCGCGGATTCGCCTCGTCAACTGAACCGGCTGCCGGCGAGCGGGATGGCGGCAATGGCGGGCTGCCTGCGCCGATGACTCTAGCCAATTTTAATACCTAGTCCCCGGCCTTCGCGTGGGGCCTTTTCTGGTGTGGCCAAAAAGGACTTTTGGCGAGGCACCGGGAATGGACTCTCAGGATCAACAACGCGGACGGACCAGCAGCGAGGCGGAATCCTTGCTCGCGGCCATTTCCGCGGTGCTGGTCGGCGTTGATTCCCGGGGCGGGGTGGCCCGCTGGAACCGCATGGCGGAAACGGTCTTCGGCATTCCCGCCGAGGTCGCCATCGGCCGGCCTTTCTTCGAATGCGGCATCGCCTGGGATTGGACCCGGGTGCGCAAGGCGATCCTCGACTGCGTGGTGTCGGACCGGCCGGTGGAGGTGGACGAAGTCGTCTGCCGCCGGGCCGACCGCGACGACGTGGTGCTGGCGCTGACCTTCAGCCCGACGCCCGAGGGACCGGCCGGCGGCTTGCAGTTCATCCTGCTGGCCACCGACATCTCCCAGCGCCGGATCATGGAAGGCCAGTTGCGGCAGTCGCAGAAGCTGGAGTCCATCGGCCAGTTGGCGGCGGGCATTGCGCACGAGATCAACACCCCGACCCAGTTCATCGGCGGCAACATCCGGTTCGTCCGCGATTCGTTCGAGGCGCTCGCCAGCTTCATCCGGGCGGCCCAGGCCCTGGCCGAGGGCGACCATGTGCCGGAAGCCGGCGAATTGGACACGTTGCGCCGCGCGGCCAAGGCCGCGGACCTGGACTATCTTCTGGGCGAATTGCCCAAGGCGCTGGAGGAATCCCTTGAAGGGGTGGAGCGGGTTGCCCGAATCGTGCATGCTATGAAGGAATTCTCGCATCCGGGCACCGCCGAGATGGTGATGGTGAATCTCAACCGCGCGGTCGAGAGCACCGTCACCGTCGCACGGAACGAATGGAAGTATGTGGCGGACGTCGAGCTGCGGCTGGACCCCGCCCTGCCGGTCGTTCCGTGTCACCCCGGGGACATCAACCAGGTGGTCCTGAACCTGGTGGTTAACGCGGCGCACGCGATTGCCGATACCGACCGTGTGCGCAAGGGCGGCAAGGGCTACATCGAAATCTCGACCCGGACGGACGGCCGCTGGGTGGAGATCCGCGTGGCGGACACCGGGGTGGGCATCCCCGAGGGCATCCGGCAGCGCATCTTCGATCCATTTTTCACCACCAAGGAGGTGGGCAAGGGGACCGGTCAGGGGTTGTTCGTCTGCCACAAGGTGGTCACCGAAAAACACGGGGGCGTGATCACCTTCGAAAGCGAAGTGGGGGTTGGCACAACGTTCGCGGTGCGCCTTCCCCTGCAGGTGCCGGAAGCACTGAGGGAGGCGGCATGAAAAGACGCATCCTGTTCGTGGACGATGAACCGCTGGTTCTGCAGGGGCTGCAACGCATGCTGCGCGGACTGCGTGACGAGTGGGACATGCAGTTTGTCAGCAGCGGACCGGAGGCACTGGAGGCGATGGCCGGGCAACCGGCCGACGTCGTGGTGTCGGACATCCGGATGCCCGGCATGAACGGCGCCGAGCTGCTCCAAGAGGTAGCTCGGCGCCACCCGGCCGCCATCCGCATGGTCCTGTCCGGCGACGCCCACCCGGAGCACGTGCTCCAGTGCGTGAACATCGCCCACCAGTTCCTCGCGAAACCGTGCGATGCCTTCACGCTCAAGCAGGCGCTCGACCGGGTCTTCGCCCTCGAGAACCGCCTGCGTGACGCCACGATGCGCAGCTTTGTCTCCGGCCTCAGCGCCCTGCCGAGCGTGCCGTCGGTCTATCAGGAACTCCGCGAGAAGCTGGCCTCGCCCGAGGCCTCGGTGGAATCGGTCGGCGAGACGCTCCAGCGTGATCCAGCGATGACCCTGAAGCTGCTCCAGCTGGTCAATTCCGCCTCGTTTGGCTTGGGCCGGCAGGTGACCCATCCGACCCAGGCGGCGATGCTGCTCGGCTTGGAGACGATCAAGACGCTGACCCTCTGGCTGCACGTCTTCAAGAACGGGCCCAAGATCCAGGTGCCCGGCTTTTCGCTCGACGAACTGGCCCGCGGTTCGTTGCAGGCCGGTCAGTTGGCCCGCGCGCTGGTCCGCGAGGAACGCGGCTCCCGGGCGATGCAGGAAACCGCCTTCACCGGCGGGCTGTTGAGCGACATCGGGCAACTGGTCCTGGCGGTCAGCGATCCCGGGACGTTCACCCAGGCGCGGCAGTTGGCCGAACGGGAAGGGCTTCAGTTCTGGCAGGCCGAGCGGCAGTTGCGGGGCTTCACCCACGCGGATGTCGGGGCTTATCTACTGGGACTCTGGGGTTTGCCGTTCGACCTCGTGGAGGCGGTGGCCTTCCACCACGACCCGAGTCCGTGCGTCGTCAGGGGTTTTTCGGCCGTGACTGCCTTGCATGCCGCCGTGGCCTTGCAGGCGCACCGCGGCAGCGCGCCGGTCCGGGGCCTGGATCCGGAATACCTCAAGAACGCCAACCTCGAAGGCCACGTCGAATCTTGGCGGGACGTGGCGGCGGAGTCGCTCAACGGCCAGCCGGCCTGTTGAGTTGGCGGCCTGCGCCCCGGTGCCGGGTCACCCCGCGCGGGGTGTTGAGCCGAAACGGGTTCCGGCCGCAAAGTTTGCGATCACGAGGCGGTAAAGCTCCCGCCCGAAATGCCGATGTGGTCTTGGGTAAACGCTTCCGCCCGTATGCGGAAATCCGCCAGCGAACACAATGCTCCGCCCCTGCCAATTCCTGACGTCGCAGCCCTCGCCGGCCCGGTGCCGTCCCGTCCCATCGGCGGGCCGGGGTTCGGTTTCCCTGGCGGGCTAATCCCACTCCTTTCCCCGATGCGCCCTCCTCCTCCCAGCAAACCTCGCATCCTGATCGTCGATGACGAGCCCGTCCTGCTGGGCAACCTGCAAAGCATGCTGTCCGACCGCCGGGAAGACTGGGATCTCCAGTTTTGCGGCAGCGGGGCCGAGGCCCTGGCCTGCCTGACCCAACGGCCGGCCGACGTCGTCCTGTCCGACATGCGGATGCCGGGCATGACCGGCGCCCAGTTGCTGGGCGAAGTGGCCCAGAAATTTCCCGATACGGTGCGGATCGCCTTCTCGGAACCCACCGATCAGGAGTTCAACCTCAAGTGCGTCAACACCGCCCACCAGTTCCTGGCCAAGCCCTGCGATTCCGGCAGTCTGCTGGCCACGCTGGGGCGGGCGTTGAGCGTCGACAAAATGGTCTGCAATCCCCAGCTCAAGTCCCTCGTCGCCCAGCTCAAGACGATCCCCAGCCTGCCCGACGTCTTCCACAAGCTGCAGGAACAACTCGCCTCGCCCGACGCTTCCATCGAGTCGGTCGGCCAGACCATCGCCCGCGACCCGGCGATGACCGCGAAGCTGCTGAAGCTCGTCAACTCGGCCTTCTTCGGCCTCAACCGCAAGGTCTCCAGCCCCGCGGACGCCGCCATGCTGCTTGGCTTGGAGACGATCAAGATGCTGGTCCTCTGGGCCCACGTGTTCTCCGCCGAGACGGCCCCGCGCATTCCCGGCTTCTCGATTGATTCCCTGTCCGCGCATTCGATGAACGTGGGCCGGATCGCCAAGCGCATCGTCGAGCTGGAACGCGGCCCCCTCAAGATGCGCGAGACGGCGCTGACCGCCGGCCTCCTGCACGATCTCGGCAAATTGGTGATCGCCGTGAACTACCCCGAGGTCTTCACGGAATCGCTGGAGCTGGCGCAGCGGGACGGACTCGCCTTCGACGAGGCCGAGCGGAAGGTCTTTGGCACCGACCACGCCGAAGTTGGCGCGCATCTCCTCGGGCTCTGGGGCCTGCCGCTCGAACTGGTGGAGATCGTCGGTTTCCATCACCGGCCGAGCCTTTATGCCGGCGACGAATTCAGCGCCCTGACCGCGGTCCACATCGCCGACGTGCTGCAACGTGAGACGGAGCCCGTGCGCGGCATGCCGCCGGCGCCCGACACCGACTACGTGGAGATGCTCAACCTTGGTCCGAAGATTGCCGAATGGCGCGACGAACTGCTCGCGTCGGCGGTCGGAGGCCGGCCGTGAAAAAGATCCTGTTCGTTGACGACGACGAGAAGCTGCTGG
>JBEISV010000377.1:0-4835 GCA_040375265.1 Verrucomicrobiales bacterium
CACAGACCCTCTGGCCGGTGCATTGCGTGCAGAACACCGGCGGTGCGTGCTTCTCACCCGGCCTAGACACGCGACGCGTAGCCCGGGTGTTTCCCAAGGGCACCGATCCGCGCGTGGACAGCTACAGCGGGCTCTTCGACAACGGTCGACGCAGCTCGACCGGATTGGCCGAGTGGCTAAAGGAAAAGGGCGCCCAAGAGCTTTGGGTCTGCGGGCTCGCCACGGATTTCTGCGTGAAGTTCACCGCGCTCGACGCCGTAGCCCAAGGCTTCCGCGTGAACCTCATCACCGACGCCTGCCGGGGCATCGACCTTTCGGCGGGCAACATCGCCGCCGCGCTCGCCGAGATGCAGGCCGCCGGCGTCCGTCTCGTCACCAGCCAGGATCTCTCATGAACCACTCGCCCCTATTGACCGACCTGTATCAGCTCACGATGGCCGCCGCGTATTGGAATTGCGGCCGCGCCGAGGATGAGGCGGTGTTCCATCTCTTCTTCCGGCGGACGCCGTTCGGCGGCAGCTACGCCATCGCCGCCGGTTTGGGCGACGCGGTGGAATGGCTGCGTAACTACCGCTTCTCTCCCGAGGAGCTGGCCTATCTGGGCACGATGAAGGGCCGCGACGGCACGCCGTTGTTCGAGCCGGGTTTCCTGGACTACCTCCGCGACCTGCGACTGACGGTGGACATCGACGCGATGCCGGAAGGCACGCTGGTCTTTGCCCACGAACCGCTGCTGCGGGTGCGTGGACCGTTGGTCCAAGGACAGCTGTTGGAGACGGCGCTGCTCTGCATCCTCAACTACCAGACGCTCGTCGCCACCAAGGCGGCGCGGGTCTGCGAGGCCACGCGGGGCGAGCCGGTGCTGGAGTTCGGCCTCCGCCGGGCCCAAGGGCCGGACGGTGCGATGTCGGCGAGCCGGGCGGCGTTCATCGGCGGATGCGCTGCCACGTCGAATGTTCTCGCCGGCCAGCGCTTCGGCATTCCCGTGCGAGGCACGCACGCGCATTCGTGGGTCATGAGCTTCGACAGCGAGCGGGAGGCGTTTCAGGCCTACGCCCGCGCCATGCCGCACAACAGCACCTTCCTCGTGGATACCTACGACACGCTCGGCGGCGTGCGCGAAGCCATCGAGGCCGGACGTTGGTTGCGGGAACAGGGCAATGAGTTGAACGGCATCCGGCTCGACAGCGGCGACCTCGCGGATCTGAGCATCGCCGCCCGGCAACTGCTCGACGACGCCGGCTTCCCCGATGCCACCATCGTCGCCAGCAACGATCTCGACGAACACCTCATCGAAAGCCTGAAGCAGCAGGGCGCGCGCATCAGCCTCTGGGGCGTGGGCACCAAGCTCGTCACCGCCTACGACCAGCCCGCGCTCGGCGGCGTTTACAAGCTGGGAGCAATCCGTCGGGCCGACGGTTCGTGGGACCACAAGGTTAAGCTCTCCGAACAGCCGGTGAAGATCTCGAATCCCGGCGTGCTCCAGGTGCGGCGCTTTCAGGACGAGCGCGGCTTCGTTGGAGACGTGATCTACGACGATTCCACCGGCGCGCCGCCGCCGAACACCGCCGTGGACGTGGCTGATCCCAGCCGGCATTGGCACCCGCGCAATGGCGAAACCGGGACGGACGTGTTGGTGCCCATTCTGCGGGCGGGAAAGGTCGTGGTTGAGCCCGAGCCGTTGGTCGTTTGCCAAGCCCGCGCCAAAGAGCAGCTCGCCCAACTGCCGGCGACGATGAGGCGGTTCCTCAATCCGAAGCCCTACTTCGTCGGTCTCGCCGAGGATCTCCACGAAACCAAGCTGCGCCTGATCGCGAAGGCGCGCGGAGAGGAGGAACATCCATGAACATGCTCCACGTCGCGGCGGCGGTGCTGAACCAGACACCGCTCGATTGGCGTCACAACTTGGGCAACGTCCGCGGCGCCATCGCGGAGGCGCGAGCCTTGGGCGTCTCCGTGCTGTGTCTGCCTGAGCTGTGCCTAACCGGTTACGGCTGCGAGGACGCCTTCCATTCGGCCAACACGCTACGCCGCGCTTGGGCAGCCTTACTGGAACTGCTCCCGGAGACGCGTGGCATGGTCGTCACGGTCGGGCTGCCCGTCCTGCACCAGAATGCCGTCTTCAACTGCGCCGCCTTGCTCGCGGACGGAAAGCTGACTGGCCTAGTGGCCAAGCGGCACTTGGCCGGCGACGGCATCCACTACGAGCCGCGCTGGTTCAAGGCGTGGCCGGCGGGCGTAGTGGACACGCATCCGATGCCCGGCGGCTGCTCCGTTCCCATCGGCGACTTGCACTTCGATGTGGGTGGCGTGCGGCTCGGCTTCGAGATCTGCGAAGACGCCTGGGTGGCAAATCGTCCGGGCGCGGCGCTCGCGGGGTTTGGCGTGGACTTCATCCTGAATCCCAGCGCGAGCCACTTTGCCTTCGGCAAGATCGAGGTTCGGAAGCGTTTCGTTCTCGAGGGCTCGCGCGCCTTCGGCGTGACCTATCTCTATGCCAACCTGCTCGGCAACGAAGCCGGCCGCGCCATCTACGACGGCGGCGCGTTGATCGCCTCGGGCGGAAAGCTGGTGGCGACCGGGCCGAGGTTCAGCTTCCGGGACCGGCTGCTGACGACCACGCTGATCGATCTCGATGCAACCCGCATGAGCCAGGCCCGCAGCGCGAGCTTTCGGCCGGATCTGGCAGGCGACAATGCGGCCTGCGTGCGCGCGGAGTTCAACTGGACGGCGGCGACCCAGATCACGGCTACGCCTCAAAGCACGGAGCCCACCGCGCATTGGGAGGAAGTGGAGTTTGTGAAGGAAGAAGAGTTCACCCGTGCCGTCGCGCTGGCGCTCTTCGACTACCTGCGCAAAGCCAAGGCCGGAGGCTTCACGCTCTCGCTCAGCGGCGGCGCGGACTCGGCAGCCGTTGCTATCTTGGTCCGGCAAGCATTCGCCGGAGCCTTGGCGGAACTGGCGACCGACGGAGTGCGGCTGAAATTGTCCCACCTTCGCCGGCTACCCGAAATCCTCGACGTGAGGTCGTTGACGCAGGCCTTGCTGACGACGGCTTATCAACCAACGGAGAACAGCGGCTCCGTCACCTGCGACGCGGCCCGCGCGGTCGCCGAGGCCCTGGGCGCGCGGCATCTGGAGCTGGACGTTGCGGCGGTCCATCGCGGCTATCTCTACGTGGTCGAACGCGCCGTCGGTCGGCCGCTGGATTGGGCCACCGACGACATCGCCTTGCAGAACATCCAGGCGCGGGTGCGTTCGCCGGGCATCTGGATGCTGGCCAATCTCACCGGCTCGCTCCTGCTCTCGACCAGCAACCGCAGCGAAGCCGCCGTGGGCTACGCCACGATGGACGGCGACACCAGCGGCGGCCTCAGCCCCATTGCCGGCATCGACAAAAACTTCCTCCGCCACTGGCTGCGCTGGATGGAGACGACCGGTCCGGTCGGCTTCGGCGCTATTTCCGCGCTCGTCGCGATCAATCGCCAGACGCCCACCGCCGAGCTACGTCCGCCCGGGGCTCACCAGACGGACGAGGACGACCTCATGCCCTACGACCTGTTGGACGCGGTCGAGCGCGCCGCCATCCGCGACAAACGCGCCCCGATCGAAGTGTGGCAGTTGATGCAGCACCAGTTTCCCCAGTTCTCCCCGGCCCAGCTCGCGGTCTGGGTCGAGCGCTTCTTCCGCCTCTGGTCCCGCAACCAGTGGAAGCGCGAGCGCTACGCCCCGAGCTTCCACCTCGACGACGAAAACCTCGACCCGAAGACCTGGTGCCGCTGGCCAATCCTCAGCGGCGGTTTCGAGGTTGAACTGGAGGAGCTGCGCCGAGCCGCCGGTTCCGTTCCATCGTGAAGGATGGCGAAAGACTTTTCCCATGACACCCAAACAACTCGTCTCCCACAGCAAGTTCCTCAGCCTCGTGCTGCGGCACCAGCCCGAGACCATTGGAATCACTTTGGATTCCGCCGGCTGGATCGCCGTGGAAAACCTGCTCGCAGCTCTGGCCAAGCATGGTCGGGAAGTAAGCCGGACCGACCTCGAAGAGATCGTCCGCACGAGCGACAAGCAGCGCTTCGCCCTCAGCCCCGACGGACATCGCATCCGCGCCAACCAAGGACACTCGATTGAGGTCGAACTGGAGCACGCGCCCGCCGTTCCGCCGGAATTTCTCTTCCACGGCACCGCCGCCCAGTTCCTTCCCGTAATTCGCGAACGTGGTCTCTGCAAGATGCAGCGTCATCACGTCCACCTCTCTGCAGAGACCGAAATGACGTTGAAGGTCGGTGCTCGTCGCGGTCGCCCCATCCTCCTGACCATCCGCGCCGGCGACATGTTTCGCGTTGGCCACGCATTCTTTCCGACCCCGAACCACGTCTGGCTCACCGACCAAGTGCCGCCGGAGTTCATCGAGTTCCCGAACTAACCCACGGCGATGAGCGATCAAACTCAACGGATCCATGGCGTTCTGCTCGGCGGTGCCGTGGGCGATTCGTTGGGGCTGCCGGGCGAGGGAATCTCCCCGCAACGTCAGCGCAAGCTTTGGCCTGGCGACTTGCGCCACCGGTTCCTGTTCGGTCGCGGCATGATCAGCGACGACACCGAGCACGCCTTCATGACCGCGCAGGCGCTGCTGGCAGCGGGTGGTGATGTGGAGCGCTTCCGCCGTTCGCTCGCGTGGAAGCTGCGGTGGTGGTTCGTGGCTTTGCCGGCAGGCGTCGGCTTGGCCACGGCCAAGGCGTGTTTGCGGTTGTGGCTGGGTGTCCCGCCCGAACGCAGCGGTGTGAACTCGGCAGGCAATGGCGCGGCCATGCGCAGCGCGATCCTCGGGGCGG
>JBEISV010000241.1:0-6979 GCA_040375265.1 Verrucomicrobiales bacterium
TCGGGCAATGAACGGCCTTCAGACCCGCAACCACCCGGGCCTAGCGCGTAGCACCCCACGGCACCGGGTATCGGTGACTCAAGCCACGCCTTCGGGCCGCCGCCCGCCGATGTCCGACCGGCTGTGCATAACTCGGCCCGCACCGGGATTCCCGGCGTGGCGATGGCGCCTACGCTGCGGGACGCGTCCCGGGACGTTTCATGCCCGCGCCAACCCTCGCTCCCATCGTCGATCGCCCGCCACTCCTGTGGGAGCGGCAGCGGCGTGCCCGGCTCGGTCCAGTGCGCCGACGCCGGCGGCCACCTCCGGCTCAATGCCGGCTCGTGGAAGGCGTCAGGTCACTGGTGGGAACTCGGCGCTGGAGCCAGAGCGACCTGGGCCATCAGGCCCACGCGCGGCGGAGCCTGCCGCACCTGCCGCACCGAAACCGCGTGGACCGTGGCCGACCTGCTTGACTAAACCCCGCCCATGCCTCCCACCAATCCCAAGAACCGCGCCGGCGACCAACTGCTGCTCTGGCCGCCCGTGCGTCCGTTGGGCGAACGGCTGGGCCACGCATTCTTCCGGACGCTGCCGGAACGCCCCGGCGTCTATCTGCTGTGCGGGCCACACGACGGCGTGCTCTACGTGGGCAAGGCGAAGAACCTGCGACAACGCCTGGGCAGCTACCGCTCGGCCAGCACCGAACGCCTGCCACGCAAGCTGTGCCGGCTGCTGGCCACCGTCGAACGCATCCACTGGGATGAATGCGCCGACGAGGCCGACGCGCTCGCCCGCGAACGGGAGCTGATCGTCACCCTCAAGCCGCGCTTCAACACCGCGGGCGTCCATCCGGCCCCGCTGCGGCGCCTGGGATGGACCGCTGCCGCCGCCACGCTCGACCTCGGCCTGACCGAAACCGCGGACACCTTCGCGGAACACAGCGAAGCCGGCCGCGCCTGGCGCGGCCGGTATCCGGCCTTGCTCCGGTTGCTGTGGGGGGCGGCGCAGCCGGCCGCACCGTTGCCGGCGATGCCCGAACGGTTGCTGGGCGAACGGCCGCCGCACCGCTGGCAACTGCCGTTACCAGAAGAAGCCGTTCCGCTGCTCCGCCGCTGGGTCGCCCGAGAGTCAGCCGAACTGGTGGACTGGCTGTTGGCCCGGCGCCCGCCGCTCAACCCGTTCGAGCAGGCGTGGCAATTCCAGGATGCCGACCGGCTCCGCGAAGGGTTCCCGGAGCCGGCCCACGAAACACGCGAATGACCGGACCGGGCCGATCCCAGCCACGCCCTGTGGCGGGAAAATCTCGTCCGCGATGAAGGCGCCGCGGCTCTCAGGTGCGAAGACCTGACGGGAAGCGCGAACCAAACCGACGTGGATGAAACGCCCGGGAAACCCCGCAGCTCCCACCACCGTCCCCTTGCTCCCCGCTCCCCGCTCCCCGCTCCCGGCTCCCTGCCGCTCCGCGGCCGGGCCTACGGCCTCCGCACGCGCCAGAAGCGGGCCTCGACGCCGGCTTGCGGCGTAATGCTCACGCGCACCGGCGTGCCGCTGCCCTGCCCCGTCACCCGCTGGGCCTCCGCCCACGCGTTCAGGTCCGTCGTCGTCTCCACGATCAGTTCCTGGCCCGCACCCGCCGTGACCTCCAGCGCCAGCTTCCCGTCCGCCCCCGGCGGCGGCAGCACCACCACCGGCGGCGCCACGTTCATTTCGCGCACCACCACGCTGAAGGTTCGTTCCGCCGTCAGCGAACCGTCGTTCACCTGCACCACCACCACATTCGTCGAAGGGCCCTGCGCCTCGGTCGGCGTCCAGGCCACCGCGCCGGTGCCGCCCACGGTCAGGCCGACCGGCCCGCTCACCAGGGCATAGGTCAGCGTCTGCGCCGGCACGTCCGCATCCGATCCTTCCAGGCCCAGGCTCAGCGGCGTCCCTTCTTCCACCGTCCGGTCCACCACCGCCGCCAGCACCGGCGCCACGTTCACCTCCGCCACGATCACCGTGAAGGCGTTCGTCACACTCGCCACGCCGTCGGAGACCGCCACGGTCACCTCGTTGGTGGACGGCCCCTGGGCCTCGCCTGGCACCCAGCCAAACACCCCGTTCGTCACGCCCGATCCCGCCGGCCCCGACACCAGGCTGAAGCTCAGCGTCTGCTCCGGCACGTCCGGGTCCGCCCCCGCCAGTGTCTGCGTGTAAAGCACCAGTTCCGGCACGGTCGCGTTGGTCAGCCCAACGAACGCCGGGGCGCTGTTCACTTCGCGCACGATCACCGTGAAGCGGTTCGTCGCGCTCAGCGGCGGCGCGCCGTTATCCGTCACCTGCACCACCACCACATTCGTCGAAGGCCCCTGCGCCTCCGTCGGCGTCCACGCCACCGCGCCGGTGCCGCCCACGGTCAGGCCGACCGGCCCGCTCACTAGGGCATACGTCAGCGTCTGCGAGGCCTCCGCATCGGTTGCCTCCAGCTGCAGACTCAGGACGCCGTGCTCCGGCACCTCCGTTTCCGCCACCGCCGCAAGCACCGGAACCGTGTTCTCAGCCTTGACCGTCGCCGTCACCGAATCCATTTCCATCACGTCAAACCCGGACACCGACAGCTCGCCGGCCACCACTTCGATCACCCCTCCCGACGCCGGCCCCGGCCCCGGCAGGAACGTCAGCACCGCCGCCTCCCCGCGGCTGCCCGGCCACGGGGTCGCCCGCATCGCCGCCATCCGCACCCCGTCGGCCTCCTCGTTCCACAGCACCGGCGCGTCTCCGGGGATCAAGGCTCCTCCCCGCTTCTCCGCCAGGCTCAGCCCGGACGGATACCTCACCTTCAGGCTCATTCCGGACAGGCTTCCTCCCGACCGATCCAGCCTGACCACCACCCGCCACGGCGCTCCCGCCCGCACCGCCGGGCCGTCGGGAAACTCCAGCGCCACCGTGTCGTTCGTGTTCAGCGCCGCGCGGGCGAGCCCGGCGCGGGCCATGCCCGCGCTCGGCGCCGGCGGCAGATCCAGCCCCACCACGATGCGCAGGGCGCGGATCACGTCCCCGTTGTCCACCTGGGCCGAGCCGTTCAGGTCGTTGAGCGCCACGTCCCACGGTCGCAGTTCCTCCAGCCCCACCTGCAACCGGCTGAGCAGCACGGCGTCGCCGATGTCCACGCGCTGGTTCGCGTTGATGTCGCCGGTGATCCGCCGCGGCTTGATGCGGCCTTCGCCCGCCACCGCCGCGTTGCCCGGGCTGAGCGTGGCGCCGTCCAGTGCCCCCACGCTGACAAGGACCGGCGTCAGCGGTTCCGACCGGAGGGCCGGCACGCTGCGGGCGCGGAAGCTGACGTCGGCCACCCGCTGGGTGCCGGCCGGCAACGCCGTGCCGCCCAGCGAAAACGCGGCCCAGATCTGGCCGTTGGTCGTCAGGTTCAGCGTGTTCACGCTCTGGCCGACCAGCGAACCCCACTCCACCTGCGGGTCCGTCAGGTAATCCGGGTCATAGTTCAGCCGGAAGGTGAGCCCCGCCACGTCGCCCGGGGCCGTGAGGCTGACCGGATACACCAGCCGCCGGCCTTCCTGCACTTCGGGGGCGGTGCCCACTGCCAGCGTGCGGACCGGGGTCCACACCACCTCGCGGCTGACGGTGGTCACGTTGCCTGCGGCGTCCGTGGCGCTGACACGCAGCAGGTTGCTGCCAGGCTTCAGCGTCAGGCCGGGCACGGCGAAAGCCCCATCGACCAGATTCAGGGCACCCTGTCCGATCCCGTTCCGCGACCAGTTCACCGCGTTCACGCCCACATTGTCCGCGACGGTTCCGCGCAGGGCGAACCGCTCGTCGGTCACCGTCCCGTTCACCGGCTCGGTCAACGTCACGGCGGGGCCTTCGGCGTCGGCAAACTCCGCCACGATCGCCTCGGTCCGGCCCACGGTCACCGTGAGCTGCGCCGCGGTGCCCGTGGCTCCGCCCGTCCACCGCACGAACTTCCAGCCGGCCACGGGGTTCGCCGTCAGCGTGACACCCGTTCCCGGCAGGTAGGAAGCGGCGTCCGGCGTCCGCGCAATGCTCCCCTGGCCCTGCACCTTCGTCGTCAGCGTGCCCAGCCGCGCAAACTCGGCGATCACCCTTTTCGGCGCGTCCACCGTCAGGGTTGCCTCCTGCCCGGTCGTGATCACGTCCCCGCTCCATTGCACGAAGCCCCAGCCTTCGGCGGGCTTCGCGGTCAGCGCCAGCACCGTGCCGGCAGCGTAACTGCCCTCGGGCGGGCTCAGCAGCGCCTGGCCTTCGCCCCGCACTTCGGTTGCCACCGGATACACCGGCAGGAAGGTCGCCGTCACCGCCGTCGGACCACCGATGGTCAGGCGGATTCGCCGCTGGGTGCTGTTGACCGCCCCGGCCCACTCGCCAAACACGGCGTTGGCCGCCGGTTCGGCCACCAGTTCCACTTCGCTGCCCAGTTCGTAGGCCCCGAGGTCAGGCACCCGCCGCACCGTGCCGGGGCCGGTCACCGTCACCGTCAGCGGATGGTTCGCCACCCCCGCCCGCCGGAACTCCGCCCGCACGGTCTTGCCGGTGTCCAGCGTCAGCGTCACCGCCGCGGCCGTGCCGCTGGCATCACCGCTCCAGCCCACGAACTCGTGGCCGGCCTCGGCCACCGCCGTCAGCGTCACCACGCTGCCGCGGGCATACACGCCGTCGGCGTTCGGCTGTTCGATGCGTCCGCCCAGCGTGCTTTGCGCCGTCAAGGCCACCTTGTCCGCCGCTAGGGCCCGGAACAGCGCCGTGACCCGCGGCTGCGCGTTGGTCACCGTCAGCACCCACTCGGTCTTCGGCTGGCCCGCGCCGGCCTCACCCCACAGCGCCAGGGAGTTCCCCGGATTGGGCACCGGGATCACCTTTACCCGCGTCCCATACGGATACACCGCCAGCTCCGGCTCCAGCACGACCCGCCCCGGCCCTGTGGCCAGCGTGCCCAAGGTCGTCCCGAAGTTCGCCTCAAAGCCCGCCGGTCCGTCCACCACCCAGCTGAAGTTGGTCTCAACGCCCGCGTGGTCGCCGCTCCAGCCCAGGAAACTCCAGCCTGCGTCCGGCGTGGCGACCAAGTTCACCGTCGTGCCCTCGTAGTAGGTGCCCGCTCCGGTCGCGGTGCCACCACGGGTCACCGTGGTCAGTGTGAACCGGGGAACCGCCTCGAACACCGCCCGCACCGACTTGTCCCGCCCCATGGCCACGTTGCGTTCCGGGAACGACCCGCTCAGGTCACCCTCCCAGCGCGCGAAACGCCAGCCGACGTCAGGCACCGCCTTCACCGTCACCACGTCGTCCTGCAGGTAGCGGTCCAGCGCCGGGGATCGCTCGATCCGGCCGTTGCCCGTGATCGCCATGCTGAGCGCGTAGGTCGGCACGATCTGGATGCTGACGGGGTCGTTCGTTGCCTCCTGCGTGAAGTCGCCGCTCAACGCGAGGGCGCGCACCGCGACCGTATGCGTCACGGTGAACGGACCGGTGTAACGCGTGGACTCCAGCGAAGGCTCGCTGCCGTCCAGTGTGTAGAAGACCTGGCCGTTGGGCAGTGTCGTCGTCAGCCGCACCTCCGCCGAATCCCCGGCACGACTGCTGTCCAAAACTTCCTGACCGTTGGCAGTTACCCGAGGCGTCCCTACTTGGGACACCTTCAAATCCGTGGGTATCGTCACTACCCCATCCGTCGCCGAAATCGCCAGCAATTGGTAACGACCCGAATCGGCCGCGACGGGACTTGCGAGCCGCAACCACGGCGAAGTTTGCCCCAAGACTGGGCTCCCCTCGCGATACCACTGATATGCTGTTGCCATTGCCACCTGCGCCTTCAGGGCAACGGGCGAACCGACTTCAACCATAGCCTTGGCCGGAGACGATTGGACCACCGCAAATCGATCGGATACTAGCGCAAGGCTATGACCGTATCCTGCAGCGATAGCCACGATGCCACCTGTGCGGGGAGCCCCAACCACTTTGCCGTCGACCTGCAAGGCGATTGAGTTACAAGCGACGTCAAACTGACACGGCAAAAGCCACCCCACCAAGTCGCCGTCAGTCTGCAAGGCAAGGCTGTGAAATTCTTCAGCCGCAATCGCCACAACATTACTTAGTCCAGAAGGAATGGCCATTCGCCCCCCCTCATCCCGCCCCCATGTGACAACTGTCCCGTCCGACCGCAGGGCAAGGCTGTGATACCCTCCCGTCGCGATTGCGGTGGCGTCATTTAGCCCGGCAGGTATGTCTATTTGACCAAATTCATTCCAACCCCATCCAGCAACCGTTCCGTCCAACCGCAACGCCAGGCAGTGTCGCACCCCAGCCGAAATCGACACCACGTTACCCAGTCCTTCCGGCACCGTTGTCTGCCCATATCCATTGCCCCCCCAGCCGACCACCGTTCCATTTGAGCGTAATGCGAGGCTGTGATTCCATCTTGAAGAAACTGCCACGACCTTACCCAGGCCATCAGGAATCGTCGTTTGGCCAAAGTCGTTCCACCCCCACGCCACCACCGTGCCATCGCTCTTCAAGGCCACGGTGTGAGCATTGCCCGCCGCGATGGACATCACTCCGATCAAGCCGGCCGGAACGGTCGCTTGACCCTGTCCGTTATATCCCCACGCAACCACCGTGCCGTCGCCCTTCAAGGCCACAGAGTAGCCGTTGCCCGCCGCGATGGACGTCACTCCGATCAAGCCGGCGGGAACGGTCGCTTGCCCCTGGCTGTTATCGCCCCACGCCACCACGGTGCCGCCCTGGAAGCGCCCATTGCCCGCCGCCTCCACAAACACCGCCTTAGGCCGCAAGCCGCTCGCCGCCTCGACGGTCACCGGGTTGTTCGTGGCCAGGTCCGCGGACACGCCTTCCCAGCGGTCGAACTTCCAGTCCACCTGCGCCACCGCGCGCAGCGTGACCAAGGCGCGTTCATCGTAGGTGCCGCCGCCTAGCACGAGGCCGGCCCCTTCGACGGCAGGTGCGACGGCGACCGATTGGGCGGGAA
>JBEISV010000406.1:0-4439 GCA_040375265.1 Verrucomicrobiales bacterium
GCCGGCGACACGATACTGGTTGGAGAACGGCTCGAACCCTTCGAACACGTTCCAGCCATGGTTTTCGCCCCGGCGGATGAGGGCGACTTCCTCGACCCGGTCCTGGCCCACGTCGGCGAGCCACAGGTCGCCGGTGACGCGGTCGAAGCTGAAGCGCCACGGATTGCGCAGGCCGTAGGCCCAGATCTCGGGCCGGGCCTCCGGCTGGCCGCGGAACGGATTGTCGGCCGGGATGGCGTAGGCGAGGCCGGGATCGCGACGGTCCACGTCGAGGCGCATCATCTTGCCGAGCAGCAGCCGGAGGTTCTGGGCGTGGCCATTGGGATCGTGGTGCGGGCCGGTGTCGCCCATCGCGAAGTAGAGGAAACCGTCGGGACCAAACTCCAGCCAACCGCCGCTATGATCTTCGGCCACGCTGTTGATGCGGATCAGGCGCCGGGCCGGCCGCCCGGAATCACCGCTGAAGTCCGCGGCAAATTCCTTTTCCACGAGCACGGTGGCCACGGTGCCTTCCTCGAACACCTGGTATTTGAGGTAGTATTTTCGGTTCGTGCGGAACTTCGGGTGGAACGTGAGGCCCAGCAGTCCGTTCGGCCCGCGGTCGCTGAACACTTCGCCGGTGAGGTCGCTGAAGACGGAGGTTTCCTCGCCGGTCGCCGTCTTCTGGACCCGCCAGACCATGCCCTTCTGGTGCATCACGAGGAACACGTCGGGCGAGCCAGGGACCTGCTGGAGGGCGGTGAGGCAGGTCTGGACCTGGGCCGGCGGCAGCGTGAGCGGCGCGGACAGGAACGGCCGCACGGCGATGGGCTGGGCCAGTTCCGGGATGCGGGACGGCATTCCGCGGTCGCTGACGAGGGCGTTCTCGGGCTGCCGGAGCGTGGTGAGGTATTCAATGAGGTCGGTGAAGTCCTGGAGCGACAGGCCCGCCTGCAACCCCTCCGGCATGAGCGAGGTGGCGGTGCCGGATTGGCGGGCGATGGCTTTCCGGGCAACCGTGACCAAGCGGCCGTCGCCGCCCATGAGCTGCACGGCCGAGTCGGTAGCCTGCTTGAGCACGCCCTGGAATCCCTCACCCGCCTTGGTCTCGACCAGCACGGTGCCGTAGCCGGGCGAAATGGTCGCGGACGGTCGCAGCACGGAATCAATCAGGTCCCGGCGGGCAAAGGCGTCGCCCGCCGCCGACAGGTCGGGACCGGCCTTGGACGCCTTGCCGTCGAGCGAGTGGCATTGCGCGCAGGCGAGCTTCGAGGAGTCGGCAAACAGGCGGGCGCCGCGCGCGGGATCGCCCTCGCGGGTGAGCGCGTGGCGGCGGAACTCTTCGGGATCGGGAACCGATTTCGCCGCCGGCACTTGCGCCCATCCGGTCCCGAGGGCCGAGAGCGCGAAGGCAACGACGACGAGCAACGAGCGGAGGAGGGGAAAGGCGGAGTTCAAGGTAAGCTTGACGGTAAAACCTGCGGCATCGGCGAACGGCCGAATTTGCGCCACCTCACGCGAACAGGACAACGGGATTTCCCGGGCAACTCCTATTCCCCGCCCACACCGGATCACGGGCCGGAGCGAACCGTCTTCGGCTTGAACGCCAGCATCCGGAGGCCATTGAGGCAGACGAGCACCGTGCTGCCCTCATGGGCGACGACGCCGACGGGCAACAGCAGCTTGAAGCCAAGCGCGGACACGATCAGGACCACGATCACCGCCAGCGAGAAGGCGAGATTCTGGTAGATGATGCGGCGGGCGCGGCGGCTGAGCGCGAGTGCGAATACGATGTTCTGGAGGTTGTCGCTCATCAGCACGACGTCGGCCGTCTCCATCGCGACATCAGTGCCGGCGGCGCCCATCGCGACGCCGACGGTGGCGGTGGCGAGAGCGGGTGCGTCATTCACGCCGTCGCCAACCATGGCCACGGGGCCGAGGCTCTTCAGCTCCTTGATGACCCGCACCTTGTCCTCCGGGAGCAAGTCGGCATGAACCTCGTCCACGCCGGCCTGCCGGGCGATGGCCTGGGCCACGCGGGTGTTGTCCCCGGTGAGCATGACGACCCGGACAATGCCGTCGGCCTTGAGCTGGCGGATCACGTCGGGCGCATCGTCCCGCAGCACGTCGGCGATGGCCACGGCGCCGAGAAAGCGGGCGGAGTCGTGGGCTTCGTCGAGTTCGCCGACGATGACCACGGTCTTGCCCTCGTCCTGCAACGTGGCGACCTGCCGGGCGAAGTCGTCGGGCAACGCGAGGTTCAGCGCCGCGAAGTAGCGGGCATTGCCGGCGGCGATCCGTCGGCCGTTCACCAACCCGCTGGCGCCCTTGCCCGACACGGACTGGAAGCCGGCGCAATCGGGCAGCGCGACCTGGCGGGTGCGGCATTCGGTGACGATGGCCTGGGCGAGCGGGTGCTCGGATTTCACCTCCACGGAACCGACCAACCCGAGCAGTTCCAAAGCGGCGGCGTCCGGCGCGGTCCGGAAGCTCACGACGCGGTTCCCGACGATCAGATCGGTAACCCGCGGTTTGCCCTCGGTCAGCGTGCCGGTCTTGTCGAAGGCAACGACCTTCACCGTCGCGGCGCGTTCGAGGTGGACCCCGCCCTTGAACAGGACACCGCGCCGCGCCGCGCCGCCGATGGCCGACAGGATCGACGCCGGGGTGCTGATGATCAGCGCGCACGGCGAGGCCACGACCATGACGGTCATCGCCCGGTAGAAGGCGCTCTGGAACGCCTCCCCGAAGGCGAGGATCGGCACGAGGATGAGACCGACCGTGAAGAGGATGACGCCGACCGCGTAGAACTGCTCCGCGCGGTCGAGGAACCGCTGCGTGTCGGCCTTCTCGGTCTGCGCCTCCTCGACCATGCGCACCAGCTTCTCGATGGCGGAGTCCTTCGCGAGCTTGGTCACGCGCACTTCCAGCCCGCCCGTCTGGTTGATCGTGCCGGCAAACACAGGATCACCGACCTGCTTCGACACCGGCATCGATTCGCCGGTGAGCGAGGCTTGGTCCACCGCGCTGCTGCCCTCGATGATCACGCTGTCGAGCGCGATGCTTTCACCAGGTCGCACCACCAGCACGTCGCCGACGACCAGTTCCGCTACCGGCAGCAACACCGTGCCACCGTCGCGCCGGGCCAGCGCCTTTTCCGGGCGGAGCTTCATGAGCGACTTGATGGCCTTGCGCGTGCGGTCAATGGCGTAGGCCTGGAGCACGTTGGACAGCGAAAAGAGGAACAGCAGCATCGCGCCCTCGAACGGGGCGTTGACCACCGCGGCCCCGAGGGCGGCGAGCACCATCAGCAAGTCCACGTCGATGGTCCATTGGCGCAGCGACTGGAGGCCGGCCCGCACGCCGAAGTAACCGCCGGTCAGATACGCACCGACGTAGCAGCCGACGGACCACAGTCCGCCCAATTTTGAGGTGGCCCAACCCGCGACCATGAAGACCAGCGTCAGCACCATGAACACCGCCTCCAGGCGTTCGCCCGTCGTCCAGAAGGTGAACCATTCCCGCGCCGTTTTCGGCGGGTGCTCCGCCTCCGCGGCATAGGGACCGACGGCCGCGCCGGTCTGCCGGACCTTTTCGATCACCTGCGCCTCGGAGAGCTGGGCGTCGTCGAAGGTAACCGTCATCACGCCGCCCAGGAACGTCGCCCGCGCCCGGCGGATGCCGGCGATCTGCTGGGCCTTCCGCTCCAGCTTCTGCTCCGCCGCCCCGGACGCACGCCCGGCCAACTGCAGGAGCGTCTTGCAGTATTGCTGGTGGCCCTGCGGGGCGAGTTGCTCGGCCACCTGGCGCACGCCTTCGTCAGAGATCACCCGCGGATCGAAGTCGATCGTCACGGCGTGGTTCGCCGGGTCGATATCGGTGCGCACGACCCCGGGCAAGGGGGGCGAACCCTTCGATGCGGGGGAAGAATCTTCGGATGGGTCGCGCTCGTTCATCAGGTTGCGACGGGGCTGCGAAGTCCAGGAGCCACTCCGCACCGCCACGCGGGACCGTAAGGCCAAAAGCTACCCCGGAACACCTGAAAACCAGGCCCGGGTTGCCAATCTACGGCTGCCGGTTGCCGGCAATCGCCCCATCGGTCATCAGGAACAGCGATGGCGTGTCAGTAGTTCAGCCAAGGCCCGAGCCACTTCTCGGCTTCGGTCACGCTGATGCCTTTGCGGTGGGCGAGGTCTTCGACCTGCTCCTTGGCCAGTTTGCCGACGGCGAAATACTTCGAGTCGGGATGGGCGAAGTAGAGGCCGCTGACGCTGCTGCCGGGCCACATGGCGCAGCTCACCGTGAGCTGGATGCCGGTTTTGGCCTCGACGTCGAGGAGCTGCCACAGCGTGCGCTTCTCGGTGTGGTCGGGGCTTGCCGGATAACCGCCGGCGGGACGGATGCCGCGGTATTCCTCGGCGATGAGCTGCTCGCGAGTGAGGTTCTCAGTCTTGCCGAAA
>JBEISV010000084.1:0-13415 GCA_040375265.1 Verrucomicrobiales bacterium
GGTGAGCCAGGCATCCTTCAGCACGCGCTCGCGCTGTTGCACGAGCTTCAGCACCTCGGCTCCGCGCGGATGTGACTTCACGAGTGCGTCGGGTTGGTCGGCGTTGACGAGCCCGGCGTCGGCGCCCCAGTGGCGGAGCAGTTCGCGGGCGATCAGCCAGTGGCCCTGCGTGTTGGCGTGAACGCCGTCGCCGGCCAGCAGGAACTGCGGATTGGTGCGGCGCTGTTCGGCGAGGAACCGGTTCATCGGTCCGTGCGTGTCCACGACTTCCCAGCCGTTGGTGCGCTGGCTCACGAGCCATTCCGAGTAGCGGTCGAGCACGCCGTTGTAGCCCTCGAAGGGCTGTGGATACGCGTCGCGGCCTGCCGGTAAGGTGCGGCCGGCGAGCGGCAGCGGGTCGAACACCGGTGGGGTCAGGTGAATCACCCGGACACCTTCGTGCGCCGCCCGTTCGCGCAGGCGTTTGATGCCGTCCTGGAACTTCTTGAAGCGGTCGTCTCCCAGCGGGAAGTAGATGCCGTCGTTCATGCCGTAGCAGGCGACGATCAGGTCGGGCTTCGCCTTTTCGAGCAGGCGGCCGAGACGCTCGTGGGCATCGGGCCGGGGAAAGGTGCCGCCCGCATGGCCGTCCTCGGAAAGCCCGGAAACCGTCTCGCTCGGCAGCCCGACGTTGAGGAATTCGATCTCCGTCGTCGGAAACTGCATCCGCACCCAGGCCTCGACGAACTCACCCCATTCACCGCCGTAGGTGATGCTGTCGCCGAGCCAGACGACGCGTTTCGCGGCGAGCAGGCCCAATGCGGGCGTCGCCGGCGCGGCACCTCCGGTGACCGGCACCAGCCGGACTTGGCGCACGTCCATCACGGCCCCGCCTTGTTTGCGCTGTGGCTTCAGGGCGAGCGAATGCGTGCCGGCCGCCAGCGTCACCCGGCCGAGCCGGCGCGGGACGAAGTTCTGGAAATGGCCCGTCTCCTCGACGACGAACGGCACCTTCACGTCGCCGATCTCCACGTTCACGTCGCTGCCGCCGTGGCCCCAACCGCAGCCTTGCAGCAGCTCGATTTCGAAGGTCCCGCCCTGCGTGAGCGTGAAACCCCAGCTCGGCCAATCCTCGGCGCGGCCCCACCAGCCGAGCGTGTTCTTGAACGGCATCGGCTCGTAACGCAGCACCGAGCCGTGCACCGCGGCGCTCCGGGAATGGAGCAGCACCGAACCGTCGGCATTCTGCGCCAGCGGCTGGGGTTCGTGCGCCGGATTATACATCGGCCACTGCGCGCCGACCTTGCCCTGCCAGTCGAAGAGTTTCTTCGCGAGTTCCATGACCCGCTCGGGTTGCGCGGTCGCGAGGTCCTGCTGTTCGCCGGGGTCGCCGGCGAGATTGTAGAGCTCATGACTGCCGTCCTCGTAATGTTGGATTAGCTTCCAGTCGCCAGCCCGGATGGCGGCATAGGGTGTCGCGCCGCCGGGATGGTAGTGCGGGTAATGCCAGCCGATGGCTTCCCGCCCCAGCTTGGCCGCGGGATCATTCAGCACCGGCAGCAGGCTCACGCCGTCGTTCAACGGTTCCGCCTTCCGCGTTCTGCCGTCGGGCTTGGCCAAGGCGGTGGCAACCGTGGCGGCGAGGTCCATCGTGATGACCGGCTCGGCGCTGACCGAGCCGGGCTGGGTGACGCCGGGCCACTTCACCAACAGCGGCACGCGCACGCCGCCTTCGTTGGGTGAACCCTTGCCGGAACGCAGCGGCGCGTTTGACGTTGGCGGATTCGGGCCGAGCACCAGCCCACCATTGTCGGAGCTGAAGATCACCACCGTCCGGTCGGCGAGCTTCGCCTTGTCCAAAGCCTTCAGGATGCGGCCGACCGACGCATCGAGGCTCTCCAGCATTGCCGCGTAGACCGCGTTGGTCTGCGAGCCACCGATGCGGGCGGCCTTGCGCTGGTATTTGGCGACCAGCTTGGGCGGCGCCTGCAACGGCGTGTGAACCGAGTAGGGCCAATAGTTGAGGAAGAAGCTGCGGTCGCGGTTCGCGGCAATGAACTTCGCCGCCTCGGCACCCTCGCGGTCGGTCAGGTATTCGCCCCTCGGTCCGTCGGGCAGCGTCGGGATGCCGTAGGGCGCGAAGTAACTCGGCGGCTGGCCGCGAAAATAACCGCCGATGTTCACGCCGAAACCTTGTTCCGTGGGCCCGGAACCCTCGGGCCCCAGATGCCACTTGCCCACGTGGGCCGTGGCGTAACCGGCCGACTGTGCCCGTTCGGCCAGCGTCGTTTCGGTGAGCGGGAGCTGTTTCACCCAGTCTACGGGCGGCAGGAGTTTGGCCTTCGGCGCGTCGTGACCGGCAATCCAGTCCGTTATCTTGAGCCGGGCGGGATATTTGCCGGTCATCAGCGCCGCCCGCGATGGCGAACAGACCGTGCAGGCCGCATACGCCTGGGTAAAGCGCATGCCCTCGCGCGCCAATCGGTCGAGGTTCGGCGTTTCGTGAAACCGGCTGCCGGTCACGCCGAGATCATGGGCGCCAAGGTCGTCGGCGAGAATCAGCACGACGTTGAGCGGCTTGGCCTCGGCGGCGACCAGGCGGGCTGGAAGCAAGCCGACGGCGAGGACAACGAGCCAACGGCCGGCGCTGGCGGCAATACGGGGGCACGACATGCGGTCACCGTGCCCCGGGCCGACCGCTTGGGGAAGCGCGGAACGGGTCCGACACCGGCGAAGCCACCGGCCTTTGCCGGGGCGGTCACTGGCCGTTCAGCACGTCGATTAGCTGCCGTAGGCGGCCGTAGGCGCGACGGTTGAAGCCGAAGGCGATGCGGGCGAGGTCCAAGGCATCGTGCGCCTCGACTTCCTCCAGCGTCGGGGCGGCGGCGTGGAACGGATCGCCTTCGATGATGTCGGCAAAGTCCTCGTTCAACGCCTCGAGGGCAGAAGGGCTGGGGGCGTGCCGGAGCCGGATGACCAGTTGGTCCTTCACGAAGCGGGTCGAGTGGAAGTTGCGGTAGAAGCGTTTGACGAGCTTCACCGCCTCGGCCGGGCTGTCGGTAATCTGGTAGAGGTTCACGTCCTCCTCGGAGATCAGGCCGTTGCGGAGCAGGTGTTCGCGGATGTGTTTGTCCCACGTCTTCCAGAAGGTGCCGCCGGGCCGGTCCACCAGCACGAGCGGCATCAGCTTGCTTTTGCCGGTCTGCATGAGTGTCAGGGATTCGTAGCCCTCGTCCATCGTGCCGAAGCCGCCGGGGAACAGCACGATCGCGTCGGAATGGCGGAGAAACGTGAGCTTGCGGGTGAAGAAGTATTTGAAGGTCACCAGCTTCTTGTCCTCGGCTATGATCGGGTTGGCGGACTGCTCCCACGGAAGGCGGATGTTCGCGCCGAAGCTGCGTTCCGCGCCGGCGCCCTCGTGTCCGGCCTGCATGATGCCCGGGCCGGCGCCGGTGATGATCATGAAGCCGGCGTCAGCGAGCAGCCGGCCGGTCTCCTTCGCCTGCTGGTATTCTACGCCGTCGGGCTTGAGGCGGGCCGAGCCGAAGATGGTGACCTTGCGGGTGGCAGCATACGGCGCGAAGAGGCGGAAGGCGTAGCGGAGTTCGCGCACGGCGGTCTGGATCACCTTCACGTCGCCGCGGTGCTCGACGTCCTTGAGCAGCTTGAGGGCATTCTCGATGACGTCGGTGACGAGGTCCGGGTTTTGGCCGCCGCCCTTGTAGGCGATCAGGTCGGCGATCTGGCGGCGCAGTTCGGGGTCCTGCGGGGGTCTTTCGGTGCGGTCCATGCCGGCAACGTATCGCGGCCGCGCGGCGGGGCAATCCCGAGGCTCGGGCGCATTCGCCGGAATCCGCCTTTCCCACGCCGCCGGCGGCCCGCTAGCCTCGGGAAAACGCCCGCCATGCCTGCGTCTTACCACCGCACCTTCGCTCTTTGTGTCGCGTTGCTCGCGTCGAACCCGGGAACGCGGGCCGCCGCATCCGCCCCGGCGCTCGATCACTTTGAGCGGCGCATCCGGCCCATCTTCGCCGAGCATTGCCTCGGCTGCCACGGCGAGGAGAAGCAGGAGGCCGGACTACGGCTGGATTCGCGGGAGGCCCTGCTCAAGGGCGGGGTAACCGGTCCGGCGGTCGTTTCCGGAAAACCGGAGGAAAGCCTGCTGCTCGCCGCGCTGCTCCACCGGGAATCCGCCCCGAAGATGCCGCGGAAAAAGCCAGCCCTGGCGGCCGCCTCGATCGCGGAGGTGCGTCAGTGGATCGCCGCCGGTGCACCTTGGCCCGCCGGCGGAACGGCGGCGAAGGCCGGCTTCGACCTCGCGGAGCGCAAACGTCGGCTGCCCTGGCTTTGGCAGACGCCGCAGCGCCAGCCGGTGCCGCGCGAAGGGGGCGCCGCGGGTTCCGACGTGGACGCGTTCCTGGGGCAACGTCTGCGGGAAGCGGGATTGCGGCCCGCGCCGCCAACGGACGACCGAACTTGGCTGCGCCGGGTCCATTTCGTGATCACCGGTTTACCGCCGACTCCGGAGGAGACCGCCCAGTTTGTCCGGGAATGTGCGGCAGAGTGGAATCTGGAAGGCAGGACGGCAGGACCGGAAACACACTCGCCGGTTACCCACGGCACTTCTGCTTCCGGCTTTCCTGCCTTCCAACTTCATGCGTCCAATGCCCGAGTCCGCGCCGTGGACCGGTTGCTCGCCTCGCCCCACTTCGGCGAACGCTGGGCGCGGCACTGGATGGATGTTGTGCGTTACGCCGAGTCGCGCGGACACGAGGATGACTTCATCATCGCCAACGCGTGGCGGTATCGCGACTACCTGATTCGCGCCTTCAATGCGGACGTTCCCTACGACCGCTTCGTCGCCGAGCATGTCGTGGGCGACCTGCTTTCGGCGCGGCGGAATCCGGCCACGGGTGGCAACGAATCCGTGCTCGGACCCGGCTGGGCGTTTCTCGGCGAGGAAGTCCACAGCCCCGTGGACATCCGGCAGGACGAATGCGAGCGCGTGGACAACAAGGTGGACGTGCTCTCCAAGGCCTTCCTCGGGCTGACGGTGGCGTGCGCCCGTTGTCATGACCACAAGTTCGACGCGATCACCCAGCGTGACTACTACGCGCTGAGCGGCTTCATCCTCAGTTCGCCCTACCGGCAAGTGCGGTTCGAAACCACCGAGGCTGAGGCACGCACCGCGCGGCAGTTGGCGGACCTCCGCGCGCAGCATTCCGGATCGATTGCCGCAGCCTTCGCGAAGTCGGTCGGACCAAGCTTGCGGTCCAGCGCCACTCTTCTGAACGCCGTTCGGCAACAGGTCGCCGGTGAACCGACCGCGGGTGGCGCTGACCTGCCCACCGAACGCTTGTCGGCGTGGCGGGAACAACTTCAGGCGGCGGAAACAAACGCGAACCATGCGCTGCATCCGCTGGCGTTGGCGTTGCGGGCCAGTGTGTCTGGGAAGCCGTTCACGATCCCGACGCGTGCCCAGGAGCCGCTGCGGCCGAAGCTTCCCGAAGATGCCCGTGTGCTTGCGGATTTCATCGTCCCGAACGCCACGACGTGGCGAACCGACGGGCCGGTCTTCGGAAACGGCGTTCGCGCCGCCGGTGAAGTCGTGCTGGGCCAAGGCAACGAAGGCATTGCCCGCGTGATGCCCTTCGGCGCCGCGAGCCGGGATCACTTCTGGGACCGCCTCGCGCTGACGCCGGGCACAGAGACGGACTCCGGCACCCTCGGCGCTGCCGGCCGCGCGGGGAAGAACCTGCTCACGCCCAAGTTCACGCTGAAGTCCGGCAAGCTCCACTACCTGCTGCGGGGCAAGGCGCAGGTGTATGCCGGCGTGGATTCGCACATCATGGTCAACGGCCCGCTGCACGGCCGCCTAACGACGAGCTTCGACACGGGCGCCTCACTGCGGTGGGTCACGCAGGATCTGTCGGAATACGTCGGCCACCGGGCGCACGTGGAATTCGCACCCAAGGACCAAACCGATCTCGATGTGCTGCTGGTGGTCGAGTCCGCGGAAGTGCCGACGTGGATGCCGGTGATCGCGTGGTTGCCCGTTCAGCCGGTGAAGTCCTTTGCCGAGGTTGCCGCCTCGTTTGAAAATGACTTGGCCGAAGCCTGCGCCGCGTTGGCGGGGGGAAAGGCCGCCGTTCCCGCCGGGCTGGCGCCGCTGGCCGATTGGCTGGTTCATAACGAAGCCCTGTTCGGCGCGCCGGGTGGGTGGACGAATGCCGCGACAGGGTTTCGCAGCGAGTTGGCGAAGATCGAGGGCTTCGTGCGCTGGGATTCCCCGACCGCGGTTTCGTGGACGGAGACATCCGGCGTGGACGAACACATCCTGCTGCGCGGCAAGCCGGGCAAACCGGCCGCCGCCGCGCCGCGCGGCCTGCCCGAGGCGTTGGGATTGCCCGCCATCAATCCGGCGGAATCCAGCGGCCGACGGGAACTCGCCGACCAGCTCACCGACCCGGCGAATCCGCTGGTCGCCCGCGTGTTCGTGAACCGCGTGTGGCATCACGTCTTCGGCCGCGGCTTGGTGCCGACCGTGGACAACTTCGGCTTCCTCGGCGAACGACCGACCCATCCCGAACTGCTGGACCACCTCGCGTGGGCGTTCATCAACGAGGACGCCTGGTCGCTGAAACGCCTGCTGCGCCGGTTGGTCCTCACCGAGGCCTTTGCCCGCAGCAGTCGCGGCGGCGACGTCCGCGCCGAGGAAGTGGACCCGACCAATCGCCTGCTCCACCGCATGCCGGTGCGACGGCTGGAAGGCGAGGCCATCCGCGACGCGCTGCTGACGGTTTCCGGGCGGATGGATCCGGCACAGTTCGGCCCGCCGGTGCCGGTGCATCTCACCGAGTTCATCGTGGGGCGCGGCCGGCCGGGCACCAGCGGACCGCTCGATGGTGCGGGACGGCGCAGCCTCTACACGGCGGTGCGGCGGAACTTCCTGCCGACGATGATGGTGGCCTTCGACTACCCGACGCCGTTCAGCACGGTCGGCAAACGCAACGTGACCAACGTGCCCGGCCAATCGCTGGTGATGATGAACGACCCATTCGTGCGCGAGCAGGCCGGACTCTGGGCGGCGCGGCTGCTGCGGAAGCTTCCGGACGCCACTGACGCGGCGCGCGTAAGCTGGCTGTTCGAAACGGCCTTTGCGCGACCGGCCACGGCGGAGGAACAGTCCTTCGCCCGGGATTCGCTGGCCGAACTGCGCACGCTGCATGCCGGCGCACTGGACCACGCGGTGTGGACCGAGTTCGGCCACGCGCTGCTGAACGCGAACGAGTTCATCTACCTGCGCTGACCATGAAACGAACGCGCTCCCTGTTGCCGCCCAGCTACGCTCCGCTGCTCGCTGAGCTGAAGTCCCGTGTGCGCTCCGCACAGGTGAAGGCCGCGCTGACGGTGAACCGTGAGCTGATCCGGCTCTACTGGCAGGTCGGCCGGGCGATCCTGCAGGCCCAGGAGGCGGAGGGCTGGGGTGCCAAGGTGGTCGAGCGACTGGCGAAGGACTTGGCGGCGGAGTTCCCGGAGATGAGCGGGCTTTCGGCACTCAATCTCCAGCGCATGCGGGCGTTCTATGCCGCGTGGACCTCGGCCGTGGTCGTCGAAGCCGCCGACTCGTCATCCCGAACGGCAATTGTGTCACAGCCCGTGACAGAATTGCAGGTCACCACCGATAAAAAGCCGGCATCGCCAATTGTGTCACGGGCCGTGACACAATTGGACGAACCACCCGAACCGCTCAACCTGCTTTCGTGGAGCACCAACCTCATCCTGCTCCACAAGCTGAAGGATCCCGCCACCCGCCTCTGGTATGCGCAACAGGCCGTGGCCAACGGCTGGAGCCGGGCCGTGCTCACGGTGCAGATCGAGTCGCGGCTGCACCGGCGCAGCGGCAAGGCGATCACCAACTTCGACCGCACCTTGCCGCCAGGGCAGTCGGATCTCGCGAAGGCCGTGCTGAAGGATCCCTACACGTTCGATTTCCTGACGCTGGGATTGGCGGCCCACGAACGTGATCTGGAGCGAGGTCTGGTGGAACACGTGCAGAAGCTGCTGCTGGAACTAGGCGCTGGCTTCGCCTTCGTGGGCCGGCAGGTGCATGTCGAGGTGGGCGACGAGGACTTCTATCTCGACCTGCTGTTCTATCATCTGCGGCTGCGCTGCTTCGTGGTGGTGGACCTCAAGATGGAACCCTTCGAACCGGAGTTCGCCGGCAAGATGAACTTCTACCTCTCCGTCGTGGACGACCGGATGCGGCATCGGGACGATGCGCCGACCATCGGCCTGCTGCTGTGCAAGGACGCGAAAAACCGGCTCAAGGTCGAATACGCCCTCCGCGACGTGAAGAAGCCCATCGGGGTCGCAGCCTGGCAGACGCGGCTCGTGGAAGCGCTGCCGAAGAAGCTCCGCGGCTCCCTGCCGACCATTGAGGAACTGGAGCGCGAATTGAACCGCGGCCGAGTGGCCGGAACCAAGAAAGCTCGCCGATGAAGCCCACTGCTGAATTTCACCTCTCCCGCCGCGCCCTGCTCCGCCAGGCCGCCAACGGCTTCGGGGCCGTCGCGCTGTCCGCTCTGCTCGGTGACACGGCGCGGGCGGCAACCGCGGGGGCGGTGGGTGCGCCCCGGGTGCCTCATTTCCCGGCGCGGGCGCGGAACGTGATCTTCCTCTTCATGGAGGGCGCTGTGTCGCAGGTGGACAGCTTCGACTACAAGCCGCGGCTCGCGCAGCACCACGGGGAGAATCCGCGCACTGCCATCGGCAAACTGGAGAAGACCCAGTTCGAGCAGATCGGCACGGTGATGAAGTCGCCGTGGAACTTCGCGCAGCATGGCCAGAGCGGACTCTGGATCAGCGACCTGTTTCCGCACCTCGCGCGGCGGGCGGACGACCTGTGCATCATCCGCTCGATGACCTCGGTGTTTCCTGAACACACGAGCGCGAACTATTTCCTCCACAGCGGCCTGGGTTTGCAGGGCCGTCCCAGCATGGGCGCGTGGGTCGCGTATGGCCTCGGCAGCTTCAACGCCAACCTGCCAGGCTTCATCGTGCTCAATGGCGGGCAGATTCCCTCAGGTGGCCTCGACTGCTTCGGCAGCGGCTTCCTGCCGGCGAGCTTCCAGGGCTCGCTGCTCAACGCCAACGGCACGCCGCTGGCGAACATCGTTCCGGGCGAGAAGGCGCCCGCGCAGCAAGTGGCCAAGCGCCGCTTCGCCGACCACCTCAACCGCCTCGCGCTCGCCGAGGCCGGCGGCAACGACGCCCTGGAAAGCGCCATCGCCAACGCCGAACTCGCGGCGCGGATGCAGGTAACGATTCCAGAGTTGCTCGACCTCGCCGGCGAATCGGACGTCACGAAGAAACTCTACGGACTGGATGCGCCCTACGAGCACACGCGCACCTACGCGCGGCAATGCCTCATCGCGCGGCGCATGGTCGAGCGCGGCGTGCGCTTCGTGGAGCTGACCATCCCGATGGTGGATGGCTTCTCGCGCTGGGATGCCCACGGTAACTTGGTGAAGAATCACGGCGACAACGCCCGCGCCGTGGACCAACCCATCGCGGGACTGCTGATGGACCTCAAGGCGCGCGGGTTGCTGGATTCCACGCTGGTGGTGTTCGCCGGCGAATTCGGCCGGACGCCGTTTGCGCAGGGTTCCGACGGACGCGACCACAACGAGTTTGGCTTCAGCGTGTGGTTGGCCGGCGGCGGCGTGCGCCCGGGCATGGCCTACGGCGCGACGGACGAATGGGGTTACCGTGCCGTCGAGAACCCGCTCGAAATCTACGACCTGCACGCGACGATGCTGCACCTGCTTGGGCTGGATCACACCGCGCTCACCTACCGCTTCGGTGGCCGCGACATCCGGCTGACGGATGTCCATGGGAACGTGGTGCGGGATATTCTCGCTTAGCCGACCCGGGCGACGGCCGACAAAACCCGTCGCCTTCGCCCCCGCTTTCGGGCACGAATCCGGTCGTGCTGCTCGAACTTGATTCCGTCTCCAAGCGCTACGGCTCGGTCCGCGCCCTGGACCGGGTGTCACTTACCTTGGAGCCCGGCCAACTGGTCGCCGTGCTCGGGGCCAACGGTGCCGGCAAGACGACGTTTCTCCGGCTGCTGGCCGGGGTCGCCGCGCCGGACCACGGCGCCGTCCGGTTCGATCACGAGCCGTTCCGCCGCGAGGATCTTGGGCAGCGCCGCCGGTTCTTCTTCCTGCCCGATTTCCCGCCGCTGTTCCCGGACGAATCGGTGCTGCGCAACCTCGCGCTCATCCTGCGGCTCTACGAGGCCGACCGCCCGGGTGTCGAGACGCGGCTGGTGGAATTGCTCCGCGATTTCGACTTGCTGACCCTGGCCGACGCACCGGTGGCCACGCTCTCCCGCGGCCAGACTTACAAGGTCGCCCTCGTGGCCTTGCTGGCGGTGGACCCCGAACTGTGGCTGCTCGACGAACCGCTGGCCTCGGGCATGGACCCGCACGGGCTCAGCGCCTTCAAGCGCCACACCCGCGACGCCGTCGCGCGCGGCCGCACGGTGATCTACACCACGCAGGTGCTCGACCTGGTGGAACGCTTCAGCGACCGCGTGTGCCTGCTCCACGAGGGCGAGGTCCGCGCCTTCGCGCCGGTGGACGAGCTGCGTTCCCAGGCCGGTGGCGAGGCGGATGTCCTGGAGCGCCTCTTCCAGCAGTTGCGGGAGGAAACGCAGTGAGCACCGAGGACCGGGAACTCCATTCCCGCCTGCGCGCGGCGGTCCAAGCCACCGGCGCGCCGCGCCGGGTGCATCGCTGGCGTTGGCTGCGGTCCACCCAGTTGGGCAATGCAGGAGCCTCGATTGCGATCTTCGGAGTCGTGTGTCTGGGCATCAGCGTGGCGGAACCGTTGGCCGGCCCCGGCCGGCGGGCGTTGCTGTCGGTGTTGGCGTTGCTCGTGGCGCTCAACCTCCACGGACTGCTGCTGAAGGCGATTTACCAGCATCCGGACCTGCTGGCCCAGGCGTTGTTGCCGGCATCGAGGGAATGGGTCTTCCGGCGGCAGCTGAGGCTAGGGCTGCGCCAATTGCTGTGGCTCCCGTTGGCCGGGGCCGTGGTCGCCTGGATCGTGCAAGGCACCGGCCGGGGCACCGAGGTGCCGTGGCCCCTGGCCGGTTTGGCCGGCGCACTGCTGGGAACGTTTGTGGTCGCCTTGGGGTTCCTCGCCTTGCGTTGGCGGCATGCCGCCCGGGCTTACGGCCTGGGCTGGGTCGGCCTCGTCACGCTCTGGCTGGGCAGCAACTTTGCGCCGGCGCCGCTGCGGGCGGCGGTGATTTCCTGGCTCAACGAGCAAGGCGACCTGCTCGTTGGCGTGCTGCCCACGGGCTGGCTGGTCGGGCCCGGCCACCGCTGGCTGACCGGCCAGGCCCACGCCTCCGATGCGCTCTGGCTGCTGCCGGCCCTGGCCCTGACCACGTTGCTGCCGTCCGTGCGTCGCTGGCTGGAACAGCGCTACCAGTTCCGCGAAGCCGTGCTGCTGGATTACGCCGCCGAGGTGCCGGCCGACTTCTCGGCCGAAGACCGCGAGGCGCTGTCCGGACACTTCGAGGCCCCGCCCCGCACCGGCCTCACCGAAATCACGGACCGTATCCTGAGCCGGGAATTCCTGTTGCCCGCGTCGGAACCCACCTCGGGCTGGATCGAGCGGTGGGTCTGGCGGTGGTGGACGCCGCGGGAACGCCTCCTGGCCGAGTGGGATTGGGCGACCGGACCGACTTGGACCTTTGCCTGGAAAACCGGGGCCATTCTGCTGGGCGGCTCGCTGGTGCTGACGCTCGGCGGCCGGCTGCTCGGGTGGACGTGGTTGGAAAGCGCCCTGCCGGTCGGCGGCGTCCTGGGCGGCCTTTCCAGCCTGCCGGTGCTCATCGGCCTTGCCGGCGGACGCCTCCAGACGCCGTTTGGCGCCACCGCGAAGCTGTCGCCTTACGCCGTCTATCCGCGCGGGATGAAGGAACTGCTCAGCCTGCTGAACAAGGCGAGTCTCGTGCGAACCTTGGTCGCGTTGCCCTTGGTGACCGCCTTTGGCGCGTGCGCCGCGGTCATGCAGGAACGCCCGTGGTGGGTGGGCGTTGATTTCGCGGTGCGCGCCGGCTTCGCGGCGTGGGCTATCACGCCGGCGTGGCTGGTGGTGCGGGTCGCCCAGATTACGAATGACGTCAACCAACTGCGAGCGAAGTCACTCCTGATCCTCGGCTGGCACCTCGGTTGCCTCGCGCTGCTGGCTTCTTTGCTGGTGGCCGGTTTCCTGAGCGAGGCCGGCTGGTGGTGCCTGCTCGGCGCCCCGGTGGCCGCGAGGCTGTGGGAACGTGGTTATCGGCTGGCCTTCGACCGCCACTGGTTCGATCTCATGAAACGCGATTGAACGAACTGGGGCACGCGGTCGGCGTCATTCGGAGTGTTTCAGCCAGCCCACGAACCAGCCCAACAACAGGCTGCTGACCCCAAAGGCCAGCGGGAAACGGAGGTTGCCCGGACTGAAGGTTTCACCGTCAGGCCAAAAGGTCAGGCCGGCCATCAGGCCGCCGGCGTAGGCGCCGTTCAGCAGCAGCCAACCTTCCGGGAAACCCCGGGCAATGCCCACCGTGGCGACCGGCCCGAACAGGATCAGGGCGAACAGGACGGCGACCTTGGCGTGTGCCGTCAGCCAGCCGGCGCCGAGGCCCAGCGCAAGGAACAGCCCCGCGGTCAGCCATAACCCCACGTCCAGTTGCAGGCTCCGCCGTGCGGCGCGGGTCCAGCCGCACTGCGGACACGGCGGCAGCGGTTCCGGCTTGGGATCGTCGGGCGTGCCGAGTGGCGAGTTGCAGCGGGGACACTGAAAGACGGCGTTCATGGCGAGGTGCTGTTCGGCCGCAGCGTGAGCCACGCCAGCAGTCCCGCGACATCGGAAGGGTTGAGTCCCGATTCCAGTCCCTCCGGCATCAGCGAACGGGATTCCTGCCGGAGCAGCTTGATCTGACCGCGCGGGAACACGGACTCCGTTCCGCCCGCGAGCTTCAAGGTCACCGCGGAATCGGTCTCGCGGGTGAGCAGGCCGGTCGTGGTTTCACCCTCCTTCGTTTCCACGGTCCAGGCGGTGAAGTTGGGTGCGACCTCGCGGTTGGGATCAAAGATCGAGACGAGGAGCTTGTCGCCGCCGTTGGCCGCCACCGAGGCCAAGTCGGGGCCCAGCGCGGTGCCTTCGCCCCGGAGCGCGTGGCAGGTCACGCACCGCTCGCGGAAGATGGCCGCGCCGCGTTGCCCATCGCCCTTGAGATCAAGGGCCGGCAGGAACGAGGCGATGACGGCGAGCCGGTTGGTGTCGAGCGCGCCGGCGGAGAAGGACTTGGCCGCCGCCGGCCGGTTGGTGGCCCGCTGCCAGGAGGCGGCGAGCAGCGTCGCGTCAGCCGA